>NZ_CP139368.1:3062822-3394233 GCF_034120055.1 Microbacterium rhizosphaerae | reverse complement strand
GTTGCTGACCAGCTGATGTCGCTGGGGTCGTCGGGCAGTGCATAGGAGTTCGCCATCACCAGAGGGACCCTCAGCGCACGGGTCGAATCGAGCCGGTTGCCGCCGTGGACGGCGAGGCTCAGCTCCGACAGCGTCTCTGCACGGCTCCGATCGGGGCGTTGACACATGGGATCCTCCTCGACAAGCGCGCGTCTGCGCATCGACAGAGCGCGGGCCGCGCACTGAAGCTACGCTAGCGTGTGAAATAAGCATTGACAATTGCGCATAGCGCATAGGAGTGATCATGGCCGGGTCTCGTCTGGATGCGCTCGATCTGCAGATCCTCGAGGCGCTCACGGGGGATGCGAGGATCCCGCTCGTCACGATCGCCACGCAGGTGCATCTCTCGCGCAACGCCGTCCGGCAGCGCATCGAGCGGATGGAGCGCGACGGTGTCATCGACGGATACACCGTCGTGCGCGGCGGCGCGGCCGGTCCGCGCGTCACCGCGATCGTGATGATCTACCGCGCGGACCGGATGCGGGACGACCGGGTCGTGGCCGAGCTGCGCCGCATCCCCGAGATCATGCGATGCGACGTGCTCTCGGGGGAGTACGACCTGTTCGTCACGCTCCAAGCGGACTCGATGGACCGGATCGGTCAGGTCTGGGAGCAGATCGCCGCGATTCCCGGGGTGGCGAACACCGTGACCGCGATCTCGCTCACCCGGGCGATCGATCGGACGTGAGGCGGGTCACGCGTTGATGCAGATGACCTTCGGCTGCGTCATCTCCTCGTACGCGAACCGCACGCCCTCCCTGCCCATGCTTCCGTACTTGGCCCCGCCGAACGGCATGCTGTCGACACGGTAGTCCGACGAGTCGTTGATCATGACGCCTCCGGCCTCGAGCTGTCCCGACACGCGCAGCGCACGGGTGATGTCAGCGGTGAAGGTCGCGGCATGGAGAGCGAATTCGATCTCGTTCGACTGCAGGATCGCCTGTTCCTCGGTGTCGAACACGGACAGCACCACGACCGGCGCGAACACCTCGTCCGTCCACAGCTCGCACGACAACGGCACCTCCTCGACGACTGTCGGCCAGTAGACCGAGCCCTCGCGTCGATGACCGACCAGCACCCGTGCGCCGGCGGACACCGCATCCGCGACGACCCGTTCTGCGCGCTGCGCCGCGGCCACCGTGATCATGGGTCCGACATCGGTCGCCTCATCGGCGGGATCGCCGGCGCGGAGGGCGACCGTCTGCGCCACGAAGCGCTCGCGGAAGGCCGCGTAGGCCTCGCGCTGCACGAGCACGCGCTGGGCGCCGACGCAGTTCTGCCCGGCCGCCCAGAAGGCCCCCGACACGCACGACTCCACGGCCGCATCGATGTCCGCGTCGGCGAAGACGATCACCGGCGCGTTGCCTCCGAGCTCCATCGCGAGCTTCTTCAGGCCCGCGTTGCGAGCGATCGCCTCACCGGTCGCGAAGCCGCCGGTGAACGACACCATCCGCACCTCGCGCGCGGCGACCAGCGTCTGCGCAAGACGGCGATCGCCGTGGACGACGGTGACGATCTCATCCGGCAGGCCCGCGTCGATCAGCAGATCCACGAGGAATCGCGCGGTGAGCGGCGTCAGCTGGGACGGCTTCAGGACGACGGCGTTGCCGCCGGCGATCGCGGGCCCGAGCTTGTGCGCGACGAGGTTGAGCGCATCGTTGTAGGGGGTGATCGCGAGGATGATGCCCAGCGGTTCCCTGGTGTACCAGCCGCGGCGGTTCTCCGAGCCCTCGAATGCGTCGAACGGGATGACTTCACCTGCGTCGGAGCGCGCCGCATCGGCCGACAGGGACAGCGTCATCCGTGCTCGCCGCACCTCCTTGCGCGCCTGCCGGATGGTCTTGCCCGCCTCGCGCACGATGAGTCCCGCAGCCTCTTCCGCCCGCTCGGCGAGGAGCGCCGCCGCGCGGTCGAGGATCTGGTGCCGCGAGAAGCGGGACAGCGACCGGGAGATCCGCAGACCCATTCGTGCTCGCTCCATCACGGCGTCGACATCGCCGGGTCCGTTCTGGGGGACGGAGCCGATGGTCGTCCCGTGGTAGGGATCGGTCACGATCAGCGGTGGCGGACCGTCGACGGCGTGCGATCCGACGACCGCGGGGGCGCTCACTGGTTCGCCTCCGCCGTGGCGCGCTGCCGGGCGTCGATGGCGATGATGTCCGACAGGAGGGCGTAGGCGGTCTCGACGCGTCCGGCCCCCGGTCCGGCGACGGTCACCGTGCCGAGCAGGTCGGTGTCGAACGACACGGCGTTCGTCGGGCCGCTCACGGCAGCGAGAGGATGAGTCGACGGCAGCGCCACGGGCTGGACGCTCGCCGTGATGCGCCCGTCTGCATCGCGGGATGCCGAGCCGACCAGCTTCCAGCGGCTGCCGTTCGCGGCGGCGGCGATGATGTCGGCGGAGCTCACCCCGGAGATGCCCCGGCACGACACATCCTCCGCCGTGATGCTTCCGCCGAGAACCTCGTTGGCGAGGATGACGACCTTCAGCCGCACGTCGGACCCCTCGATGTCCGCCGTCGGGTCGGCCTCGGCGTACCCGAGCGCCTGGGCCTCGGCCACCGCGGCATCCAGCGTCATGCCGGATTCCATCTGCCCGAGGACGTAGTTGCTGGTGCCGTTCAGAATGCCCTGCACCGCATTCACGCGCAGACCCTTCAGGGTCTCGCTGACGAATCGCAGGATGGGCGTTCCGCTGACGACCGAGCCCTCGTACTCGAAGCGGACGCCATGGGCGGCGGCCAGGCGATCGAGTTCTGCACCGGCCAGGGCGACCGGACCCTTGTTGGTCGTGGCGACGCTCTTGCCGCTCTCGAGCGCGGCGCGCACGTGGGAGATCCCGGGCTCGCCGTCGAGCGGATTCGTGAAGGTGGCTTCGACGACGATGTCGGCCGTGGTGTTGCGGATCACGTAGTCGTTCTGCGGCACGGCGGCGCCGCCGCGCCAGCCGGCGAACGTGTCCGCTCCGGTCATGGCGAACACCGCCCCGAGGTCGACTCCGTCGGCCTGCATGAGAGAGCCGAGGCGCAGGTCGGTGATGGCGACCACCCGGAGGACGAACCCGAGTTCTTCGGCGAGTTCGTCTCCGCGATGGTGGATGATCTCGGCCAGCGCTCGATTGACGCCACCGAAGCCGATCAGTGCGATGTCGTGACGGTTCACGGCGGGGCTCCTTCTCAGTCGTGGGGGAGGGACCCGACCAGTGTGCGCAACGCGGGTGTCGGTGCGCGCCTGGCAGATCGCACACGTGCACTGACAGTTCGACCAGGGCGCCGACACTCTGCTCGTCATGCCTCGACGAGCCGACATCCTGGCTCCTGACCCTTGTGCGCGGTGAGGGGGCCGGGTATCGTCCCCGGCAGCTGACGTGCAAAATCAACACATTGGTGTGATGATGTAGCACGGAGCCATCCGATCACCGCTGACCCGATTGCGAGAGGCCATGAGCCCCACATCCCCCGAGAAAGTGCTTCCCAACGCGCTTCCCCACACCACCGCCACCCAGGTCCCGCTGCGCAGGCTGCAGCGGTCCATGGATGCTCGCCACCTGATCATGATCGCGCTCGGCGGTGTGATCGGGTCGGGCCTGTTCCTCAGCTCCGGCTACACGATCAGCCAGGCTGGTCCGCTCGGCGCGATCATCGCCTATCTCGTCGGCGCACTCGTCGTGTACCTGGTGATGGCCTGCCTCGGCGAACTGGCCATCGCCTACCCCGTCTCCGGCGCGTTCCACATCTACGCGGCGAGGTCCATCGGGCCCGCGACGGGATTCACCACCGCGTGGCTCTACTGGCTGTGCTGGGTCGTCGCGCTCGGATCCGAGTTCACGGCCGCCGGCATCCTCATGCAGCGGTGGTTCCCGCACGTCGACGTGTGGGTCTGGTGCCTCCTGTTCGCCGCGGGGCTGTTCACCATCAACGCGATCTCAGCCCGCGTCTTCGGCGAGCTGGAGTTCTGGTTCTCGCTGATCAAGGTCGTTGCGATCGTCTCGCTGATCGCCCTGGGCGGCGCAGCCGTGTTCGGCTTCACCCCGCTGTCGTCGGAGCATCCGCCCGCCGTGCTCTTCAGCAACTTCATGACCCCGCACGGTCTGTTCCCGAACGGCATCGGCGGTGTCCTCGTGACGGCTCTCGCCGTGTTCTACGCGTTCAGCGGCTCGGAGCTGATCGGCGTCGCAGCGGGCGAGACGAAGGACCCCGGCAAGAACATCCCGCGGGCGGTGCGATCGACGGTCTGGCGACTGCTGATCCTGTTCGTCGGCTCCATCACCGTCATCGCCGCGATCCTTCCCTACGACAAGGCGAGCGTGACGAGCAGCCCCTTCGTCGACGTGTTCGAGTACGTGGGCATTCCGTACGCGGCGGACATCATGAACTTCGTCATCATCACCGCGCTGCTCTCCGCGGGCAACAGCGGCCTGTTCTCGTGCGCCCGGATGCTGTTCTCCCTCGCCGAGGAAGGCCATGCGCCGCGTGCCCTGACGCGGCTGACGCGCCGCGGCATCCCTCTCGTGGCGCTGTGCGTGAGCCTCGCCCTCGGCCTCGTCTCGCTCGTCTCCAGTGTGATCGCGCCCGAGACCGTCTACCTGGTCCTCGTCTCGATCGCCGGGTTCGCCGTGGTCGCCGTGTGGATGTCGATCGTCGCATCGCAGTTCTTCCACCGCAGGAGGTTCATCCGCAACGGCGGCGACCTGAGTTCGCTCCCGTACCGGACGCCCCTGTACCCGGTCCTGCCGATCGTCACCTTCCTCCTGCTGCTCGCCTCGGTGATCGCCATCGCCTTCGATCCCACACAGGTGGCGGCCCTCTACTTCGGCCTTCCGTTCGTCGGGCTCTGCTACCTGTTCTTCTGGTGGCGCTACGGTCGTCGCGGCGCGAAGGCGACCGTGACGGTCTCCGAGGAGGCTCCGGTCGACCTCGTCGACGATCCCGCAGCGGAGGAGCCGCGGCCCGGGGACGACACGCTAACCTCTGTACAGCGTGAGGGCGGCGCCTGAACGTCCGGCGACGGACCGCTCCCCGCGGGGCCGCACCCCGCATCGATCCACTCCCGCACGGAAGAGGTCCGACCGATGACCCAGCCGTCCTCCTTCCTGCAGGGACTGACCCTCGTCGATGCGGTGGTGCAGCGGGAGCGATCGAGCAGGCTGGCGTATAACGCGTCACGCCTCTCGGAGGCCACCCGCATCGAGCGCAGCCGGGTCTCGCGGCTCACCCAGGAGCTCCGCGAGCTCGGCTACCTCGAACGCGACGAAGCGGCCGTCCTGCGCGTCGGGGATGCGTACTTCCGGACCGCGGGTGCGATGAACCAGCCCTGGCTGCGCGCGGCTCGGCAGGAGCTGCGGCAGCTGGCCGCGCAGCTGGACCTGTCGGCGCAGGTCGTCTCCTCCGACGGCAGCCGCGCCCTCACCCTGCGCTGCGAGGCTCCCAGCTCGGGCGCCCCGTACCTGCGTCCGGGATCGGTCACCCCGATCTGGTGCACGGGCGCCGGCCGCGCGCTTCTGTGGGACCAGTCGAGGTCCGACCTCGAGGCGCTCCTGTGCGACGTCCAGTTCGTCGGTGTCGGCGGGCCCCATGCCGCGCGCTCGGTGAGCGATCTGCATGCCCTGCTCGAGCGAGACCGGGGGAACGGCCTCGTCTATGCCGAGGAGGAGTACGTCGAAGGCGTGCTCGAGTACGCCCTGCCGGTGCGCGACGGCCGGGGGATCGTCGCATCCATCGGCATCGCCGGCTCCCGGCTGCGCGGTCGCCGGGCTGAGGCGGCGCAGAAGGCGCTGCGCGCGGCCGGGGCGCGCCTGAGCGCCCTCGCCGCGCGGACGCAGGTCGACGGCCTCAGCTAGTCGCGTCCGCCGTGACCCAGCGCGGCGGACAACTCCGCCGAGGCCGCCCGGCATGCTGCGGCGAGTTCGACTGTCCGCGGCTCGAGAGACGCACGCTCGCCGACGATCTGCACACCGGCGACCACCTCTGCGCGGAAATCCCAGACGGGCGCGGATACGGAGTACAGGTCGGGCTCCGCCTCCTCATCGACGATGGCGAACCCTCGCTCACGGCTCTCTCGCAGCCGCCCGAGGAAGTCGTCCACCGACCGCGGCGCGTTGGGGCCCCGGCTGCGGAAGTCCGTGTGTGCGAAGACGGCACGGATCTCATCGTCGGAGGCATCCCAGAGCACGGCCTGGCCGGCATCGCTGCAGAAGGCGGGGTAGGCGCGTCCGAGCCATGAGCCGATCATGCGCGAGCCCCGCGGAAGACTCTCGGCGATCGTCACCGTGCTGTCACCGGCGAGCACGCCGAGGAAGCACGCCTCGCCGGTCGTGTCGGCGAGGCGGTCGATGATCGACAGTCCGACGGTGTGCAGTCGTCCGTCGACCACCTCTCGAGCGGTCGCGTACCAGCCCCACGCGAGTCGATACCGGCCCTCTGCATCCCTCACCGCGTGGCCGCTCGCGGCGAGCGCGGACAGCGTTCGCGACACTTGGGACCGCTCGCGCCCGAGGGCTCGTGCGACCTCCTGCACGGTCGCGCCGGTGCCTCGCCGAGAGGTGAGCTCGGCGAGCGACGAGATCACCTCGAAGCCGCGGCCCATGCTCGTGAGCGTGACGTTCGGCGCTGCTTGCTCGCTTCGCCGCATGCCTCGAGACTACTGGCTCGGGCCCGGCGGCTTCAGAACTCGCGTGCAGGTCATGTCGCGAGCGCTGCGGGAATGAGAACGCCCGCCGAGAGCCTCGGGCTCGATCGGCGGGCGTCTCCCCCCGGCGTGCTGCTGTCTGGCTCAGCTGCAGCCGTGGGCGGCGGCGAGGCCGCTGTTGATCCAGTACGCCGCGCCGTGCACGCCGCCGCTGATGTGGCCGATCTGCCGTGCCTCGGAGACGAGCTGGCCGTAGGTGGCGCCGCATCCGTCGTTGATCTGGACGCCGTAGCCGTCCGCCAGGGCGGCGCTCGGCGTCGCCATCGCCGCGCCCGCGACCAACGCACCGGCACAGATCGCCATCATGAACTTCTTACGCATTGCTGGAACCCTTCTCTCGGAATGCACGACACCGTGCTTCGCTAGATAAGCTAGCGAAAAATCGCTAGCTAAGCTAGTAAATTCCGAAAGTCGTCGACATTTCCCCGAGGGGCCGGCTCTGCCCGCGGCGCTCAGGCGGCGGGGAGGTCGAGGTGATGGCCGGTGCGGTCCCGCTTGGCCTGCAGGTAACGGGCGTTCGCGGGAGTGAGATGGACGGCAGTGGGGATGACGGCATCCACTCCGATACCCAGATCGCGCAGCTGCCCGGACTTGTCCGGGTTGTTCGTGAACAGGCGCACGCTCTCGACGCCCACCGCCGCCAGCATCTGCGCGGCGCACGTGTAGTCGCGCTCGTCCGCGTCGTGGCCGAGGGCGAGGTTGGCCTCGTAGGTGTCGAGTCCGGCATCCTGCAGCGCGTAGGCATCCAGCTTCGAGTACAGGCCGATGCCCCGCCCTTCCTGGCGCAGGTACAGGAGCAGGCCGCCCTCCCGCTCGAGCGCTTCGACTGCCTCGCGGAGCTGGGGTCCGCAGTCGCAGCGCTCCGAGCCGAATACGTCGCCGGTGAGGCATTCGCTGTGCAGCCGCACCAGGGGGGACGGCCCCGGATCCACGGCCCCGTCTTCGGTCCACGCATCGCCGAACGCGAGCAGCAGATGCTCGCGTCCGTCGGCGAGGCCTTCGAACGTCAGGACCCGCGCGACCGTGGCGTAGCCGTCGGGGAAGCGGATCGGGACGGTGACAGCGGTTCGGATGCTTGCGGCGGCGGTCGTCCCTCGCCCTTCGTGCAGTGTCAGCATGGCCTCTCCTCGCGTTCGATGCGGGCGCTGGTCGGTTGTGGAGAAGTTCAAGGACCGAACCGTCCAACATATTTCCGCTGGTTTAGCTAGTTTGCGATGTAGCTAGCTTAGCTAGGAATTGTCTCGGACAGCAAGACGGCGCCCGGATCAGAGGTCACGGGCTCGAGGGTCACTCTGTCGCCGGGACGTCCTCGGGCGTGGGTTGAGCGTCCTCGTCGTCGCGCGCAGACACCTGCGGACGTCGCGTGCGCAACGATCCTGTCGCGAGCAGGCCGAGGGCGAGGAAGGCGGCGGCGGAGAAGGCGGCGAGCCGGGTGCCGGTCGAGAACGCGTCTTCCGCCGCGGCCGCCAGCGGCGCGGTGGTCGGCGAGCCGCGCAGCCCGGGGATCGCTGCGCCGGCGCTGTCGACGACGGCCGATACGACCTGCTTCGCCTGGTCGGACGGCACCCCCTTGTCGGCGAGGTCGGCGGCCAGGATCCCACCGGTCACGGTGAACAGGATCGTGCCGAGGATGGCGATGCCGAGCGCCGATCCCACCTGGCGAGCGGTGGACTGCGTTCCCGATCCCTGGCCGCTCTGCGTCACAGGCACGTCGGTGAGCACGACGCCGGTCAGCTGCGCGGTGGCCAGTCCCACGCCGAGGCCGTAGACGAACAGTCCGGGCAGCAGCGTCACCCAGTTCGCATCCGGATGGACCATCACGGCGAGGCCGACGATCCCCACGATCTCGGCGACAAGGCCCCAGCGCACCATTGTCGGCGGGGGGATGCGGCCGCTCAGCGGCGCCGTCAGTGCACTGGCGGCGAACGATCCGCCGGCGAGGGCCAGCAGGATGAGCCCGGTCTGCACGGCCTCGAACCCGAGCACGAACTGCAGCCAGAGCGGCAGCGCGAGGATGATGCCGAACTCGCCGAGCGAGACGACCATCGCGACGAGATTGCCGTTGCGGAAGCTCGGGATCCGGAACAGGTCGAACGCCAGCATCGTCGACTTTCCGGCCTTCTGCCGGCGCAGCCCGCGCATGATGAACGCGCCCGCCGCGATCGCGGAGAGGAAGAAGGCGACGGGAACCGGCGAGAGGTCCCAGGGCCACGTCCACTGTCCGATCGTGAACGGCTTGTCGATGCGCCACCATCCGAGCGTCCGCCCTTCGATGAGACCGAACACGAGCGAGGCGAACGTGATCACGGAGAGGACCGCCGACATCGCATCGACGCGTCGCGCGTTCGGGTCCTTCGACTCGGCGACGGTCACCTGCACCCCGATGGCGATCAGGATGCCGAGCGGGATGTTGATCCCGAACGCGAGTCGCCAGGAGTACGCGGTCGTCAGCCATCCGCCGAGCAGCGGGCCGACGGCGGCCATCCCTCCGATCGTCGAGCCCCAGACGGCGAATGCCAGACCGCGTTCGCGGCCGTGGAAGGTCGCGTTGATGAGCGCGAGCGTGGTCGGAAGCATCATCGCACCGCCGACACCCTGGATCACCCGGGCGGCGATGAGCAGCTCGCCGGACGGAGCGAGCGCTGCGAACAGCGACGACACCGTGAAGATCAGCGTGCCGATCACGAGCATCCGCCGTCGCCCGACCCGATCCGCCAATGATCCGAACGCGAGCAGCAGCGAGGCGAACACCAGGGTGTACGCCTCCTGCACCCACTGCACCTGGGTGGAGGAGAGCGAGAGCTCGTCGACGATCTGCGGCACGGCGACGTTGACGATCGTCGAGTCGACGATGATCAGCGACACCGCGAGGCTGATGAAGACGAGCCCCGCCCACCTGGATGACGAGGTCCGTGATGCTGCATCCGACATGGTCGCCCTTTCGCTTGTTCAGCTAATAGCTAGCTTATCTAGCATTTACGGACGAGCGCCAGACAGCGACCGGCACGACGCGAGGCCCCGGTTGCGCGGAGTTCTCGTGCTCGGCTCAGATGCGCGGACGCGGTGTACGATCACGATGAGGGCACCTAGACCCAGCGCCTGCACCATTCCGATGCGAACGGCGGGGAGGGATGTCCAGCACAGTCGGCGACGACCCACCACGCGACGCGTTCTCGATCGCCGCCGCCGCACTCATCGCCGGAGAAGGCGACGACCTGTGCTCGCCGCTGCGGGCGGTCGTCTCGATGCCGGGCGCGGTGATCTCGACGCTCGGGTCGCCGATGGGTTCGGAGACCGTGTGCGCCAGCACGCGTCTCGGCGCACGGATCGACGAGATCCAGATCGACCTCGGTGAGGGCCCATCGTGGGAGGCGCTGCGCACGAGGCGGCCCGTGGCGGCATCCGACATCCAGGTCGACGGGGGAGTGCTGTGGCCGGGCGCGTGGGCGGCTTTGCGCGAACTCGATGTGGGGTCGCTCTACGCGTTCCCGCTGTTCGTCGGCGCGGTCGGCATCGGGTCCATCGCCCTCTACTCGATGGCCGCCCGCGAGTTGTCGGATGCCGACATCGCAGGACTGAGCACGCTCGCCGGCATCGTCTCCCGCACTCTCCTCCGGCGCGCATTGAGCCGACTCGAGGCGGCAGACGGCGACGCGGAGAACGGGCCCTACTCGCGCCGCGAGGTGCACCAGGCGACCGGCATGGTCGCGGCCAGGAACGGGATCGGCGTGGACGATGCCCTCCTGCTCCTGCGCGGCCACGCATACGCGGCGGGCCGACCGGTGCGCGACGTGGCCGTCGACGTCATCGCGCGGCGGCTCGATCTGAACCTGTGACGGGCCAAGGCTTAGGATGACGCCATGACGGCGCTCACGCGCGAGCATCACCTGCTGGGAACCTTCGTCGCCCTGGCCGATTCGCTGGTCGACGACTTCGACGTCGTCGACGTGCTCCAGCGCCTCGTCGACGAGTGCATCTCGCTCTTCGACGCGTCCGCGGCGGGGATCCTGCTCCTGAGCCGGTCGAACAAGCTCGAGGTGATCGTCTCCACCAGCGAGCGAAGCGAGCTCGTCGAGCTGATGCAGCTGAGGGCCGGTGCCGGCCCCTGTGTGGAAGCAGCGACGACCGGCCAGGTCGTGTCGGTGGCCGACATCGACCACATCGCCGACCGCTGGCCTGCGTTCGCGGCCGATGCCCGGGCCTCGGGGTTCGCATCCATTCACGCGATTCCGATGCGGCTGCGGGAATCGACGCTGGGATCGCTCAACCTCCTGCGCGACGAACCCGGGGTGCTCAATGCAGCCGACGCCGCCGCGGCGCAGGCTCTGGCCGACATCGCGACCATCAGCATCCTCCAGCAGCGGCTGGTCGAGGAGTCCGAGCTCGCCCAGGCTCAGCTCCAGCGCGCACTGGACAGCCGCGTGGTGATCGAACAGGCGAAGGGATACCTCGCTCAGCGGCTGAATATCGACATGGATGAGGCGTTCGCGCGAATCCGCAAGCGCGCCCGCTCCACGCAGGCTCGCATCAGTGTCGTCGCGGCTGATGTCATCGCGGGCCGCGTCGATCTGTGACTCGCCGGGAGCGGGCCGGCTCTGCGGCGGAACTCCGTCGCGCCTACACGGTCTGCCGCTGGACGAGGAGCGGACACTCGAACGGATCCCGCTCGCCCAGCCCGACGCGATTGATGTAGCGCACCACGATCCCGTATGACTCCCACAGCCCGGTCTGCGTGTACGCGACGCCCTTGTCTCGGCAGTACTGCTCGATCATGTCGGATGCGGCGCGCAGGTGGGGCCTCGGCATGGAAGGGAAGAGGTGGTGCTCGATCTGGTAGTTCAGGCCGCCCATCATCGTGTCCAGCATCCGGTTGCCGCGGATGTTGCGGCTCATCAGCACCTGGCGTCGCAGGAAGTCGACCTTGACGTCGGCGGGAACGATCGGCATGCCCTTGTGGTTCGGCGCGAATGCCATTCCCATGTACACCCCGAACAGTCCGAGCTGCACGCCGAGGAACGCGAATGCGATTCCGGGGGACAGCACGAGGAACACCAGCAGTGGGAACAAGACGAGACGAATCGAGATGAAGAGGATCTCGACCCATCGGCGCCGCAGCGGCTCACGCGAGAAGACGCGGTGGATGCTCGACGCGTGCAGCGACAAGCCTTCCAACAGCAGGATCGGGAAGAAGAACAGGCCCTGGTGCGCCATCAGCCATCCCAGGCCCAACCAGCGGGACTCGCGTCGCCGAGCCGCCTGATCGGGTGTGAAGGAGATCACCGGAAGCTCGATATCGGGGTCGGCGCCCACCTTGTTCGGGTTCGCATGGTGCCGTGTGTGCTTGTGCTGCCACCAGCCGTAGCTCATGCCGACGAGCAGGTTGCCGATGACGAGCGTCGTCCAGTCGTTCCATCGACCGGAGCGGAAGATCTGCCGGTGAGCGGCGTCATGACCGAGCATCGCGATCTGCGTGAACAGGATGGCGAGGCCGGCGGCCGTGAACAGCTGCCACCACGTGTTGCCGATGACGACGAAGATAACGAGCGCGGCCGCCATGGCCACGGGAGCCGCGACGAGCTTGGTCCAGTAATACCCGTAGCGACGCCGCATGAGGCCGCTCGCAGTCACCCGCTGTGACAGCTCGGTGTAACTGTTGGGCGTCTTGGGCATCGTCGATCGAACTGTCGATCGACCCTGGCCCGACGGAATGACGGTCATGGAGATACCCCTGTCCACTGCGGCGCGCGCAGGATAGTCGCGCCGATGACAGGGTCTGGGCCATCCGGTATCAGGATACGCCCGCGATCGGCCAGGCGCATCGGCCGGTTCCCGCGCCGCCCACGGATGTCAGGCTTCGGGCCGCCGCGGCCGGCGGTGCATGATCACGAACGCGAGAGTCCTCGACGGGTGCAGCGGAATCTCGCATACCCCCGGGGGTGTATGCTGGGTATACCCGAGGGGGTATCTCGTGAAGGAGAGGCGACGTTGAGGATTGTGATCGTGGGTGGTGTCGCGGGTGGTATGAGTGCTGCGGCGCGGGCTCGGCGGTTGGATGAGGGCGCGGAGATCGTGGTGTTGGAGCGGGGCGCGCATGTGTCGTTCGCGAATTGCGGTCTGCCGTATTTCGTGGGTGGTGAGATCGCGCAGGAGCGTTCTCTGCTGGTGCAGACGCCGGAGTCGCTGCGTGCGGCGCTTGCCCTGGATGTGCGCACCGGCAGCGAGGTCACGGCGGTGGACACCTCCGCGAAGACCGTGACGGTGGCCACCGCGGAGGGCTCGTATGACTTGGCGTATGACGCGCTGGTGCTCTCGCCGGGGGCGTCGGCGGTGCGCCCGCCGTTGCCGGGGCTGGATTCGCCGCGGGTGCGGACGCTGCGCACGGTGGAGGATGCGGTGGCTCTGCGCGACGCGGTCCTGGGCGGCGCGGGCCGCGCTGTCGTTCTGGGTGCCGGGTTCATCGGCCTGGAAGCGGCCGAAGCGCTTGCCCGTCAGGGGCTGGACGTGTCGATCGTCGAGCTCGCCCCGCATCCGCTGCCCCCGCTGGAGAGCGAGCTCGCCTGGCTGGTCACGCAGGAGCTCGCGGAGCTGGGCATCGAGGTGCGCACCGGCATCGGTGCGGCGGCCGTGGAACACGGCCGGGATGCCGACACCGTGGTCCTCGCTGACGGGCAGCGGCTGCCTGCCGACATCGTGGTGCTGTCGGTAGGGGTGCGCCCGGACACGGCACCGTTCGAAGCGGCCGGTATCGTGTGCGAGCGTGGCGCGATCGTCGTGGACGGGCACGGGCGCACCTCCGCGCCGCACGTGTGGGCAGCGGGAGATGCGACGGTGTCGGTGGATGCGGTCACCGGTATCCGCCGGCCGGTCGCCCTCGCCGGCCCGGCCAACCGGGCCGGGCGGCTGATCGCGGACGACATCCTGCGCCCCGACCGGGCGCGTGCGGTGCCGCAGCCGGTGGGCACGGCGATCGTGCGCGTCGGGAAGCTGACGGCGGCTCTGACCGGCGCGAACCGGGCCGCGTTGGATGCTGCCGGCGTCGCGTACCGGACGCTGCACCTGCACCCCAACCAGCACGCCGGGTACTTCCCCGGCGCGGCGCAGATCCATCTCGTGGTGCAGATCCGCGCCACCGATGGTCTGCTGCTGGGCGCGCAGGCGGTGGGCACGGAGGGTGTGGACAAGCGCATTGACGTGCTGGCCACCGCGATCCGCGCCGGAATGCGGGTCGGCGACCTGATCGACCTGGACCTCGCCTATTCCCCGCCCTACGGGCAGGCCAAGGACCCGGTCAACCTGACCGGCATGGTGGGGGAGAACGTTCTGAACGGCACGCTCTCCCTGTGGTACCCGGAGCAGCTGGACGAGCTGGCGGACAGTGCGCTGATCCTCGACGTGCGCACCCGCGCGGAGTACGACACCGGGTACCTGCCCGGATCGCTGCACATCCCGCACACCGAGCTGCGCGACCGGCTCGACGAGGTCCATGCCGCCGCCGCCGGACGGCCCGTGCGGGTGACCTGCCAGTCCGGGGTGCGCTCGGCGATCGCCCACCGGGTGCTCACCCAGGCCGGCTTCGACTCGGCATCCCTCTCCGGCGGCATGCTGACCCTGCGCGCCTGGCTCGGTGAACGCGAGCCCGACGTGCTCGCGGACGACCAGGCGCTCAAGGCGGCGTAGACGCCCGTGAATCCACCTCCGATCCCGAAGGGACGCACCCCATGAACCCGACCGACCCCGATGCGCACAAGCGCATCCTCAACCGGCTGCGCCGCGCCCGCGGACAGCTCGACGGTGTCATCGCCGCCGTCGAGGACGGCCGATCCTGCCGCGACATCGTCACCCAGCTCTCCGCCGTCTCCAGCGCGCTGGACCGTGCCGGATTCGCGATCGTGTCGTCGGCGATGAAGGACTGCATCGCCGACCCGGATGCGGCCCGCGACCAGCAGGGACTGACCACCGAAGAGCTCGAGAAGCTCTTCCTCATGCTCGCCTGACCCCCCACCACAGAAAGAAGAGACACCCATGTGTTCTGCAGTCACCTGCCGCACCTGCGGCAAGACCACCTGGTCCGGATGCGGACAGCACGTCGACCAGGTCATGCGCGGCGTGCCCGTCTCACAGCGCTGCCCGGGCCACGAGAGCGAGAAGAGCGACGGCTTCTTCGCCAAGCTCTTCGGCCGATGATCCCGCAGCGCCTGCTGCGAGCCGGCAGCATCCAGGAGGAGCAGCGAGTGACCCGGCCGGCGTAGGCTCGGCCTCGACATCGTCGGCGTGCGCGGCGGTCGCACGACAGTCGCTCGACGGGAGGATTCCCATGTTGCAGGCGGTGATCGTCGGTCATGGCGGCCCGGAGAAGCTCCAGTTGCGCGAGGGCCCCGACCCCCGACCGGCCCCTGGAGAGGCGCGTATTCGCGTCAGGGCGAGCGGCATCAACTTCGCCGACATCCTGGCGAGGGAGGGTCTGTACCCCGATGCTCCGAAACCGCCCGTCGTGGTCGGCTACGAGGTGTCGGGCTCGGTCGACGCGGTCGGCGGGGGAGTCGATCCCGCGCTGGTCGGCACCGAGGTCATCGGGCTCACCCGATTCGGGGGCTACGCAGACGTCGTCTCGGTTCCCGTCGGCCAGGTCTTCATGAAGCCGTCCGGCCTCTCGCACGAGGAGGGGGCGTCCCTTCCCGTGGCATACCTGACGGCGTGGCAGCTGCTCGTGGTCATGGGCTCGCTCAAGGCCGACGAGACGGTGCTCATCCACAACGCGGGCGGCGGCGTCGGTCTCGCCGCGATCGACATCGCCCGGCATGTCGGCGCGACGATCTACGGCACCGCCAGCAGCGCGAAGCATCCGTTCCTCCTCGAGCGGGGCGCCCATGAGCTCATCGACTACCGCACGACGGATTGGACGAAAGAAGTCGACCGCCTCACCGGCGGGAAGGGCGTCGCGCTCGTCACCGATCCGCTCGGCGGCGCCCACTGGAAGAAGAGCTACCGCGCGCTGCGCTCGGGCGGCCGGCTCGGGATGTTCGGGGTCTCGACCGCGACGTCGTCGAAGCTCGCCGGACCGCTGCGCCTCGGCCGGGTCGCCGCGGGCATGCCGTTGTTCCATCCGGTGGCGCTCATGAATGCGAACAAGGCCGTCTTCGGCGTCAATCTCGGTCACATGTGGGGCGAGGCCGAGATGACGGCGGGGTGGATGCGGACACTTCTCGCGGGTGTGGATGCGGGGTGGGTGCGCCCGCACGTCGACCGCAGCTTTCCCCTCGCGGAGGTCGCGACGGCGCACAGGCACATCGAGGAGCGCAGGAACATCGGGAAGGTCGTCCTCACGAGCTGACCTGGTCATACGCTGTACGAGCGCGATCCTCGTGCGGGCTCCAGGCGATTCCGTGACTGCACGTGCTGAGATGGTGGCATGCGCCCTCGTGTCCGTCGTCTGACCGTGCTCCTTGCTGCGTCGAGCATCCTTCTCTGTGCGTGTGCGGCCGGCAGCCCTCCCGAATCGGGCTCCAGCCGCCTGAGCCCGTCAGCGGCGTCGGGCGCCTCGGCGGGCGGCGAGATCATCCCCGCGGGGCCCGCGGCGGGCGCACCCGCGACGACCCAGCGGCCCGTCACCACGGTCGCCGACGATTCCGGCATCCCCGGCGTGATCGCGTGGTCGACGGCGGTCGACGCGAACGGCACCGCGCTCGGCGGCGCCGAGGAGCACACCCACGTCACCGGCAAGGTGACCTACGTGAGCGCGCCGCCCGCCGGCGGCCCGCACGATCCCGTGTGGATGAACGCCGGCGTGTACGACAAGCCGGTGCCGAGCGAGCGCGCGGTGCACACGCTGGAGCACGGCGGAGTCTGGATCGCGTACCGCGCCTCGCTGCCGGCAGCCCAGGTTCGGCAGCTCGTCGACTTCGTCGGCAAGCAAACCGTGATCCGGGAGCAGATTCCGGGGCTGCCCGGCCAGTCCAACCGATACCTCACCCTCGCCCCGTGGGCGGATGACAACCTGCCGAGCCCCATCGTCATCTCCTCGTGGGGCCACCAGCTGCAGCTCTCGGATCCCGCTGACGCGCGACTGCAGCGATTCGTCGATGTCTTCCGATTCAGCCGCACGTACTCGCCGGAGTACGGCGCCCCCGTCGACGGGGTCCCCGTGCAGACGGGAGGCGTCGCAGCGCGTTACGGCGGCACGGTACCCAATCCGAGCGGGAGCGCCGACGAGGCCTCTGCGAACTGACGTTCCGGAAGCGGTGGGACCGAGGGCGGAAGCCGGCTCCGGCGAATCATGAGGCAGCGGGAAGGAGGTTTCCCTGTTCCAGATTACAATTGCAAACCTGGAATAGCGTCGTCACAATTCCAGGATGAGCGCACCCGAGCGTGTGCCTGAATTCATGGATGACCTGCTCGCCTACCTGAACCGCGACGATGTGCCCGCGCTGATGCAAGCCGCGATCGCCCACGCCCAGTTCGAGTTGATCCACCCCTTCACCGACGGCAACGGCCGGATCGGGCGGGCGCTCGTCTCGGCGTCGCTGCGTCGCCGGGGTGTCGCTCGGCACGCCGTGATCCCGCTGGCCAGCGGGATCCTCGCCCGACGGGAGGAGTATTTCGAGGCGCTGGGGCTCTATCGGTCGGGCGACCCGGAGCCGCTGGCACTGCTGTTCATGCGGTCGGCGCAGGTCGAGGCATCCGAGTCTCGCATCTCGATCGAGAGGATCAAGGCGCGACCGGAGGAGTGGGCTGCCCAGGTGAAGGCTCGGAGGGGCTCCGCTGCAGCGACCCTGCTGCCCGTCTTCTACGACCACCCCGGCATGACCGCCGCAGAGGTCGAGGCTCACGCCGGCGCCAACACCTCCGCCGTGTACACCGCGATCGCTCGGCTCGAGGACGCGGCGGTGATCCGCGAGATCACGGGCCGCAAACGCGACCGGGTGTGGGTCGCCAACGACCTGCTCGCGGAGCTGGACGACCTGGACCGCCGCATCCAGGCGGCCATGCGCTGACCTCCGGCGTCCGCATGTTCGGCCGATCGTCTGCGCCGAGGCCGCCGCCGGTCGTGCGCGACGACCAGCCCGAGTCCGAACGATTACTGCGGACTCCCTGCGGATTGAACCCGGAAGACCCCGGCAAAGGGGCGCGTCAGCGGTAGTTGACGAACGGCATCCGGCAGGTAGTCGGGCGACGGGTTCGGACGGGAACCGCGGAATCACGCGGAAGTAGGGTTGCCCGCGGACGGCGTCGAGTGACCTGCGGTGAGGATTCTGCGGACTTTTTGCGGACTGGCCGGTGGCGCCTCTAGGGGTGGATAGCCGCGTGTTGACTTCTGACCCGACCGCCTCTCACGATTGCGCCCGTCGCCGACGCGCGTGCTGCGCAAACCTCGTCCCTGCCGTGAATCGAAGAGGCGATCCGCGCTGTCCGCCAGGTGTGCATGGCCGGGGCCTACGGACGGCGGTCCGACCTACGCCACACTGAGTGCAGACGTCAACGTCCCGCGCCTTCGAGGGCCGCGATCGTGCGTTCGGTGGGAGTGCCGGGCAATGGACCCGTGGACGGAGAACGTCCATGTGTCGTCACCGGCCAGGTCAGCAGCGGTGTGCGCATGTCGGACACGCGCCGCAGGACGGCGTCGTGATCGGGCCTGTCTTGGGTCAACAGTCTGTAGTGAAGCACGAGCCGCCCGGCCTGGGTACGGGGGAAGTTGGTGTCCCAGTAGTTGTTGCTGATCCAGCTCAGCAGGAGTGGATGCCGCGTCCGCTCGATCGCGTCGGGAGGCGGTCCGAAGTGGAATCCGCCGAACTGGACGAGCGGCGCATCCGGGGTGAGCAGCGCCACGGCGGACTGGTCGTCCCAGGCCATCGCGACCGCCTCGGCGGTGACCCAGCCGCGGCTGGATCCGGGCAGCTGGTCACGGTCGAGCTCGACGATCTGCCCCGCGGTGTCGAATGCGGCGCCCCAGCCCGCGTCGAGGGCGAGCGGGAGAGCGAGATAGAGGCCGTGCGGTGACTCGTCGTTCGGGAGGTCGAGGGTCACTTCGATGTGGATCGTCGGGTCGTCGGCGCTGAGGCCGATGCGCTGGGTGACCGGAGGCACACCGCGCACGTGGAGGGTCCGCACGAGCGTGACCTCGCGGTCCGAGGTTGTGACGGCGAGACCGGACACTCTGTCGGCGTGGTCGAGGCGCCGCGTCCAGTCGAGCCAGTTCGACTGATCGAGCTGCTCGCGTCTGAGATCACGCAGGTGGAACGCGAGGCGGGTCGGATCGACGAGCGGGTCGGGGGACTCGCGGACCACGGAGAGGAAGTCGATCCCGGGCCGCGGTGCCAGCAGCTCACGGTCACGCGCGAGGTCGATGATCGACAGGATGCGGCCGCTCTTGAGGTTGTAGGTGAGCCGGTGGAACGGTGATTCGAGGTAGCCCGTGGTCGATTCGGCATGGTCGGTGTCGTCGCCGTTCACCCCGCGGTAGGTGACGACCGCAGGGCCGACGCCCGTCCGGATGGATCCGGAGGAGACGGGCGACGGGAGCTCGTCGAGGCCGATGATCCGCCAGGTGCCTGCCTCGACCCGGATCGGGCCCAGCGTGCGGAGAGGCTCGCCCGGCCGGCGATCCCACGATCGATTGCCGCTCATGAGGCGGCTGGCGCGATACGTTCGCTCGGTCGCCGTGGTCTGCGGCTCGATCCAGGCTGCCGGCACCTCGACATACTCCTCGCGGATGTGATCGGAGGTGTTGCAGACCAGGATGCCCGACATTCCTCGGTCGGCGAGTGGGTTCTCGGCCAGCCGGTCGAGCGCGTCCATGACCGCCATGCTGGCGAGTTCGTGTCCTTCGTATGCCACAGCGGCTTTCAGTGCGTCCTGCGTGCGGGCTTGCGGGTGCGACAGCTCGGTGTCCCAATGGCTCCACGTGTGCTCGTCGTACAGGTCGACGCAGTCGGTGGCCTGAGCGAGCAGCTCGGGCTGCGCATCCAACCGGACCGCCGCCTCCAGCAGGGGCTTCGAGGCCTGGTTGAGCGCGGTCTCGATCGGCGTGCTGCCGTAACCGAAGCTCCAGAAGTCCGTCCAGTCGCCGCGCGCGACCGGCAGGGAGGCCTGGTCGAGGTCCCGGACGTTCTCGAGCAGGTCGTCGTATGTCGCGTAGCGAAGGCGCGGGGCGGCAGCCGACGCGTTCCAGCGGCCGATCAGCTCCGGCATGAACGGGTTCGGCGGGGCGTTGTCCCAGAGCGTGGGGGAGCAGGTCGTGGTCAGGTACGCGAAGGGCAGCCGATAGCCGATGCGCTGGAGGTGCTGGGCGTAGTCTGACCATCCCTGCTGCATCCGCTCTACGGAGTCGTCCCACGCGTTGAGAAGCTGGTCGAACATCGTGTAGTGGTTGCCGTTGAAGACTCTGAGTCGGCGACCCGAGGGCGCCTCCCAGTGGAATGCGCCGGGTCGCGGCGTGACGGCCCGTCCCAGGTAGGTGTTGATCGCCATGATGAACAGTTCGACGCCAGCGTCGAGAAGGACATCGGCGAGGGGCCACGGGATGCCGTTCACGTCATGCTGAGAGGCGACGCGGATGGGCATCCCCGTCAGATCCTCGATCTGCCGCTTCCCGTCCACGAGACGACGGAGCGCGGTGCGATCCGTCAGCGCGGCAGTGTTCCAGCGCAGGGCGCCGAAGCCGATCCGTCCCTCACGGGCGAGGGTGACGAACCGATCGCGCTGATCAGCGGAAGCGGTGAGAAGCCATCGCCGGACGGGTTCGGTGACCTCGCAGGTCCATTTCGGACGGGATGCCGCGGGGCCGCCGGCGGTGTCCTCCAACCAGTCCAGGACTTGCGTGAGGTACTCGGACTGCAGTCGCCACAGGATCGGCTGCGAGTGCGTGTACCCGACGTCGAGGTGGCTGTGGTGCAGCACGAGGATCTCTTCGATCGCCGGCCGCGTCGTGTCGCCGTCGACGGCAGTGGAGGGGCGGAGGAGGCTCATTCGTCTTGCTTTCGTCGACTGGCCTGATCGTCCTCGATGCAGGCGGGAGCGGTGGCTGATATCAGCGTTAGTATACTTGTATTCAAGCAGTTCAGGGGCGCGAGCATGCAATGACTCATTCGTGACGGGTGAGGCCGGCGAAGCCGGGGAGACTCGTACTGGTGCCGACGAATCGTTCGGCCATCGCTCGATATCCGGTCGGATTCGGATGGACCCGGTCCGGAAGCAGATCGATGTCTGCGGAATCGAGGAGGGCCGTTCCGTCGAGGTAGCCGAGATGTTGATCATTCGCCATACGCTGTGTTGCGACATCGCGAAGAATCTGCCGAGTCGCCCGCAGTGTGAGACGGTCGTCACCCGTCACGGTGCCGGACTCGAGCCGCTCGAGGTCTGCCACGTGACTTGGCCCCGGCGTGGTTTCGAAGTCCGGGCTGAAGATCGGCGAAATCACAGTGATCGGTGTCGTCGGGAGGGATTCACGGATGGTGTCCAGGAATCCGTGAAGGGCCGAGCGCAGAGTACGCGCCTTCATCGTCCCTGCCGCAACCATGTTGATACCGACTTTGAGAGTGATGAGGTCGGGTTCCGCGTCTCGGATCGTTCTGGCAACGAACTGGTCGAGGTGGGCCTGCCCGGCCAATCCGAGGTTGGTCAGATCCAGACCGAGACGACGCGCGACTAGGACAGGCCAGGCACCGAGCGGATCAGGTGCTTCATTGCATTGGCTGATCGAGCTGCCGTAGTGAAGCCAGCGAGGCTGAGCCGTGGCGCGCACTGCCAGCGCGGCGTCAGATCGAGCGCCGGTGATGGTCACGCGTGCGCTTTGCGGGAGCCAGACGGTCACGGCGCGACACGTTGGCGCTCCGGGAAGCTCGAGTCGCATGCGGGTCTCCCGGCCCGGGAACTGTGTGATCCGGCCAGTCGAGTCGACAAGGTCTATTCCGTACCCTGCTTCGAGCGGGTAAGCCTGGGTGCCGGTCCCGTTTATCTCGACGACAAGCGAGGCAAGTGGCAGCGTGACGCTTTCGGAGCGCAGCACGTCCCACCGGCAGCCCAGCTCGATCCAGGAGGACGTCGTCTCGAAGTCCAGCCGAACTCCGGATCCGTTCTGCGTGACCACATCGAGGAAGCGGTCGTCGGCGTACTGCGCAACGGTCCAGGCCGGCAGCCTGCGGATATGCAGACCGGCCTCCGTGAGCTCAACGCCGAGGGCGCCGCGAGTCGCCTGGGCAATCATGTGCAGGGGGACGTCGGTGCCCATCATGACAACCATTCCGTCGGGAGCACTTCGATCAGTTCACGAGCTCGTGAACGCGGTCCCAGCCGTTGCGCAGATGCGCGCGCATCGCCTTCAACGCCTCGTCCGAGTCACCGCGCTCGATCGCCTCGAGAACGGTCCGGTGCTCCTCCCACGCGTGGTGCGCAGCCTGCCGGCTGGAATAGAGCGTGTACCTGCTCATCTGGGTCAGCACCTGGCCGAGATAGTCGACGATCACCCCGTTGCCCCCCGCGCTCGCGACGGCGAGATGGAACTCGGCATCGGCGTTCCCGAGCGCCTCAGCATGCTCCGGCAACTGCTCCTCGAGCATGCCCTCGGCGGCCGTGACGATCTCCTCGAGCTTCGCGATCCATTCCGCCGGGCCGCGCTTCGCGGCTCGGCCGGCGCCCGCGGGCTCGATCAGCAGGCGGAGGTCGTAGAGCTCCTCGATGGTGCGCGAGTCGAGGAGCGGGGATGCGGTGAACCCGATGTACGGCTCCTTCGTCACGAGGCCGTCGGCTTCGAGTCGGGCGAGGGCCTGGCGCACGGGGGTGTTCGAGACGTGCAGCTCGCGGGCGAGTTGGTCGAGGTTCAACCGCGCGCCGGGTGCGATGCGCTGTGACAGGAGACTCTCACGCAGGATCTCGTACACTTCATCGGCCAGCACGCGGCGCGGGGCCGGGCGGCGCAGCGACAGCTCGAAAGGGTCCGTTGCCAGGGGATCCGCCATATCGTCCTCCTCAGGATGGAGCATGATCCGACGCTGCTGGTCTTTCTATCGTGTTTGCATCGTCGCTCGCATTGACACGGTCGTGTCATGGCATGACGATAACAGCATCGTGTACGAAGTTTCCAGCCCAAACTTCGAAATACGAGACATCAGGTTTCTGCATCAAGGGAGAAGCACAGTGAAACCATCTATGAAGGGCCTGCGGAAGGTCCTCACCGTCGCCGCCGTGGCCGCGGTCTCGGCGATCGCGCTGTCGGCCTGCGCGGGCACGAGCACGCCGGCCAAGACCTCCGGCTCGCCGCTGGTGGTCTGGACGGATGCGACGCGCGAGGCCGCGTTCAAGGCGTACCAGACGGCGCACCCGGACGTGAAGATGAAGATCGAGGTCGTCGACGGGAGCGGCATGCTGAGCAAGATCCAGCTCGCGAACCGGGTCGGCTCGGGGTGGCCCGACGTCATCTTCGACCCGACGACGAACGAGATCGCGGCCCTGCAGAGCCAGCTGTTCAACTTCGCGGCGCCGCTCGACAAGGCGGTTCCGAAGAACGTCCAGGACGGCTTCTCGACGAAGAACTCCATCTGCAAGATCGACGGAAAGCTCTACTGCCTGCAGAACGACCTCGCGCAGTCCATCCTCTGGGTCAACAAGCCGCTGATGGCGCAGTTCGGCTACCAGGTACCGACAACGTGGGACGAGTACAAGGCGCTCGGCCAGAAGGTCGCCGCCGAGCACCCCGGCTACATCATCGGAGCTGCCGGCGGCGCGAACATCTGGTACGACTTCCTCTGGAGCAGCGGCTGCCCGCTGGCAGACGTCAAGTCCAGCAACCAAGTGCACATCAACACGGCCGACGCTAAGTGCACCCGCGTTGCCGACACCCTCGACCCGCTGCTCGCCGACGGCTCCGTCTCGCGGCTGGCCCCGTTCGATGCGGGCATGAACAAGCTCGCCAAGGACGGCAAGGTGCTGATGATGCCCGGGCCGTCGTGGATGGGCGAGTACGTCATCAAGGCCTCTACCGGGTACGGCGCGCCCGCGGGCACGATCGTCGCGGGTGCCATGCCGACGTGGACGGGCGAGACCACCAACTGGTCCGGCGCATATGGGGGCGGCATCTATGTCGTGTCGCGTCACGCAGCCGACCCTGCGGCCGCGGCCGCGGTCGCCCAGTGGGTGAGCACGAACGACGCCTACCAGAAGACCGCTCCGACGTACCCGGCCTACGCTCCGGCCGCGACGACGTGGTCGCAGACGGTCACCGCCAGCGGCTACTACGCCGAGGACCCGGTGCCGGTGCTCAAGGACCAGGCGGCGAAGATCAACCCCGCGGTCGGCGCCACGCGTTACCAGGTCGACGCGACGGTCGTGTCCACTGTGGTCGCATCGATCAAGGCGGGCGGCGACATCGCCAGCACGCTCAAGCCGTTGCAGGACCAGCTCTCCGGACTGGCGCAGGCGGCAGGGTACGAAGTCGTCACCAAGTAGGGATCGCGAGATCTCGTTGATCCATCTCTGAGGGCCGTGAGGGGCGGGCGGATGCTCTGCCCCTCACGGCCTGGAACCGAAGGAGGTTCTCTCATGGCACGAGGGACAAAGGCGCGGACGCGGGCGAATCTCACCGCGTACGGTTTCTCCGCCCCCTACGTGGTGCTGCTGCTGGCATTCGGTATCCTGCCTACCGCCTACGCGATCTACGAGTCGTTCGCGGACCTGCAGGGCGGGCGGCGCGGGTTCGACCTCTCCAACTATGTCGCCGTGCTGTCCGACTTCCGGTTCTGGCCGGCGGTCGGCAACGTGATGACGTTCATGGTCATCTGGATCCCGATCATGCTCGGCGGCTCCCTGCTGTTCGCGCTCCTGCTGCACGAACGGGTGGGCCGCGCAAGCGGCGCGCTCCGTCTTATCTACTTCCTCCCCGGTGCGGTGACCGGGTCTGCGGCGGTCCTCCTCTGGTACTTCATGCTGCAGCCGGATCTCAGCCCCTTCGCTCCGCTCCTGCACGCCATGGGATGGCACAACACCAACGACGTCTTTACCAACGCACACTTGCCGTTCATCTTTGCGACGATCGCGTTCATGACCGGGGTCGGCTCGTGGATCGTGATCATGTTCGGCGCGCTGCAGGCGATCGACCTCGACGTCATTGAAGCCGCTCGCGTCGACGGTGCCGGACCCATCCGCATCGCGATGTCCATCAAGCTTCCGCTGATCGGCAAGTACATCGTGTACATGCTCATCCTCTGCTTCGCGGGGGCGGTTCAGATCTTCGTCGAGCCGTCGCTCTTCTACGGGATCACCCAAGCCGGCTCGAACTGGTGGTCGCTCAACCAGCTGGGTTACGTCTTCGCGTTCCAGCAGGGCCAGTTCGGGCAGGCCGCGACGGTCTCCGTCATCCTGCTCGTCGTCTCGACGGTCGTCGCCCTTCTCTTCGTGCAACGCTCCCGGTTCTTCCAGACGGAGGCAGACTGATGACCTCGCAACTCGCCCCAGCCCAACCCGGCGTCTCGAACGAACCCCCCACGACCCGGGAGCGATCCCGACGTCGCCGCAAGCGCACGAGGATCTCCGCAGCGGGTGTCGTCCGACTGCTCCTGCTGTTCGGGTTCGCCGTCTTCTGCCTCGTCCCCCTCGTCTGGCTCCTCTTCGCACCGACCAAGACGAACGCGGAGATGGCGACCGGCAACCCGCTCAGCTTCGGGTCGATCCAGACGGCGCTCCTCGCGTGGCAGCACCTGGTGCAGTACAACGGCGGAGTCGTCTACGCCTGGATGGCGAACTCCGTCTTCTACTCCGTCGGCTCCGTCGTCCTGAGCGTCGCGGTCGCCGTTCCCGCCGCGTATGCCCTCGCCACGATGCGCTTCGCCGGGCGCAAGCTCATCCTCACCCTGACGCTCGTGGCGATGGTCGTTCCCGCGACCGCGGTCGTGCTGCCGCTCTTCCTCGAGCTGAACGCCGTCCATCTGACCAACACCGCGGCATCCGTCATCCTGCCCGCCGCCTTCTACCCGTTCGGGGTCTATCTCGCCTACGTCTACTTCGCCACGTCGCTGCCCAGGGAACTTCTCGAGGCCGCCCGGATCGACGGATGCGGGGAGGTGCGCGTCTTCCTGCACACGGCGCTGCCGCTCGCGAAGCCGATCATCGCCATCCTGGTGTTCTTCAGCTTCGTCGCGAACTGGTCGAATTACTTCCTCCCGTTCGTGATGCTGTCCGACACCGGCCTCTACAACCTGCCGGTCGGGCTCGGGAACCTCATCTCCGGTACTGGCGCGCTCAACCCGGCAATGGGCGCCACCGACCTGCCGATCCACTACCCCGAGGCCGCCCTGGCCGGGCTCATCGTGGTGGTGCCCGTGGCCATCCTCTTCATCGCCTTCCAACGCTTCCTCATCCGAGGACTTCTCTCCGGCTCTGTGAAGAGCTGAGAACCCCACAATGTCAAGGAGTAGCAGTTCAATGAAGATCGTCTCCGTCGACGTCCTCCTCTCAGACGAGCCCGCCGTGGACCCGGCCTTCGCTTGGCGTCACGGGCTGCCCGGCTCGGAGCCGGCCCGCACGACGGGGTGGCTCGTCCTCACCACCGACGCGGGCATCAGGGGTTACGCGCAGTCGAGCCGGGGGGTGATCCTGGCCGACCTTGTGGAGCGCCGACTCCGTCAGGAGCTCATCGGCGCCGATCCGCTCCGTCGTGAGTGGCTGTGGCATCGGATGTGGGAGCTCGACCGGATCGAGAACTTCCCGACGTACGTCATCGGCGTGGTTGACGACGCCCTCTGGGATATCGCCGGGAAGGCGGCCGGCGAGCCGGTGCACCGTCTCATCGGGTCGTTCCGCGACTCGATCCCGGCCTATGCCTCGACCGTCACGTATTCCAGCATCCAGGAGTATCTCGACGTCGCCGACCAGTGCCTGGAACTCGGATACAGCGCCATCAAGCTGCACGCGTGGGGCGACCCGCGCGAAGACGCCCGCCTCATCGCCTCGCTCCGTGAGCATGTGGGCGGGGATGTGCCGCTCATGTACGACGGGTCGGCGGGCTTCGACCTGCTCGACGCGGTCTACGTCGGCCGGGCCCTCACCGATGCGGGTTACCTCTGGTATGAGGAGCCGATGCGCGAGTTCAACATCACCGCGTACAAGCGACTCGCCGAACGCGTCGACGTCCCCCTGCTGGTGGCCGAGGTCAGTGCCGGCGCGCACATGAACACCGCCGACTTCATCGCGAGCGGCTGCGCGTCCGCAGTCCGCACAGGGACCGCGCTTCGAGGCGGGGTCACCGGCGCGCTGCGCATCGCGCACCTCGCCGACTCGTTCCACCTGCGCGCCGAGGTGCACGGCATGGGGCTGCCCAACACGCACCTGTGCATGTCGATCCCGAACACGACCTACTTCGAGAGTCTCGTCTCCTCCAACCCCGTGACTCGTGGGCCCGAAGTCGACGCCCTCGGACTCGTCCATGCTCCGACGGCCCCCGGGATGGGCTATGAGGAGCTGTGGGGAGCCGACGCGCCCGCCATCGCCTCCCACGCCATGTCCTACCGCTGATCCCCAGGAACCGATCATCGTGGTTGTCATCGATGCCCACCAGCATGTCTGGGATCTCGAGCAGGTCTCGTATCCGTGGTTGACCCCCGAGACCGGAATCCTCCGCCGCACCTACGCGATCGAGGAACTCATCCCCGATCTGGACGCGTGCGGGGTGGATGCGACGATCCTGGTGCAGGCGGCGGACTCGGTGGAGGACACGCGGTGGATGCAGCGCGTCGCCGCCCGCCATCCGCGGGTGGCGGGGATCGTCGGCTGGGTGCCGTTGGAGGATCCTGCGCGGGCCGCGGATCTCCTCGACGACTACGCGTCGGATCCTCGCATCGTCGGCATCCGCCACCTCATCCACAACGAGCCCGATGGGGACTGGCTGGTGCGACCGGCCGTGCAAGACGGACTCGCACTGCTCGCCGAGCGCGGCCTGACCTTCGACGTCGTCGCGGTGAACGAGCGCCATCTTCGCCACGTGTCGACGATCGCGAAGAATCACCCGTCGCTTCGTCTGGTCATAGATCACCTCGGGAAGCCTCCGATCGCGGCGGGGGAATGGATGCCGTGGGCCGGCGCTCTCGCCGAGGCCGCGGAGGGCCCGAACGTGTACGCGAAGCTGTCCGGGCTGAACACCGCCGCGGCGGCCGGCTGGGCGGCGCGGGATCTCGCGCCGTACGTGGATCACGCGTTCGAGGTGTTCGGGGCGGAGCGGCTGATGTACGGAGGGGACTGGCCGGTCACCTTGCTTGCTGGGGACTACAGGTCTGTCTGGCAGGCGACCGCGGAACTTCTGGCCGAACGCTCGGAGGCGGAGCGGGCCGCCGTGCTCGGCGGCACGGCCGCATCGTTCTACCGCATCGACGAGCGGGCGCTGCTGCGCCCATCGACGACCGTCTGACCCGGAAGGATTCTCATGCAAAGGTACGGATCCGTGGTCCGGTTGCGCCCGGAGCGGCAAGACGAGTATCTGCGGCTGCACGCCGATGTGTGGCCAGCGGTGCTCGCGCAGATCAGCCGCAGCAACATCACGAACTTCTCGATCTTCCTGCGAGACGGGTACCTGTTCTCGTACTACGAGTACGTGGGCGAGGACTTCGCGGCCGACATGGCAGCCATGGCCGCCGACTCGGACACGCGGCGCTGGTGGGCGATCACCGACGCGTGCCAGGAGCGCCTGGACACGGCCGCCGCCGGCGAGCAGTGGGCACCCATGACGGAAGTGTTCCACCATGCGTGATGTGCTCACCCGGCTGGGCCCACTCGGGTTCGGTGCGGCGCAGTTCGGGAACCTGAACGTCGAGACCGACGATCAGACGTGCCACGCGGCGGTGGAGGCTGCGTGGGGCGCCGGCATCCGCTATTTCGACACCGCCCCGCACTACGGTCTCGGCCTGTCCGAGCGGCGCCTCGGCGCAGCCCTCGCTGATCGCCCGCGCGACCAGTTCGTCGTGTCGACCAAAGCCGGGCGACTGCTCGAGCCGAACCCCGACTATCGCAGGGGGGACCTCGACGATCAGGGCTTCCGCGTGCCGGCGACGAGCCGTCGCCGCTGGGACTTCTCCCGCGACGGGATCCTGCGCTCCCTGGAGTCCAGTCTCGACCGGCTCGGCCTCGACCGTGTCGACATCGTCTATCTGCACGATCCGGACGAGCATTGGGAGTCCGCGTCGACGACGGGTGTGAGTGCCCTGATCGAGCTGCGCGACGAGGGCGTGATCGGTGCGGTCGGGGTTGGGATGAACCAGTCGGCGATACCGGCGCGGTTCGTCGCGGAGTGCGACATCGATGTCGTCATGCTCGCCGGCCGGTACACGTTGCTGGATCAATCGGCCCTCGACGACCTGCTCCCGCTCGCACTCGACCGGGATGTCGCCATCGTCGCCGCCGGGGTCTACAACTCGGGCATCCTCAGCTCCGTGCACGTGTCCGACGCCGCGGCATACGACTATGGACAGGCGCCGGCGGAGCTGATCGAGCACGCCCGGCTGATCGCCAAGCACGCCGAAGCGATCGATGTGACGCTGCCCGAGGCCGCCGTGAGATTCCCGTTCACCCATCCCGCGGTCCGCACCGTCGTCCTCGGGATGCGCACCGCGCGGCACGTCGCATCCGGCGCACAACGCATGCACGCATCCGTCCCTGACGCGCTCTGGACGGACCTGGCCAACTCCTCCCTCATCGATCCCCGCTGCGCGAGTACCGCAGCATCCCCCTTCCAAGGAGCAGACTCATGAAGTTCTCCCGACTCGGCGCACCGGGCAGCGAGATCCCCGTCGTCCATCTCGACGGATCCACCTACGACCTGCGACCGCTCACCAGTGACATCGATGGAGCCTTCCTGGCGTCGGGCCCGGTCGCCCGGGTTGCCGAGACCGTCGACGCCGGGGACCTCGAGCCGCTACCGGACGCGTCGTCGTTACGGATCGGGGCTCCGATCGCCCGCCCGGGAAAACTCATCTGCGTCGGCCTGAACTACGCCGGGCACGCGGCGGAAACGGGCGCCAAGATCCCGGCCGAGCCGATCATCTTCCTCAAGGGCTCCGACACGGTGGTCGGTCCGTATGACGATGTGCTGATCCCGCGCGGGTCGACGAAGACCGACTGGGAGGTCGAGCTGGGCGTCGTGATCGGGCGCACCGCCAGGTACCTCGGACCCGACGACGACGCGCTCGACTACATCGCCGGGTACGTGGTGTCGCATGACGTGTCGGAGCGGGAGTTCCAGCTCGAACGCGGCGGCCAATGGACCAAGGGCAAGAGCTGCGAGACCTTCAACCCGCTCGGTCCCTGGTTGGTCACGGCCGACGAGGTCCCCGACCCGCAGGCGCTCGCCTTGTCGCTGCAGGTCAACGGTGTGCCGCGCCAGGCCAGCACGACGGACGACATGATCTTCCCCGTCGCGGAACTCATCCGCTACCTCAGCGGGTTCATGGTGCTTGAGCCGGGCGACCTGATCAACACCGGCACGCCCGCGGGCGTCGGCCTCGGCATCGAAGGCAACCCGTACCTGCGGGACGGCGACGTCGTGGAACTGACGATCGAGGGTTTGGGCGCGGCACGGCAGAAGCTGGTGCAGGCATGACCGGGGTGAAAGACCTGGCCGTGGTCATCACCGGGGGACTCTCGGGTATCGGCCGGGCCACGGCGGAAGCATTCCTCGCCGCCGGGGCCCGCGTCGGGATCCTCGACGTCGGTGCGGCCGAACCACCCGTCGGCGCGGTCTTCCACGCTGCGGATGTCCGTAACCGCGACCAGGTTCGCTCCGCGGTCGACACGCTTGCGGAAGACCTCGGCGGCATCGATGTCGTCGTCAACAATGCAGGAGTCAGTGCGGTCGGCGCCATCGACGAGAACACCGACGAGGACTGGGCGCGGGTGCTGGACATCAACGTCACTGGCATCGCCCGGGTCACCGCCGCCGCCCTGCCGCATCTGCGGCGGTCCGGTGCCGCATCCGTCGTGAACCTCTGCTCGGTGGCTGCGCTGAACGGGCTGCCGCAGCGCGCACTGTACTCCGCCTCCAAGGGCGCGGTGCTCTCCCTCACCTACGCGATGGCCACAGACCACGTCGCGGAAGGGATCCGTGTGAACTGCGTGCGCCCGGGAACGGTGTCCGGTCCGTTCGTGGACGCCATGCTGCAGCGCTTCCCCGACCCGGTCGCGGAACGGCGCGCGCTGGACAACCGGCAGGCCACCGGCCGCATGGTCACCCCGCAGGAGGTCGCCGCCGCGATCGTCTTCCTCTCCAGCCGGGAGTCGGCTTCCATCACCGGCACCGCGCTCGACATCGACGGCGGGATGACCCACCTCCGCGTCCGCCACGACACCCAGGAGACCCGATGACCACCATCCTGCGCGCCGAGGCGCGACTGATTGACATCCCGGTGGAAACCGTCCGCACCGACGCGATGCAGAGCTTCCTCAAGCAGGAGACCCTGATCGTGCGGATCGAGACATCGGACGGGTTGGTCGGCACCGGCTACTCGTACACGATCGGCACCGGCGGCCGCGCCGTGCTGGCCATGTTGCGGGAGCATCTGCTGCCGATCCTGCCGGGGCTGGACTCGACCCGGATCGAGGCCATCTGGCAGACCCTCGCCGGCTCGACCCGGGCCACCCAGGTCGGGGCGATCACCTCCCTCGCCCTCGCCGCGATCGACACCGCGCTGTGGGACATCGCAAGCCTGCGCGCGGGACTCCCGCTGTGGAAGCTCTCCGGCGGGGCGATGGAGAAGGCTCCCCTGTATGACACCGAGGGCGGATGGCTGCACCTGACGATCGACGAACTCGTCGACAACGCGCTCGAGTCCCAGGCGAACGGGTGGCACGGGGTGAAAGTCAAGGTCGGCAAGCCCCGGATCGAGGAGGACGCCGCCCGGATCGGGGCGCTGCGCGACGCCCTCGGCCCGGACGTCGACATCATGGTCGACGCGAACCAGTCCCTCACCGCGGCGCGCGCCATCCAGCTCGCGCACGCCCTCGAACCGTTCCAGGTCGGGTGGCTCGAGGAGCCGCTTCCCGCCGACGACCTGTCCGGGCACGCCCGGCTCGCCGCATCCACCACCATCCCGATCGCGGTGGGGGAGTCGATGTACTCGGTCGGCCACTTCCGGAACTACCTCGAACACCAGGCGGCCAGCGTGATCCAGGTCGACGTCGCCCGCGTGGGCGGCATCACACCCTGGCTGAAGGTCGCCCACCTCGCCGAGTCATTCAACGTCGACGTCTGCCCGCACTTCCTCATGGAACTGCACGTGAGCCTCGTGTGCGCCATCCCCAACGGGCGGTACGTCGAACACATCCCGCAGCTGCGTGGAGTCACCACCACCCGACTCGAGGTGCGCGACGGCCACGCGATCGCCCCCTCGACCCCGGGCCTCGGCATCGACTGGAACCCCGACGCCCTCGACGCCCTGACCGTGGCCTGAGGCCGAACAACGGAGACGCGATATGACCAAGATCACCGACGTCGAAGTCGTCGACGTGCGCTTCCCCACCTCTCTGTCCGCGGACGGCTCGGATGCGATGAACAAGGATGCGGACTATTCCGCCGCCTACGTCATCCTTCGCACGGACGACCCGAGCCTGACCGGGCATGGATTCACGTTCACGATCGGACGCGGCACCGACATCTGCGTGCTGGCCGCGCGGCACCGCGCGGAACCGCTCCTCGGAGCTGACGTCGACGAGTTGCTCGACGATCTCGGTGGGACCTACCGTGCGCTCAAGGCGGACTCGCAGCTGCGGTGGCTGGGACCCGAGAAGGGTGTCGAGCATCTCGCGATGGCGGCAGTCATGAACGCTCTGTGGGACATGGCGGCTCGTCGGGCAGGCAAGCCGCTCTGGCGGCTGCTCGCGGATATGCCGGCCGAGCAGCTCGTGGACATCGCGGACCTGCAGTACCTCAGCGACGCTCTCACACGTGACGAGGCAATCGGGTTGTTGCGGAAGCTCGAACCCACGCGCGCCGAGCGGATCGCCGAGCTGGAGCGCACCGGATACCCGTGCTACACCACCAGTGCGGGGTGGCTTGGCTATTCCGACGAGAAGATGCGGCGCCTCCTGCGCGAGGCGCTCGACGCCGGATACCGGCATGTCAAGCTCAAGGTCGGCGCCGATCTGCAGGAGGACATCCGCCGCTGCCGCATCGCGCGGGAGGTGATCGGGCCCGACGCGCACCTCATGATCGACGCCAACCAAGTGTGGGACGTGCCGCAGGCGATCGACTGGGTGGGCGCGCTCGCCGAGTTCAAACCTCTCTGGATCGAAGAGCCCACAAGCCCCGATGACGTCCTCGGTCATGCCGCGATCCGCCGCGCCGTCGCCCCCATCGGCGTCGCCACCGGAGAGCACGGCATGAACCGCGTCCTCTTCAAGCAACTCTTCCAAGCGAACGCCATCGACTTCTGCCAGCTGGATTCGGCGCGTCTCGCGAGCATCAACGAGATCCTCGCCGTCTACCTGATGGCGAAGAAGTTCGGCATCCCTGTGTGCCCGCATGCGGGCGGCGTGGGCTTGTGCGAGCTCGTCCAGCACCTCTCGATCTTCGACTACATCGCGGTCTCGGGCACCCTGGAGAACCGGGTCACCGAATTCGTCGATCACCTGCACGAGCATTTCGTCGACCCCTGCATCGTCGAGAACGGCGCGTACCGCGTGCCTACCGCACCCGGCTATTCCGCCGAGATGCACGAGGAGTCGTTGCGGGAATACGCGTATCCGGACGGCACGTATTGGGCGGCTCGGACCCGGTTCCGCGGCGTCCGCACCCAGGCCGCCGTCGGCTGACGCCGGAGGACATCACTGTGCCGACGATTATTCATGAGTCCAGCGGCATCCGCCGGATTCGAATTCGACGGCGGCGTGCGGCATGTGTACACCGGCGGCTGGCGCATGGCCGTCACTGACGAGGCGATCTCGAAGATCCGAGAGATGATCACCTCCGGAGAACTCGCCCCCGGCGATCGCCTGCCACCCGAGAAGGAGCTCAGCGAGCGCCTCGGTCTGTCGAGGAGCTCGCTCCGCGAGGCGGTCAAGGCCCTGGAGGTCATCCGCATCCTCGATGTCCGACGCGGAGACGGCACTTACGTGACCAGTTTGGAGCCCCGCCTGCTGCTCGAAGCGCTTTCGTTCGTGGTCGACCTGCACTCGGACCGTTCCGTGCTCGAGATCTTCGCGGTCCGCCGCATCCTGGAACCTGCAGCGACGGACCTCGCGACCCGTGCGGCCACCGACGAAGAGGTCGATCGCCTCGCCGCGATCCTCGATTTGGTGGACCCGGGCGGATCCATCGAGGGCCTTGTGGATCACGACCTCGCCTTTCACCAGGCGATTGCCGACATCTCGGGTAACGAGTACCTGAGCCGACTGCTCGAATCGATGTCCGGGGGTACGGTTCGTGCGCGAGTCTGGCGCGGCATCACCCAGCATGGCGCGAGTGAACGCACGATTGCGGAGCAGGCATCGATCCTTGCCGCGATGCGCTCGCGTGACGCGCAGCTGGCTTCCGCGTTGACATGTGCGCACGTCGCCGGGATCGAGCAGTGGCTGCGATCGGACATGGAGAGTCGATCTTGACAAGTCCGTCGCTTGCCGAGGCCCTTCCATTCCACGCCCGCGCGGGCCGTCGGGTCGCGCCGCGCGCGGCCACGCCAGCATTGTTCGTAACGGATCAGACCAACGGTTTCGCATCGCGCAGAGGTTCGGGAAGCAACGCATCCGGCGCGTTCTGGAAGGTCACAGGGCGTTGGAATCGTCGGATCGCCGTGACGCCGACCGACGTGTGGAGCGCGTTCGTCGAGGATGGGTAGGGGCCGCCGTGGGTCATCGCGGGCGACACCGCGACACCCGTGGGCCAGCCATTCCAGACGACACGACCGGCGATGAGGGTGGCTCGATCGAGGGCGTCCGCGACGCCGGCGTCGTCCGCGCCGAGCGCATGGATCGTCACGGTCAGGCTGCCGTCGAATGGATCCAGCAGCGACGCGAGGTTCGCGTCGGACGGGTATTCGATGAGGACCGCGCTGGGGCCGAACCGCTCTTCCAGGAGTGTGTCGGAGTGCGCGAGCAGGCTCGCCAGCGGTGTTCGGAAGAGGCTGGGAGTGACCCCTTCCTCGGTCGCTGCGCCGCGTACCAGGGTGTCCACGCCCGGCACCGCATGAAAGTGCGGCTCGGCGGCGGTGTAGGCCGCCGTGATGCGGTCATTGAGCAGCTGCTGTGCCGGCGCGTTCCTCACGGCCTTCCGGGCGAGTTCGGGAATCGCCGAGCCTTCGGGCACGAACACGACACCGGGTTTGGTGCAGAACTGCCCCCCGCCGAGCGTGAAAGAGTCCACGAGTCCGGTCGCGATCTCCTCAGCGCGGCATCCGGATGCCTCCCGGGACACGATCACAGGGTTCACGCTGCCGAGCTCGCCGTAGAACGGGATGGGTCGGGGCCGCGCCGCGGCCACGTCGAACAGGGCGCGTCCGCCGGCCGTGGAGCCGGTGAACGCCCCCGCTGACACTCGCGGGTTCTGCAGAAGGCTCACCCCGGCGTTTTGGCCGTAGACCACGTCGAGCGTGCCGTCCGGGGCTCCGGCCGAGGCGAGGGCGCCCTGCACGATGGCGGTGGTTGCCGCGGACAGCTCGGGGTGTCCCGAGTGCGCCTTGACGACCACGGGGCACCCGGCGGCGAGCGCCGAGGCGGTGTCGCCGCCGGCGACGCTGAATGCGAAGGGGAAGTTGCTCGCCGAGTACACCGCGACGGGTCCAAGCGGAATCAGGTGTCGGCGCAGGTCGGGCGTTGGCCCGAGCGGGGTGTCGGCCTTCGCGTGGTCGATGACGACGCCGGCGAAGTCGCCGGTTCGTAGGTGCTGCGCAAAGGAGCGAAGCTGGTACGTCGTGCGGCCCAGTTCGCCTGTCAGTCGCGGCGGCGATAGATGGGATTCCCGCTGCGCGAGTGGCACGAGCGTCGTCGCGTTCGCCTCGAGGGCGTAGGCGATGGCGTCCAGGAGCGCGGCACGTTCGGCCGGGCTCATCCGGCGCAGCCGATCGAACGCGCCGACGGCGGCATCCACCTTCGCAGTGACGTCTTCAATCGTGGAAGTGGCGGTCATGTCATCTCTCTTGGGCTGCGGGTTCAGGCGGCGAGGTCGCGCGAGACCTGCACGATGCCGGTGCCGATTCCGCGCTGCACATGGTTGCGGAGTTCGCCGAGCGACTCGATTCCGACGCGCACGACGTCTCCCTGCTGGAGCGTGAACGGGAGATCTGGCACCAGGCACGTACCGGTGGAGAGCACCACTCCATCGGGAAACACGTTCTCGCGGAACAGGAAGCCGGCGAGGTCGGGAAGTGCGCGATGCAGCAGGTTCGTGGAGGTGCGTCCTGCCCACTCGGCCTCGCCATTGCGCTCGATCACGAGCTGGATGGTGAGATTCGTCGGGTCGGGTACTTCGGTCGCGGGCACGAACCAGGACGCGACCGCGCACGCCGCCGCGTATGCCTTCGCCTGCGGCAGGTAGAGCGGGTTCTCCCCCTCGATGCTGCGGGAGCTGACGTCGTCGCAGATCGTGTAGCCGACGATCTCGCCCGCCGAGTTCAGCACGAGCGCGAGCTCGGGCTCAGGTACGTCGATTTCCGAGTCGGCGCGCACCAGGATCGTGCCCTCACTGCCGACCACACGCCACGCGGCGCCCTTGAAGAAGAGCTCCGGACGCTCCGCGTCGTAGATGCGGTCGTAGACGGATGCCGCCGTTTCGCTCTCCTCCATGCGTGCGTCGCGTGACTGCTCGTACGTGACCCCGGCAGCCCACACCTCGCCGCGGCCGTCGAGCAGCGGCATCCGCTCGGTGAAGGTCGCAGGGGCGGATGCCGCGGCGACCCGCGCGGTCAGCTCGGTGCCGCTCCACGAGAGCACTTCGGCCATCGCGGCGGCGAGGGTGAAGTCGCCGGTGGGGGTGCGGAGCACGACTCCGTTATCGGTGCGGAAGATCGAGGTCGGGGGCGCGGCGATCGGTGCGAGGTTCTCGGGCATGCGGGTCTCCTGGTCGAGGGGGGGTACAACAGGCGCGTCACGACCAGCGGAACGGGGTGGCGGGGCGGCCTGTTGTGTCGGTGCGCACCGCGAACAGCGCTCCGGCGAGGGGTTCGCGGTCGCGCACGCCCATCGCCGCGGAGGTGACGTAGAGGACGCCGCCGGGCCCGAATGCGCAGCTCGTGATCTGCGATGCGGGGAGCGACACGACGCCGATGACGTCGCCGTCGGGGCTGACGCGGCGGACCTCGCCGCATCCGAATATGGCGACCCAGAGGCATCCGTCGTCGTCGACGCACAGTCCGTCCGGCAGCTGTCCCGGCTGCAGATCGAACTGGATCAGAGGTCGCCGATCGGTCGCGGTACCGGTTTCGAGGTCGTAGTCGAACTGGTCGACACGGTTCGTGAGGCTGTCCGTGAAGTACATGACGGCGCCGTCGGGGCTCCAGCCGAGCCCATTGCCAAGTCCCACCCCCGACGCCACCGTGATGACGCCGACCCCGTCGTACTTGTACAGCCCCGCTTGGCCGGGGGCCTGGTCGTAGTGCATGGTGTCGGCGAACAAGCGTCCGCGGGGGTCGGTCTTCGCGTCGTTGAACCGGTTGCCGGGAAGGTCGGCTTCGATGTCCACAATGTGGGTCACGACGCCGTCGTGCAGCCGGGCGAGCCCATTCGGGAGCGCGAGGATGAGCGACCCGTCGGTGGTCGGCACGGCGGCGCCGACGTCGGCCCCGACATCGACCGCCGTGTCGACACCGGTGACCGGGTCGAAGGTGTGCACCTGGTGCGCAAGGATGTCGACCCAGATCAGGCGCTCGGTCGCGGCATCCCAGCACGGCCCCTCGCCCACCTCGGCGGCAGCGGCCAGGACCACGTCGGCGGTGTAGGTCTTCACGAGCGCTCCTTGGGGCTGATCAGCTGCTTGTAGATCGACGGGTCGGGATCGGCCAACACGTTTGCGGCATCCTCGAGGGGCACCACGTGGCTCGGCAGCGCGGACACGTCGACGACGCCGGATGCGATGAGCTGCACCGCCGGGGCGACGTCGATGTCCCACAGGTGCGCCGCCGTTCCGACAAGTCGCTTCTCGCCGAGGACGAACGAGGCGATGTCGATCGCCGCGGTGCCGCCGGAGATCCCGACCTGCACCTGGGTGCCTCCGCGGCGCACGAGATCGAGCGAGGCGACCGCCACCGCGCCCAGTCCCGTGCATTCGAAGATCACGTCTGCGCCGCGCCCGTCCGAGATGGCGTGCAGTATCTCAGCGAAACCCGCCGGGGCCGCTGCGCGGAAACCGGCCGCGCGAGCCACCGCAGTGCGGGCCGCGGAAGTCTCCGAGCAGAGCACCTGTGCGCCGGCCGCTCGCGCCACCTGTGCGATGAGCAGCCCGATCGTTCCGGCCCCGATCACGCCGACGACCGCGCCGTCCCCGAGGTCGCCCGCCGCGCGGACCGCGCGGACGGCGACCGCAACCGGCTCGGCGAACACCGCCTGGACAGCATCCAGCGACGTCGGCACGACGACGAGCGTCTCCTCCGTCGCGATCATGAACTCTGCCAGGCCTCCGTCGAGGTTGAATCCGCGCACCGCCTGGCGTTCGCAGATGCCCTCCTGATGACGCCGGCACCACCAGCACTCGCCGCAGCCCACCACGACGTCGGGGATCACGCGAGTGCCCACTGGGATGCGGGATGCGTCGACGCCGAGTCCGTGCGCGACCACGACGCCCACCACTTCATGACCGAGGGCGAGCGGCGCCATCGTGCCGGTCAGTGCGTGCGGCTCCATATTCACGACCAGCGGTCCTTCGCGGAACTCCTCGACATCCGTTCCGCAGATCCCGCAGTACTCGACCTCGACGAGCACTTCGCCGGCGCCGGGAACAGGCTTGGGCACCGACTCGACGCGAACGTCGCGGCGACCGTGGAAGCGCGCCGCACGCATGGTGGCGCTCACAGCCGGGTGGTGCGGCGAATCACGTCCGCACGCGTGACGAAGTCGGAACGCAGCTTCACGCCGTGGCCGGGCGTGCGCGTCGGCCGGATGACACCATCCACGGGTTCTGGGTAGCCGGTCGTGAATTCGGGGTACCAGGTCGCCAGGAACGCGCGTGCAGTCTCCTGGATGAGGCCGTTCGGCGCATTGCACACCAGGTGCGTGTCGATCGCGAGCGAGACCGGGCCGGTGCAGTCGTGCGGCGCGATCGGGGTGAGGTACGTGTCGGCGAGCGACGCGAGCTTGCGTGCCTCGGTGATCCCCCCGGTCCATCCGATGTCGAGGGTGAGGACATCGATCGCGCGATCGCGGATGAGCGGGAGCAGCCCCCGGCGGCCGGTGCCGGTCTCGCCGAGCGCAATGGGCACGTTCACCTCGCGGTGGAGGCCGATCATTGCGTCGACGGCGTCGGCACGAAGCGGATCTTCGACCCAGTACGGCCGGTACGGTTCGAGTTCGCGCATGATCTGCTGCGCCGCTCGCGGATACCACAACCCGTGCAGCTCGATCATGAGGTGCATGTCCATCCCGACTTCGCTGCGGATCGCCTCGACGATGTCGAGCGCCGCCCGCATCTCGGCGGCGGTGATCTCCAGGCCGCCGCTGCGCTCGGCGGCCACGTCGAACGGCCAGATCTTCATACCTTTGACGCCACTGGCCTTCAGGTCGCGGGCAAGCTCGGCCGGACGATGGAGGAACGCGTCCAGATCTTGCAGATCGTCGGCTGGGCCGTCTGCGGGAAGCCCCCAATTCGAGACGCTCTGCCCGACGGCGTTGGACACGTATCCGGGGCCGGCGCAGGTGTTGTAGACGTCGATCTGGTCGCGGACCGCGCCCCCGAACATGTCGACGAGGGGCAGGCCGGCGCGCTGACCCAAGATGTCCCACAGTGCCACATCGATGGCACCGTTGCCTCGTGTCTCGGCGCCCGACCCCTGGTAGCCGACGTATGGCTGCAGCGCGGCGGCGACGTGTTCGGGGGTCGGCTGCTCGATGTCGCCCAGCTTCCCGGCGGCGACATCGTGGATGTACGCCTCGACCGCGGACGCGCCCATGAACGCCTCGCCGAGCCCGACCTCGCCGGCATCCGTGTGCAGCTGCACGAAGCACACGCTCTCCTGGCTGCGCGGCCGGAAGGTGTCGATGGCGACGATCCTCCCGAAAGTCCCATGCGCGCTACCGCGCTCATCCACGGGACGGACATCGCGCGCCATCACGCTTCCCTCGACTCGATCCGCCACGAGATTCCCTTCAGCTTCCAGCCGAGGTGCACCTACCTTGGCGATCCTGATTCTTGCACATTGGACGGACTGGTACTACCAGTCTGTCCAGATTCATATACGCTGATCCCAGATACTGCTGCTCGACCGAGACACACTCACCCCAGAAGGAGTTCCCGATGAATCCTGCCGAAGGAGCCCCATCGAAGATCTGGGGATTGCCGTTCATCGTGTCCACGCTGGAAGACGACATCGTCTCCGGGCGGCTCGCTCCTGGCGTGAAGCTTCCCTCGGAACGCGAGCTGATGACCCGGTTCTCCGTCGGCCGCTCCCTGGTGCGCGAGTCCCTGCGCGTCCTTCGAGAGCGGGGGCTGATCGAGGTGTCTCTCGGCCGAGGCAGCTTCGTCAGGGAGATGGACCCCAAGGATGACGGTGCGAGCCCGGAACTGCTCTCGCGGACCGGGCTGGTGACCGCTCGGCACCTCATCGCAGCCAGAGAAATGCTCGAGACGAACACCGCCGCGCTGGCTGCCGCCAACCGCACCCAGGAGGACCTCGAACGGCTCGCGATGGCCCTCGCGGAGCTGGAGAGCGCCCCGCTCCGGACTGCCGCGGATTTCGATCTCGCGTTCCACACGGCGATCGCGGACGCGTCGCACAACCCGGTGCTCCAGGTGATGTTCTCGTCGATCTCCACGCTCGCGCATCAGATGATGGTCCGGAGCCTCACCGACGAGCATGTCGTCGGGGCGGAACTGCACGGCGTGCTCTTCGAGCGCATCTCCGTCGGCGATGCAGCCGGCGCCGCCCGCGTGATGGCGGAGCACATCAGCGCCGCGAAGCTCTTCTATGGAGCCGACCTCGACACGCCGTTGCGGGACCTGCAGGTGGGCTCATCCGACCTCACCCTGCGCGTCGACGCGATCATGCGGAAGCACGCGACCTCCGCGCAGGGTGCGTGATCACGCCCTCGATGGGCAGACGACGCTCTCTGAAAGGAAGTTCATGACCACGACGTTCCATGTCTCAGGTGCAGGCGACGACGCAGATGACGGGTCCGCGGAGCGGCCGGTGCGCACGGTCTCGGCCGCAGCCGCTCGCGCACACGCCGGCGACACGATCCTGGTCGGGGCCGGCACGTACCGGGAACGCATCGACCCCCCACGCGGCGGCACGGAGGATTCCCCCATCACATACACCGCCGTACCCAGCGACCACGTCGTCCTGACAGGGTCCGATCGTTTCGAGAACTGGAGCCGCGTCGATGACGGGCTCTGGAGGCTCGTCATCCCCAACCGGTACTTCGGCGACTTCAACCCCTACGCCGAGGTCGTCCACGGCGACTGGTTCGTCGGCAACGATCGGCGCCACCGCCGCGGGAACATCTTTCTGGACGGCGCCTGGCTCCCCGAAGTCCCGTCTCTGGATGCTCTCGAGACCGGAATCGGTCTCGGCTGGTCCTCGACGGTGGACGGATTGCAGGATCGGCCGATCGTCGAAGTGGCCGGCATCGAGGGGCACGCCGCCTACGCGCCCGCCGTCTATGACTTGGAGGGTGTGACCACGATCACGGCCCGTCTCCCCGCCGGCACCGACCCGAACATCGACGACGTCGAAGTCTCGGTCCGCGCCACCGTCTTCACCCCGACCGCCGAGCACATAGATCACATCACCGTGCGCGGATTCGAGATCCGCAATGCCGCGACGAACTGGGTCGCGCCGACCGTCGGTCAGGAAGGCATGGTTACCGCGTATTGGAGCCGCGGCTGGGTGATCGAGGACAACGAGATCTGCTACTCCCGGTGCGCGGGCATCGCTCTCGCCAAGAACCGTGACGAGTTCGACGGCGAGCGCGGCACGACCGACGGCTACTACCTGACGATCCAGGACGCCTTGGAACGCGACGGTTGGTCGCGGGAGACAATCGGCTCCCACGTCATCCGCAACAACAAGATCCACCACTGCGGTCAGGTGGGGATCGTCGGGTCGCTGGGCTGCGCGTTCAGTGTGATCGAGGGCAACGAGATCCACGACTGCAACGCGCAGGGCATCTGGACCGGCTGGGAGATGGCGGGCATCAAGCTGCACGGGGCGATCGACGTCGTGATCCGCGGCAACCACCTGTATCGCTGCGGGGAGCCGGCGGCGATCTGGTTGGACTGGATGGCGCAGGGAACCCGGCTGGTCGACAACCTCATGCACGACAACGTGCGGGACGTGTTCACCGAGGTCAACCACGGGCCGATCCAGCTGGTGAACAACATCATGCTCTCGCGCAGGGGCCTGCTGACGAACTCGCGCGGCATGCTCGTCGCCCACAACCTCATCCTCGGCCGCCTCGAGGTGTGGGACGACGAACGCGAAACGCCGTACCTGCGGCCGCACAGCACCCTGCCGGTGTCGATGCGACGTGTGTGCAGCGTCGGCGATGCCCACTGGGTGAACAACATCCTCGGCGACGCCGTGGATCTGTCCGAGTACGACAAGTCCGTACCCGATCAACCGTGTACATTCTCCGGAAACGTGACGACCGCTTCCGAGGAGTCCCGTGGGCTCGTCACCGAGCTTGCCGTGGATCTGGAGCGCGTCGGCGATGTATGGAGGCTGGCGTTCCTGTCGCATCCGGACTGTGGCGCGTCAGCGGATCGGGTGCGACGGGAGTCCCTCGGCGTGGCCGTCGTCCCGCAGCAGGTCTACATCGATCCGGACGCGACGTCCACGGCATGGGATCACGACTACATGGGCGTCGCCCGGGGCGACCGAGTCGCGCCCGGTCCATTCCACTCCCCGCTCATCGGCGCCGTGGCCGTATGGCCACGACGGGTGGCCGTTTGAGCGCGATCCCGCGCCCGAATCCCGGCGAACCTCCCGTGACGACCACGACGCGACCCGTGTGGATACGGTGCTCCATCGCGATCTCCTTCTTCGGTAGTGCGTCACGGCAGGCGGGTGCGAGCGTGCATACGAGTCCGCAAGTCGGATCTTGCATCGATCCCGACCATACGAGGGGAGCACCGTGACGGCATTACTCGACGCGGGCCGCGGCGTTCCCAAGCAGGTCGGTGCCAGGGCTCTCGATGCGCTCGAGCCCATCGGCAGCGGGCCGGGGTGCCCGCCGACAGCCCGCGGCCGCATCTCCGACTACGTCTACGACGAGCTCTGCGAGGCCATCCGCAGCCTCCATCTGCAGCCCCGGGCGCCGTTGTCACATGCCGCCATCGCGATGTGGCTCGGCGTAAGCCGCGCTCCGGTACAGGAGGCGTTCACGCGCCTCGCAGACCAGCGCCTCATCACGATCGTGCCGCGGGTGCGCAGTCAGGTCGCCCCGATCTCAATGACGGACGTCCGGGATGCGGTGTTCGTGCGGAACTCGCTCGAGACTGAGGCATTCCGGCGGGCGATCGCCGCATGCCACGTCGATGTCTCCGAACTGCAGAGTGTCGTGGACCTCAACCGCGCGGCCTTCGACCGGCGGGATGCGCACGCATTCTTTGAGACGGACGAGCTGCTCCACCGACTCGTGTTCGACCTCGCCGGATTGTCCCACCTCTGGGGGTTCGTGCGCGGGATGAAGATCAACCTCGACCGGCTACGGCACCTGAGCCTCGGCGTCGCCGTCGACGATCCCGCATTATGCATCGAGCATCAAGCCATCGCGGATGCGCTCGCGAATCGGGATGAGGACGCGGGGATCGCCGCCATCCACGTTCACTCTCATCGCGCACTGGCGGACTGCGCGCGCTTTCGGACCTCGTTCCCGGACTACTTCGCTCCCTGACCGACGCCCCTTCGGGAGTGCCGCGACAACGAAACCATCAATGCAGACGAGCAATGCAATGCAAACGAGCGATGCACGCAGGCACCAATGGTGATTCCTAGTTACGAACGACATGGAATGCGAGTAGCCTGAATGCATGCGGGGAGGCTTGGCGCGGTGGAAGCGCGGCGAAGCATCCCACGGTGTGCGCCAGGCGATCGGGTACGCGTTCGCGGGCACGTGTGATTCACACGTGCGCACCACCGACGGAGCCCAGGCTCTCGTCGCCTACGGCGCAAGCGGCGAGATCACCGTCACGCGGTTCATCTGCGCCAGCGGGCGCATCCGACACGACGAGCTCGACCAAGACGGCTTGCGGCGCTGGATCGAGGGGCGCGATCCGATCACGGACGAGGCCCGCGGCATCCCGCAGTTCTCGTCTCGATCTGACCTGGTCCTCGACGGAACGATCAACGCACCCAAGACCTACAGCATCGCCGCCCTGCTCCACCCCGAACTCGCGGACGAGTTCGAGGACCTGCAGGACCGCCTGCGCGACCGCATCATCCTCACGTGGCAGCGCGAGCTCAACGCGCGACGCGGGCACGGCGGCGTCGTCCGCGAGGAGCTTGCGCGTATCGAGGTCGTTGAGCTCAAGCATCGGCGATCGCGCGCGCTCGATCCCCACATCCATCGTCACCTGTGGCTGAATGCGAAGGTCCTCGGCCGCGATGGCAAGTGGTCGACCGTCGACTCGCGTGTGGCGATGAAGTTGCACACCCTGGTCAACGCGGAGGGGGAACTCGCTGCGCGCACGGACCCGCAGTGGATCTCGGCGCTCGCCAAGCATGGCTACTCACTCGACGCGGCCGGCGAGATCGCCCAACTTGCTCATGCAGTGGGGCCGCTGTCGCGGCGGTCAAACCAGATCGAGACCAATCGAGCGCGCCTCCTGGGGGAGTGGCTGGCCGACCATCCGGGGCAGCAGCCGAGCCACGACATCCTCCAGCAGGTCGACCGCCGGGCGTGGGCGCTTCAGCGGCCGAACAAGCCCAGGCGCCTCGACGAGGACGAGTGGGAGCTTGCGGTTCGCCGCGAGATCGCGGCGCTCGATCCTTCTCTCGTCGTGCCGCGCACGCCCATCGAGCTCACGGCTGTCTCCATCGGCGCGGTCGATCGTGAACTCCTCGCCGCAAGGGCAGTCGCGGATGCGGATGCCCGCTCAGCTTCGAACGGCGGGCGCTTCAGCGAGTACGACGTGCGTGCCGGTGCAATGCGCGCCGTTGCGGCGTCCGAGATCGTACAAGAGCGCGCAATGCTGCAGGAGCTCATCGACGACATCACCGCTCGCGCCCGCGAGCACACGATCGACCTGCTCGACGATGCCACGCGACCATCGCACATCAAGGGATACATGGCGTTGCCCACGGCGACCCTCAAGGTCGATCTCGGCGCACAGCTTGATGCCCTGAGCCAGCCGGGCGTACCGCTGACGCGCGACAGTGTGGCGCTCTTCGCGGCAGTATCTATCAGCACCGGTGCCGGGATGGATGGGGATCAGCTCGATGCCGCTGCCGCCATCGCCGGCACGGATCGACTCGTCACGATCACGGGTCCCGCGGGTGCCGGCAAGACCACGGTTCTGCGTATCGCTCACCGCGCGTTGCAGCATCAAGGTCGACAGATGATCGTCGTTGCACCGACCAGGAAGGCGGCAAGCGTCGCGGCGCTCGAGATCGGCGCATCCGCGTCGAGCCTGCATGCCCTGCTCGCCGACCACGGCTGGCGATGGTTCCGAGACAGCGCCGGTCAGGAGCAGTGGGTCCAGCTGCATCGTGGCGATGTCGACCCGGAGACCGGTCGAACCTACCTCGCCCCGCTCCACTATCCACTGAGACGCGGCGACCGCATCGTCGTGGACGAGGCCGGCATGGTCGACCTGCGCACCGCCAACGCTCTCGCCCGGGTCGCCGCGGCCACGGGCGCCGGCATTGCGATGATCGGGGATCCGCTTCAGGCGGCGCCGGTCGGCCACTCTGGTGCCATGGCTTCGGTATCACGTCGCAGCACCGCAGTCGTCGAGCTGACGGCTGTGCACCGATTCCGCGACCCGGAGTACGCCGCGCTCTCGCTTCGCCTGCGGGACCCCGCAACAGCGGACGCTGCGAAGGACGTCGCCCGCGCCCTCGGCGAGCGCGGCCATCTGCTTCGCGTAGGGAGCGATGAGACCGCACGGGGCATGATGGCCGACGCGTGGTTCCACTGGGCCGGGCTGCGCAAACGCGTGGCACTGGTCACGGCCACGAACGACGAGGCGAACGCGCTCAACGAGCGCATCCAGCAGCAGCGCGTGGAGATGGGTCAGCTCTCGACGAGGCGGATTGCACTAGGCCGCGACGAGCAACGGATCCTCGAGGGCGACCTCGTCCAAACTCGTCGGAACGATCGTGAGGCGGGCGTTGACAATCGTGCACTCTGGACGGTTGCTCACATCACGCCCACACACGTCGAGCTCGCCAGCATCACCGACAGCGGCGACATCCGCAGGGTCACTGTGAAGTACGCCGCGGAGCACCTGAACCTCGCTTATGCGTCGACGGTTCACGGCAGTCAAGGGGAGACCACGGATGCCTCGATCGTGGGTCCTGGCGTCGACGCGGCGGGTCTCTACGTAGGCATGACCCGCGGCCGGCTCAGTAATGAGGTGATCGTGGTTGCCGGCACGGATGCTGCGGCACGCGAGATCCTCGCTGAGACCATGATGCGGGGAGCGCCTGAAGTGACCATCGCCGACTCGATCGAAGCGGCACGTGCGGAGCTGCGTCGTGCGGCGCAGGTGGTGCGACCTGCTCCTCCGCACGTCGACCCGTTTAGTGGTCCGGTGATCTCTGTCACGCCCACTCGCAGCGGCCCGTCGATCGGACTGTAGTCGTCGGGGCGGTGTGGCTGTGCCGCCACGGGCCGCGTCACGGATTGTCGGCGAAGGCCTCGGCGATGAACTTCTCCACGTCCGACTCGCGCCAACACCGGCGGCCGGCGATCTTCGCCGACTTCGGTGCTGCGCCGGTGTGCAGCATCCATCTCAGCTGGGCGGGAGTGCGGCGCAAACGCGCCGCCACCTCGTCAAGGAAGAGAATTCGATCCATCCGACTCACCTCAATTCCTAGTTGCCGGTGACGGCTAAACTTAGTGAACCACGTTATCTAGTCGAGATCAATAGGTTTCTGGAGTAGCCTCAAGGCATGATCGATGATGAGCTGATCGGCCGCAACCTCACCGTGCTACGTGGCACGATGAGCCAGAAGGAGCTCGCCGAGCGCATGCGCAAGCTCGGGTTCAAGTGGTCCCAAGCCACCGTCTGGTCGATCGAGAAGGGTGAACGTCCGCTCCGGTTGACGGAATCCGAGGCGCTGGGGTCGGTCTTCGGCATCCACGCGCAGGCGCTTACACTGACCGAGCAATCCCTCAGCCGCGTGATGCGTGCGCGGGAATTGGACGACGCACTCACGCAGATCGCAGATCTGGCGTATGCCTCGTTCGAGCGACAGCGACGACTCGCAATGGCGTATGACATGGTCGCGGGCGAAGACGACGATGAGGACTTCACGCCGGAGCTGTTTGCGCACAACGCGGTCGACTACGCGCTCCAAGGTCTTGCCCGGGCCGAGGCGCACCTCCGAGGAGAGTTCGAGGTCGAGGAACTTCTCTATGGACCGTTCCCGCACGAAGGCCATGACTTCCAGCGGGCCTTCATCGCCCGAGTCCGCGCGCAGATCGAAGAACTGCGTCAGCGAGGCGATACGCAAGAGGAGGCCGAGGATGGCGTCGATCAAGCAACGCAGTGACGGCACCTGGCGGGCCCGGTATCGCGATGATGCCGGCAAGGAGCACGCTCGGCACTTCACACTGAAGCGGGATGCACAGCGATGGCTCGACGAAATCGCGGCAGCGGTCGTCACCGGCCAGTACGTCGACCCGAAGGCCGGGCGCATCACATGGGATGAGTGGACTGCGCGCTGGATGGAACGACAGTCGTGGGCGGCGGGCACGTACGAGGCTGCGACCGTGGCGGTGAAGAGCGTGCCGTGGCGAGAGAGCGCGATCGCCGGGATCAAGTCTTCGCACATCCAAGCGTGGGTCGCCGGCGAATCGAAGCGCGGCCTCGCGCCATCCACCATCAAGACTCGTCTGAACTACATCCAGATGTCTTTTCGGGCTGCGGTCGCGGACAAGCTGATCGTCGCGAGCCCGGCTCTGGGCGTGAAGGCTCCGCGTGGTCGCAAAGCCGAGGCGGCGATGCGCATCATGACCGCCGACGAAGTTCTTGCAATGCTCGACGCCGCAGGCGACTTCCGGGGATTTGTGGAGGTGTGCGTATTCGCGGGTCTCCGGCTGGGAGAGGCCGCGGGTCTGCAGCTGCGCGACGTCAACTTCCTCGGCCGCTCGCTCACGGTCGCACGGCAGGTTCAGGGCGCAACCATCAAGACCGCGAGGATTGTCCCGCCCAAATACGAGTCTGAGCGAACGGTGTACGTTCCTGACGAGCTCATGGCGTCGCTTGCCGCGCACGTCAAGCGGCAGCAGGTCACCGATCAGGATGAGCAGCTCTTCGTGACTCCGCTCGGGCGGCTCTGGAACCGCAACAATGCGGCAGAGGAATGGCGTCGGATCAGAGCTGCGACCGGACTATCAGATGGGGTCACGCTGCACACGCTGCGCCACACGTTCGCCTCGAACCTGATCGCTCAGGGATGCGACGTCGTCACGGTGCAGCGTGCGCTCGGCCACTCGACGCCGTCGATCACGCTGAACGTCTACAGCCACCTCTGGCCGTCAGCTGAGGACCGGACCAGGTCCGCGACGGCCTCCTTCATGACCCAAATCCGCAATTCTGCGGACTCCGTGCGGATTGAAACAGAAAAACCCCAGGTCAGAGGCTCCCGCTAGCGGTAGTTGACGAACTGCAGGTCGACGTCGAGGTCGGCGGCCTTCAGCAGGCGCTGGACCTCCTGGAGGTCGTCGCGGCTCTTGGACTGCACGCGCAGTTCGTCGCCCTGGATCTGCGACTTCACGGACTTCGGGCCTTCGTCGCGGATGATCTTGCTGATCTTCTTCGCGTTCTCAGACGAGATACCGTCCTTGATCGTCGAGGTGATGCGGTATTCCTTGCCGCTGGCCTGCGGCTCACCCGACTCGAGGCTCTTCAGCGAGATGCCCCGCTTGATGAGCTTCGACTGGAAGACGTCGAGGACGGCCTTCGCGCGCTCCTCGCTGTTCGCCTTGATGAGCACGGCCTCGCCGCTCCACTCGATCGAGGCGCCTGTGCCCTTGAAGTCGTAGCGCTGCTCGACCTCCTTGCGGGCCTGGTTGAGCGCGTTGTCGGCCTCCTGGTGGTCGACCTTGGAAACGATGTCGAAGCTGGAATCCGCCATCGTCCCAGCCTAACGGCGGGGGAACGCGGCATCCATGATCTGCAAGCGCTTGCGCGATGCCATCTTGTCGCGTCCGGCGACTCGGTCATCGTGCAAGCGCATGCATCCATCACGATTCTGCATCGTCCCCGAACTCGCCCTTGCGCCGAACGGCGGCGTCCTGCAGAATGTAAGCGCTTGCAATCAAGCTCCGGGGTCGATGAAGCCGCCGTTCGTGCCTTCCGCCCCGATCTCCCGATCAGAGAGGCAAACACCGATGAAGGTGAACAAGAAGGGGGCGCTCGGTCTCCTCGCGCTCGTCGCGGCCAGCGCCGTCGCGCTCACCGCGTGCTCGGGCGGAACCGCCGCCAACAAGCCCACCTCGAGCGGCTCGCTCACGGTGTGGGTCGACGCCAACCGCGCGGCCGCGATGAAGGACGTCGCAGCCGAGTTCCAGAAGGAGAAGGGCGTCAAGGTCAACCTGGTCATCAAGGACTACGGGAAGATCCAGCAGGACTTCACGGCTCAGGTCCCGACCGGCAAGGGCCCGGACATCACCATCGGCGGCCACGACTGGATCGGCGGATTCGTCAAGAACGGCGTCGTCGCACCGGTCGAGCTCGGCTCGAAGTCGGGTGACTTCGAGAAGATCGCGATCCAGGCCGTCACTTACGACGGCAAGCAGTACGGTCTGCCGTACGCGATCGAGAACATCGCCATCATGCGCAACACCGCGCTCGCCCCGAACCCGACACCCTCGACCTACGACGAGATGATCTCGGCGGGCAAGGCCTCCGGCGCCAAGTACCCGTTCCTCATCGGCCTCGACGCCGCCAACGGCGACCCGTACCACACGTACCCGTTCCAGACCTCGTTCGGCAGCGCCGTCTTCGCGCAGAACTCCGACGGCTCGTATGACGCCTCGAAGCTGACGATCGGCGACGACGCGGGCAAGAACTTCGCCAAGTGGCTCGGCCAGCAGGGCGCCGCGGGCATCTTCAAGCCGGGCCTGACCGGTGACCTCGCCAAGGCGGCGTTCAACGCGGGCGAGTCGCCCTACTTCATCACCGGTCCGTGGAACGTGCCGGATGCGCAGGCCAAGGGCATCAAGATCGCCATCGACCCGATCCCGTCGGCCGGCGGCCAGGCGGCTCGTCCGTTCGCGGGTGTGCAGGCGTTCTTCGTGAGCTCGAAGTCGAAGAACAAGCTGCTCGCCAACGAGTTCCTCGTGAACTACATCGGCACCGAGAAGGTCCAGACCGAGCTCTACAAGGCCGGTGGCCGTCCCCCGGCACTGACGAGCGCGTTCACCGCAGCGCAGTCCGACCCGATCATCGCCGGTTTCGCCAAGGTCGGCGCCGACGCCGTCCCGATGCCGAGCATCCCGCAGATGGGTGCCGTGTGGGATGACTGGGGCAAGTCCGAGGTCGCGATCATGAAGGGCGGCGAGGCCGTCTCCACGTGGCAGACCATGACCACGAACATCCAGGGCAAGGTCGCCGCGGGCTGACCTTCGCAACGGCGGGCGGTGCCATCGGCACCGCCCGCCGTTCCATCCGAACCAGATCGCAATCGATCGCACAGGAGCGACGCCGATGACCGCACCCATCCTCGACAAGCCGCCGACCTCACCGGCCGAGCGTGCCGCGCAGCGTCGCCAGAAGCGGGCGGCCGCGTACGCCGAAGCGGCCTCCCTCGGCTGGAAGGTCTGGGTCGCGAAGATCGTGATGCTCGGCATCATCGACGCCCTCGCCGTCTACGCCATCCTCGTGCTCGTCGGGCAGGGCCAGTGGCTCGTGCCGCTCATCATCGGCGTCGTCGCCGTCGTGGTCAACGTCATCTACCTGCGGCCGGGAATGCTGCCGGCCAAGTACCTGACGCCGGGCCTCATCTTCCTCTTCATCTTCCAGATCTTCGTCGTCCTCTTCTCGGCCTACATCGCCTTCACCAACTACGGCACCGGCCACAACTCGACGAAGGAGGACGCGGTCAACGCGCTGCTGCTGCAGTCGCAGACGCGCGTCGAGAACTCCCCGATCTACCCCGTCTCGGTCCTGGAGCGTGCCGGCGACTTCTTCCTCCTGGCCACCGACCCCAAGACGAACCAGGTCTACGTCGGCGGCGAGAACCGGCCCCTCGAGAAGGTGGCGCACCCGGAGATGTCCGGGGACACCGCCACGGGCGCGCCGGGCTACCGCACGCTGTCGTTCGGCGAGATCGCCCAGAATCAGGATGCGATCGGCAACCTCTCGGTTCCGCTCACGAAGGATCCGAACGACGGGTACCTCAAGACCACCGACGGCTCGAACGCGTACGTCTTCCTCTCCACGCTGAAGTGGGATCCGAAGGCCGACACGATGACGGACACCAAGACCGGCACCGTCTACTACGACAACGGGCACGGATCCTTCCAGGCGAAGGACGGCCAGAAGCTCGAGGTCGGATGGTCCGTCTGGGTCGGCTTCGAGAACTTCGTCCGGGCCTTCAGCGACCAGTCCATCCGCGGTCCGTTCTTCGCCGTTCTCGTCTGGACGTTCGCGTTCGCCATCCTCTCCGTGGGGACGACGTTCATCCTGGGTCTCTTCCTCGCGATCGTCTTCAACGATCCGCGCATGAAGAGCAAGAAGTACTACCGGGTCGTCATGATCCTGCCCTACGCATTCCCGGCCTTCCTCTCCGCGCTCGTGTGGGCGGGGCTGTTCAACACAGACTTCGGCTTCATCAACCAGGTGCTGCTGGGCGGTGCATCCATCCCATGGCTCACCGACCCGTGGCTGGCGAAGTTCGCGATCCTGTTCACGAACCTCTGGCTCGGATTCCCCTACATGTTCCTGGTGTGCACCGGCGCGCTGCAGTCGCTCCCCGAGGATGTCGTCGAGGCCGGTCGCATGGACGGGGCGAGCGTGTGGCAGATCTTCCGCCACTTGAAGTTCCCGCTGCTGCTGGTGGCCGTGGCTCCTCTGCTGATCTCGTCGTTCGCGTTCAACTTCAACAACTTCAACCTGATCTACATGATGACCAACGGCGGCCCGCAGTTCGCGGACGCCAGCATCAATGCGGGAGCGACGGACCTCCTGATCTCCATGGTGTACAAGGTCGCCTTCGTCGGCGCGAACCGCGACTACGGCCTGGCCAGCGCGTTCTCGATCATCATCTTCCTCCTGGTCGCAGGCATCTCCTGGCTGGGATTCCGTCAGACCAAGGTGCTCGAGGAGCTGAACTGACATGAGCGACAACACTCCTGCGACCAAGACCACCGGCGACCTGGACGAGCTCGCCCGGGGCGAGGTCGATGCCCGCTCCGTCACGCTCGACGGGATGGAGGCGACAAGCCCCGCTGCCGACTCCCGTGGCAACGGCGCGGCCGCGCCCCGGCGTCCGTTCCGTCGCTATTTCCGCGAGACCGGCTGGCGCCACATCGTGGGCGTCGTCATGCTCCTGTTCTCGGCGTTCCCCCTGGTCTATGTCCTATCGGCGTCGGTGGCGCCGGGCGGAACGCTGCTCAGCACGAACGGTCTGTTCTCGGAGGTCAGCTTCCAGAACTACATCGACCTGTTCAGCAATCCGATCCGGCCCTACGCGGCCTGGTATGTGAACACCCTCGTCATCGGTCTCTCCGCGGCCCTCGGCAGCGTGTTCCTGTGCGCCCTCGCGGCGTACTCGTTCTCCCGCATGCGCTTCCGGGGTCGACGCGGAGGCCTGCTCACGCTGCTGCTGGTGCAGATGTTCCCGCAGCTGCTCGCGGTGGTCGCCATCTTCCTGCTGCTGTCGTCGATCGGCGACATCTTCCCGGCGCTCGGCCTGAACTCTCAGCTCGGGCTGATCATGATCTACCTCGGCGGCGCACTCGGCGCGAACACCTTCCTCATGTACGGGTTCTTCAACACGGTCCCGTCCGAGATCGACGAGGCTGCGAAGATCGACGGGGCCGGGCACGCGCGCATCTTCTTCACGATCATCCTGCGCCTTGTCGCACCCATCCTCGCGGTCATCGGACTCCTCGCCTTCATCGGCATCACAGGCGACTTCCTGATCGCGTCGACCGTGCTGATCGACCCGGACAAGCAGACGCTCGCAGTCGGCCTGTACCAGTACGTGTCGACCGACGCGAAGGAGTGGGGCGTGTTCGCGGCGGGCGCGGTGCTCGCCGCCATCGTCCCTGTTGTCCTGTTCCTCTCGCTGCAGCGCTTCATCGTCGGCGGTCTCACCGCCGGCAGCGGCAAGTAAGGGATGCTTCGGCGATCCGTCGTCGTCGCGGCCGTCGCAGTCGCGCTCGCGCTGGGCCTGAGCGCCTGCGCGAGTGCGGCCGCACAGCCGAAGGAGTCGGCATCCATCCCTGCGGGCATCACCGGCGTCGGCGTCGAGATGTTCCAGCGACCGTGGACGTCGATCGGCACCGAGTGCGGATCGACCCTGGGTCCCGCCGGATTCTCATGGGTGCTCACCTCGCCGCCGCAGGAGCACATCACCGGCACCCAGTGGTGGACCTCCTACCAGCCGGTCAGCTACACCGTCGACTCGAAACTCGGCACCGAGCAGCAGTTCGCCGACATGGTGAAGGCATGCCGGGCCGCCGGGGTGAAGGTCATCGCCGACGCGGTGATCAATCACATGACGGCCCAGGGCGCCGGCACCGGATTCGCGGGCACGGCCTTCACGAAGTACGCATACCCGGGTCTGTACGGCCCGAAGGACTTCCACCACTGCACGCTCACGCCGGACGGGTCGATCCAGGACTACACCTCGCGTGCACAAGTGCAGACGTGCGAGCTCGTGGGCCTCGCCGACCTCGACACCGCCTCCGCCCACGTCCGGACGACGATCGCCGGCTATCTGACGCACCTCCTCGGCCTGGGCGTCGCGGGATTCCGCATCGACGCGGCCAAGCACATGGCGGCCGAGGACGTCGCCGCCATCGTCGCGATGCTGCCGAAGGGCACTCCGGTCATCAGCGAGGTCATCCGCGGCGCAGAGGAGCCGATCCAGCCGGAGGAGTACACCCGGATCGGGCAGGTCTTCGAGTTCGCCTATGCGCGGGAGCTCGGCCCCCAGCTGACGGCAGGCGTGCTGATGGACCCTGCACGCGCGGACCACGTGCCGTCCGCATCCGCCGTCGTCTTCGTCGACAACCACGACACCGAGCGCGGCGATGCCGCCGTCACCTACCGCGACGGCCCTCTCGATCTCATGGCCGACGCGCTCATGCTGGCCGACGACTACGGCACGCCCGTCGTCTACTCGGGCTACGCGTTCTCGGATCCGGATGCGGGTCCCCCGCAGGATGCGTCGGGCCACGTGACCGGGTGGGAGTGCGCCGGAGCGACCGGGCCGAAGGCGTCGTACGCCGACGGCGAGGGAGTCTGCGCGGAGGCCTGGAAGTCCATCGCCGGGATGATCGAATGGCGGGATGCCGCGGGCGCCGCCGAGCGCCGGCCGGGCGTCTCGAAGGGCGCCGCCTACGGCTTCGAGCGCACCGGACGCGCCGTCATCGCAGCGAACCCGGGTTCCTCGCCCGCGACTCTCGCCGTGCCGACGACCCTCCCCGCCGGAACCTATTGCGACGTCATCGCCGACGGGCCGAGTATGGACGGGTGCGCCGGCGGCGCCACGGTCCGGGTGTCGGACGGCGCCGCTACGTTCGACCTGGATGCGGGGCAGACCGCCGCGATCCATCTCGGTGCGACCGGCTGAGGCCGCCGCACCGCACAACTGAACAACAACACAGGGGCTCTGTCATGGCGTCTTGCCGTGCAACCACGCGACAGCATTCGCTTCTCGACAGAAGGGATCCTCTCCCATGCCTCTCACCCCGCATCACGACAGCTCCCCGCTGCACGTCTCGACGCAGCATCCCTCGCTCGGCGATCAGGTGCAGGTGCGCCTGCGCGTGCCCGACGGCTACGGCCCCGTGGCCCGCGTGTCCGTGCGCTCGAACCCCGACCACGAGCCGGCCTGGTGGGAGGCCGAGCTGATCGGCTCCGCCGGCGGCTGGGACTGGTGGGAGGCGACGATCACCGTCGCCAACCCGCGCCACGGCTACCGCTGGCACCTCGTGCTCGAAGACGGCACGCACGTCGCGATCGGCCAGGGCGGCCCGACGACCCTCGAGCCGCTCGACGGCTTCGACTTCGCACTCGTCGCCGGCAACGAGCCGCCCTCCTGGATGAACGACGCCGTGCTGTATCAGATCTTCCCCGACCGCTTCGCGCGGTCCGAGGCGGCGGACGACCGGCCGGTGCCGGACTGGGCCATCCCCGTGTCGTGGGACACCCCGGTCGACCCGGACGCCCCCGGCCGCAGCGGTCAGCTGTACGGCGGCGACCTCGACGGGATCGTCGAGCGCCTCGACCACATCGAGAGCCTCGGGGTGTCGGTCGTCTACCACACGCCGATCTTCCCTGCGGAGTCCAACCACCGCTACGACGCGTCGAGCTTCGAGCTCATCGACCCGCTCCTGGGGGGCGATGAGGCCTACGTCCGGCTCATCGAGGCGCTGCACGCCCGCGGCATCCGCATCATGGGCGACCTGACGTCGAACCACTCCGGCTCCGCGCACGAGTGGTTCCGCGCCGCGTACGAGCACCCGGGCGCGCCGGAGGGCGACTTCTACTACTTCCTGGATGCCGAGCACACCCGCTACGAGTCGTGGCTCGGCGTGCCGAGTCTGCCGAAGTTCGACTGGAGCTCGCACGAGCTGCGGCGACGCTTCATCGAAGGCCCCGACTCGGTGGTCGCGAAATGGCTCAAGCCTCCCTACGGCATCGACGGCTGGCGTATCGACGTCGCCAACATGACCGGCCGGCTGGGTGCGATCGACCTCAACACCGACGTGCGGCGCATCCTCCGCCAGACGATGGTCGAGACGAATCCCGACACGCTGCTGCTCGGCGAGTCCACGAACGACGCGGCGAGCGACCTGCAGGGCGACGCGTGGCACGGCGGGATGACGTACCCCTCTTTCACCCGGGGCCTGTGGGCGTGGCTGGGTGATGCTCCCACGGCGAAGGACGACTGGTTCTTCGGCATCCCCGCCGGACGGCCGCGGTACACCGCGCGCGAGTTCGCGGAGCAGCTGGAGCGCTTCACCGGGCAGATCCCGTGGCGGGTGCGGGCGGGATGCATGCTCCCTCTCGACACGCACGACACCGCGCGATTCGCCACCATCGCGGCCGAGGGCACGATCCCGCTGGCGGTCGGCCTGTCGATGACGCTTCCCGGCATCCCCGTCGTGTTCGCCGGCGATGAGTTCGGCCTGACCGGCGTGGACGGCGAGATGAGCCGCACCCCGATCCCGTGGAACCGCATCGATGAGCCCGAGGTGGCATCGCGGATCGACCTGTACCGGCAGCTGATCGGCCTGCGCCGCGCGAGCGTCGCTCTGCGCGAGGGCGGATTCCGCTGGCTGCACGTCGACGACGACACGATCGTCTTCGTGCGCGAGTCCGAGGCCGAGTCGGTCCTCGTGCTCGCGTCGCGGGGTGACGTCGATCTGGGGCTCGCGGCGCCGGCGGTGGATGCGACGGATGCCGAGGCCCTCTTCGGCGAGGCGACTCTCGCCGTCGCCGACGACGGCTCGGTCGACATCGCGGCCGACGGACCGGTGTTCGCGATGTGGCGCCTGGCCGGTGTCGCGGTTCCCGTGGTCTCGAAGACCGCGACGGCGAAGGCGGTCATCCGGTGAGCTCGGTGCCGAAGGATCTGGATGCAACGCGGTTCGAGGCGCTGTCCGCCGGACTGGCCGCGGGCGTCCGCGACCGCGACGACCTGATCGGACTGGTGCTGCTCGGCTCGGCCTCGGACGAGGCGGCGGCCCGCCGTGACGAATGGTCGGACCACGACTTCTTCGCCCTCATCGCGGACGGCCGAGGCCCCGAGGTGCGCCCGGACCTGTCGTGGCTGCCCGACCAGGACCGGATCGTCCTGACCGCGCGCGAGGGCGAGATCGGCTTCGTCGCGGTGTACGACGACGGGCACGTGTTCGAGTTCGCGTTCTCAGAGGCGGGCGAGCTCGCCGGCGCCGTCGCGGGCGACGCGACAGTGGTGGTGGACGACCAGCGCAGCACGACGGCGCTGCTGCTGTCCGAGTCGCGGGCGCGGGCGGCCGCATCCGACTCCTTCGACCCGGCCAACGACGCGCGACTGGTGCTCGTGAAGCTGCTCATCGGCGTCGGCCGCGTGCGGCGCGGCGAGGTGCTCAACGGCCAGGGCTTCGTGCGGCAGTGGGCGACCCAGCTGCTCGTCCGCGCGATCCGCGGACGCTTCCCGCACGGGTCGACCACGGCACGCGACACCATCGACCCCGTGCGCCGGTTCGAGCAGGACTTCCCGCGAGAGGCGGCGCTCATCGCGGATGCGCTCGATCAGCCGGTAGAGGATGCGGCGCGCCGCCTGTTCGCCCTCACCCGCGCGCTGCTCGAGCCGGATTGGGAGGAGTTCCCCTCACGTGCGGCGGACGCCGTCGCCGACCGGCTGGGGTGGCCCAGAAACGGCGGCGCGTTCCTAAACTGAAGGTCATGCGTCCGATATCGGAAGAGCAGCTCCGCGCTGCATTCGTGAACGCGGCTCCCGACGATCTGCGCCTGCTGGCGCTCCCGCACGACTTCGTGCTGACCGACTGGGACCACCTGGATTTCCTCGCGTGGCGGGATCCGCGGACGAAGGGCCGCGGATACCTCGTCATCGACCAGGGCGGGCAGCCGACGGGCGTGGTCCTGCGCGCCGCGAACGGCTCGTCGCACGCGCGCGCCGCGATGTGCAATCTCTGCCACACGATGCAGCCTGCGGATCAGGTGTCGCTCTTCACGGCGCGATTGGCGGGGGATGCGGGCGACCGCGGCGACAGCGTCGGCACGTACATGTGCGCGGACCTCTCATGCCATGAGAACGTGCGGCTCGCGGCTCCGCTCGCGCCCAACGAGGTGCGGGCCAGCGTCGACCGCCGGATCGACGGGACCCGGCACCGCGCCGAGGCCTTCGTCGAGTCCGTGGCGGAAGCGTCGGCATGAGCGACGGGACCGGACGGGTCGTCGTCGTCGGCGACGCCCTCATCGACGAGCTCCGCGACGACACCGGCGTGCGCGAGCTCGTCGGGGGAGCGGGCCTCAACGTCGCCGTCGGGCTGCAGCTGCTCGGCGTGGCGACGACCATGATCGCCATGGTCGGCGACGACGAGGCCGGCGCACACATCCGCGCCTACCTCGCCGACTTCGGCGTGGAGCTGCTCGCGTCGCCCTCGCCCTTCGGCTCGGCGCGCGCGGTCAGCACGCGCTCCGGCGGCGGCGAGCCCGTCTACGTCTTCAACGGGGCGGCGCAGGGGCGACGCATCCATTTCGGCGACGAGCAGCGGAGCGCGCTCGCGGAGGCACCGCTCGTCGTCGTCAGCTCGTTTCCGTTCGACGATGCGGAGCAGACGGCGACTCTGCTGGATGCCGTTGCCGGACGGCTCGCGGTCGACCCGAATCCGCGACCCGGCCTGCTGCGCGATCGTGCCGGGTTCGTGCGGGGCTTCGAGCACGCGGCGGCCCGCGCGAGCCTGGTGAAGGTCGGCGAGGAGGATGCCGAGCTGCTCTACGGCCGTCCGCTGGAGGAGGTGCGCGATGCCATCGCGGGTCTCGGGGCGGCAGTCGTCGTCGCGACCAAGGGTGCGGCGGGTGCATCCGTCGCGGTGGACGGCGCGGTGATCGACCGGGGCATCTCGCAGCTTCCGGGGCGCATCGTCGACACGATGGGCGCGGGGGATGCCGTGCTCGCGGTGCTCGCGCGGGCGCTCATCGGCGGGGTCGAGGACTGGGGCGTGGCACTGCAGCTCGCGATGGACACCGCAGCCGCCACCTGCCGCTTCGAGGGCGGGCTGCTTCGCGTGCCCGCCGCGCTCGAGGTCAAGGACCACACAGGATCCTGAGGCCGGTGGCTCGATTTCGAGGTCGGCGCGTTCGCGGGTAAGATTGTCAATCGCGCCTCCGGTCGACTGCACAAGCTGGGCGGGTGCGCCTCGGCGAGTTACCCAAGTGGCCAAAGGGATCTGACTGTAAATCAGCCGGCGTAGCCTTCGGGGGTTCGAATCCCTCACTCGCCACCACGACGCAAGAAGCCCCCGCATGCCGGGGGCTTCTTGCGTTTCATGACACGCGCTGCGGGAGTGGGACGGCCGCGGGTGCCGGCATCCCGTTCGTGCGCACTCCCGTGAAGGTCAGCCACAGGCCGAGACTCAGCTCCCACAGTGCGACGGGGAGAGCGGCGAGGCCTGCGACGGCGGACGTCTGGGTCCAGGCCCCGAACAGCGTGCCGAGCGACGACGCGAGCAGGATCGGCGCGCCGATGAGACCGACGATCGGGATGACTGCGGGTACGAGCCGCGCACGCAGCACCACCGTGCCCAGGAGCAAAGCGTTGACCGCCGGCATCACGCCCGGGCCGAGCAGGAAGGTCCAGCCGTGCAGCGTGCTCATCGCGTCTACCCCCGCGGTGCGCAGGGACGTCAGAGTCATGACGCACAGCACGCCCACCAGGATGAGGCTCGCCTCCAGGGTGCGCGAGACGACGAAGCCCACGGCGAGCGGCTCGCTGTACCGCCGCGTGATCGGCAGCAGTGCGACCGCCGTGCCGACACAGGCGAACGCGAGCATGATCTCCAGCAGCGCCCCCCAGATCGCGAACTCCGGATGGACGCCGTGCTCCAGCAGCGGCGTCTCCAGCGCCAGCGCGGGAATCGACGTGGCGAATGTGACGAGATACAGGATGCCCGCCGTGCGGGCGAGCGAGCGGTCGTGGTTCATGGCTGTCCCTCCAGAAGGTGTACGCCGTACACCGGTCGCAGCTCAGCATAGGTGTACGATGTACACCGATGCAAGAGGAAGCGCCGGCATGACGCCTCAGCGCGGACGGGCCACCCCGCTGGATCGCGGAACGGTCGTGGCCGAGGCGATCGCCCTGGCCGATGAGGGCGGCCTGGGTGCCGTCAGCATGCGCGCGCTCGCGGCCCGCCTCGGCGTTGTCCCGATGGCGCTCTACAAGCACGTCGCCGATCGCGAGGACCTGGTCGGCGGCATGATCGACGCCGTCGTGCAGTCCTACCCGGTCCCGATCGAGGAGGGATGGCGCGCGCGGGTGCGCGGCCGCGTGCTCGGCGCCCGTGACGCGCAGGCGCGGCATCCGTGGATGCCGACGGCGATCGGCGAGGCGACGCGTCCCACGCTGACCGCGCTCGCCCACATGGATGCGGTGGCCGGCGATTTCATCGATCACGGCTTCAGCGTGGATCTCACCCACTACGCGATGCACGCGCTCGGCCTCCGCATCTGGGGGTATACGACGGAGGCGTTCTCCGGCCCTCCGGCGGGAGCGGGGGACCCGGAGGCCGCAGCGGCCCTCGCGATGCGGTTCCCCCGTGTCGCGGCCATCGCCGCCGACACGGCCCTGCGCAACCCCGCAGGGGCCTGCGATGAGCGCTATGAGTTCGAGTTCGCCCTCGACCTGCTGCTCGACGCCTTCGCTCGCCTGCACGAGACCGGCTGGGTCTCGGCATCCCGGGTCTGATTCCGGCGAGGCGCGGCTCATCCACAGGCCGCAGCGAGCCTGCACACCCCGCGCCTCGACGTGTCAGGATGACAGCACGGCCGTTGGGGCCTGCGAACGGAGGCTGACATGACCGAGCCCGTCTCACCGGCGGATGCCGCGGCATCCCGATCATCGCTCCTGACGACCGCAATCTGGGTCGTCATCGGGGCGCTCATCGCGGCGGCGCTCGTGTGCGTCGTGTGGGTGCTGTTCGGTTCGCAGAACGGACTGGTCGGCCGGGCGTTCCTGACGATCCTGCTGCTCATCGCGTTCGCAGCCGTCGCGATCATGGACGTGCGCCTCGCCGCCCGCCGCCCGGTGTGGTTCGCCCTCACGAGCATGGCGGTCTGGATCGTCACGCTCCTCATCGGCGCCTTCATGATCTGGATGCCCGGCTCCGACCTGAGCCTCGTCGGCCGCGTCGTGTCGTTCCTGCTGATCGTGCTGATCCTGCAGCTCGCCGTGCTGCACGTGCGACTCTACTGGCGGGCGCACGAGCGGCGCCCCACGACCTTCACCACGATCGTCGCCTACGTCACGATCGCGCTCGTCGCCGTCCTCGCGATCATGCTCGTGCTGCCGCTCATGCTCCACGAGTGGGTCGACTTCCACGACCTCTACTGGCGGTTCGTCGTCGCGGTCACGATCCTCGCCGCGCTCGGCACGGCTCTCGTTCCCCTCGTCAACATGCTGTTCATCCCGCGGCCGCCGCGTGCACCGAAGCCGCTGCCGTGGCCGACGTACGCCGACGGCCGCACTCCGCTTCCCGTGATGCCCGACGGCCAGCCCGACTGGCAGGCGTACTACACCGGCCGCCCGACGTACGCGCAGCCCGTTCCGCCGCTTCCCGCACCGCATCCGGTCGGTTATCCGACGCAACCGCCCACACCGCCGGCACCTCCGATACCGCCGGCATCCTGAGCCGCACCAGAAGGGTCGCCCCGATGCAGGAGCCGCCCTTCGACGTTCGAGGACGGCCTAGGCGAGCAGCTCGAGCGCGGCCATCGCCGCGTTGTGCCCGCCGATGCCGCTAACGGCTCCGCCGCGTCGCGCGCCGGACCCGCACAGGAGGATCGCGTCGTGCTCGGTCGCCACACCCCAGCGGCGGGCGGGCGTCGACAGGTCGTCGGCATCCTCCGCCCACGGCCACGATAGGGCGCCGTGGAAGATGTCGCCGCCCGACAGCGCGAGGCTCTCCTCGAGATCGGCGGTCGTGCGCGCCTCGATGCACGGTGTGCCGTCGGGGGCGAGGTAGACGCAATCCGCGATCGGCTCGGCCAGGACGGAATCCAGCGAGGCCTGGGCGGCATCCAGCAGCTCCGCTCGCATCGCGTCGTTGTCGCGACCCTCGACGAGCCGGTGCGGCACCTGCAGACCGAACAGCGTGAGCGTCTGTGCACCGGACGCCTGCAGCTCGGGCGAGAGGATCGTCGGATCGCTCAGGGTGTGGCAGTAGATCTCGGCGGGGAGGGGATGCGGGATCCCACCGCCGGTGGCCACCCGGTAGGCGTCGTCGAGCTGGGTCATCGTCTCGTTCACGTGGAAGGTGCCGGCGAAGGCCGCCCGGGGCGACACGGTCTCGTCGTGCAGACGCGGCAGGCGGCTCAGCAGCATGTTGACCTTCACCTGCGCGCCCTCGGCGCGGCGCTCCGGGGCATCCGCTCCGCCGGCGCGCAGCAGATCCGCGAGCACCGCGGGTCCGACGCCGCTGAGCACGAGTCGTCCGCGCAGCGCCTGCCCGTCCGCGAGCGTCACCTCGCCGTCGGGGGCGACGGCCGCGACGGCGACGCCGGTCCGGATGTCCGCCCCGGCTGCACGAGCCGCGCGCTCGAGCTCGGCGCTTACGTGGCCCATCCCGCCGATCGGGATGTCCCAGTCGCCCGTCCCGCCGCCGATGACGTGGTAGAAGAAGCAGCGATTCTGCCGGAGCGACGCGTCATCCGCCGTCGCGAACGTCCCGATGAGCCCGTCCGTCAGCGCGATGCCGCGGGTGATGTCGGTCTCGAACGCATCGCGCAGCATGCCCCCGAGGGGGCGTTCGACGAGGTCGTCCCATGTCTCGCCGAAGAGCGGACGGATGTCGGCCGCCCGACGCAGCGGCTCGACCATCGTGGGGAAGACGGCGCGGGCCAGGGGAGCCAGGCGCGCGTAGAAGTCGTCGAAGCGGCGCGACTCGTCCGCCGAACCGGTGGCGCGGAGGAAGGATGCGGCGGTCGCCCCGGCATCCTCCCGATCCACGAGGATGCCACGCGACGGATCGCCGGGAACGGGCGTGTAGGACGAGTAGCGGCGGCGCCGCAGGGCGATGTCGAGGCCGAGGTCGCGGATGATCTGCTGCGGCAGCAGGCTCACGAGGTACGAGTAGCGCGACAGGTTCGCATCGACGCCCGCCCACGGCCGCTCCGACACCGCAGCACCGCCGACGTGATCGAGACGCTCGACGACGGCGACGGTCCGACCCGCGCGCCCCACGTAGGCGGCGGCGACGAGGGCGTTGTGCCCTCCGCCGACGATGACGACGTCGTGAGTGAGGGGACCGGTGGTGCTGCGCTGCATCCCTCCACGCTAACCGCACGCGCGGCGGGTCTAGTTTTGAGGTATGACCGCTGCATCCGCCCTGCACGATCTCGCCGTCGACATCGCCTGTGAAGCGGGGCAGCTCGCTCATCGCCGCCGCACCGAGGGCGTGCGCATCGCCGCGACGAAGTCCGCGCTCGCGGACATCGTCACCGAGGCCGACCGCGAGGTCGAGGACCTCATCCGGGCGCGAGTCGCCGCCGAGCGACCCGACGACGGCTTCCTCGGAGAGGAGTCCGACGCGGCAGGCGGCACCTCCGGCATCACGTGGGTCGTCGATCCGATCGACGGCACCGTCAACTACGCGTACGGCATCCCGTCCTATGCCGTGAGCATCGCCGCGGTCTCCGGCGAGCCGCAGACCGCGTCGTGGACCGCGCTCGCGGCCGTCGTCTTCAACCCCGCATCCGGCGAGCTCTTCCACGCGACGAAGGATGCGGGCGCTTGGCTCGGCGGCGAGCGCCTCGCGGTCAACTCGGAGCCGTCGCCGGCCGGGGCGCTCCTGGCGACCGGTTTCGGCTACGACCCGGCGACGCACGCGCCCGCGCTGGAGCGACTCGGGCGCGTGATGCCCCTCGCCCGCGACATCCGTCGCATCGGCGCCGCGTCGCTGGACCTCGCTTTCGTCGCCGCGGGACGCCTCGACGGGTACTTCGAGCGTGGCCTGAACGCGTGGGACCACGCGGCGGGAGCCCTCATCGTCGAGGAGGCAGGCGGCCGCGTCGGCGGCTCGCCGGGAGGTCGTCCGGGCAAGCGGATGACCATCGCCGCGGGCGGCGCGCTGTTCGACGCACTCGTCGAGCACCTCGGAGACGACGCCCGCGACTGACCGGCGTGTCGCATGCCGCCCATGGCATTCACAGGCGACTCGGGGTATGGTTTACCCATTCGTTACTTTCGCCGCCCGAACGGCGGAAGTGCTGACCTCCTCATTCGTCCGACCGTTGCCCCCCGCGACACGATCTGAGAGCCCGCTTGACGATTGTCTTCTGACGCGCCCGTGACCGAGCCCGCCCTGACGCGGCGCTCGCGTCGTCCCTCCGCTGTGCCCGAGTCGGCTCCCGCGGATCTCTCGGGGTCCCGTGCGGAGTCGCGTCGCCGGTCGACGGATGCCGTGTCCCCCCGGCCCGCAGTGGTCTGGGGTCGCGCCGCAGAGCCTGTCGCCGACACGATCGTCCTCCCTGTCGCTCCCGACGCGATGTCGACGACGGCCTCCTCGATCGAGGAGGCGCCGGCCGACGCCGCGATTCGGACGACCGCTCCGATTCAGGATGCGGCGCTCATCGAGCACACGACGCGGGCGGAGACGACCCCGCAGGCCAGCCGCCGGACTCGTAGCACCGCGAGGACCGGCGTTTCTTCGTCTGAGGCCTCTGCCGACAGCCCGGCTCCCGGTGCTTCTTCCCGCTCCGCCACCCGACGTGCCCGCACCACGGCACTCGAGGTCGCAACCGTCACGCCCGCTGTCGACGCGCCTGCGCGCACGGTCGTGCGGGCCGAGCCGGCGATGGAACTGCGCCAGGTCGACACGACGACGGGTCCTGCGCTCCCGACGCTCGGGGCCGCGCTCACCGGCTCGATCACCGCCGTCCCCGTCGTCGACGCACCGAGGCGCAACCGCACGCGTCCGGTCGCCGGCGAGCCCGTCGCGACGCCCGCGCCGATCGTGGCGGAAGCCGTTGCCACCGCCGAGCCGGTCGCAGACCCGCATCCGCCGACCGCGACGGCCGAGCCCGCCGTCGTCGCACACGAGGCATCCGTCACCGCCGCGCCGGAAGCGGACGAGCACGAGCCCTCCATCACGGCCGAGGCCACCGTCGTCGCCGAGCCCGTCCTCGATGAGACTGTCGAGGAGCCTGGCACCGACCCTCGCGTCGATGAGGCGCACGTCGACGAGTTCGAGGCGGCGGCGCGACTGTTCTCCTTCACGGGTGAGACCCCGGTCCAGCGGCCGGCCGAGAGTCCGGCCGCCGAATCTGTGGCCGCCGAGTCAGAGCAGAAGCCGGCCCACAAGGCGCCACGTCGTAAGAAGAAGCACACGGGGGGCGCCCGCCGGGCCGCCACAGCATCCTTCTCGATCGGAGTCATGGGCATCGTCGGTCTGCTCGCCGTCGGCATGACCACGCCCGCCGAGGCGGTCGCCGCGTCCGCCGGAACCGCCAACACGAGCGCGTTCGGGCCCGCCGGAGACGTCGCCATCAACGTGTCGGGCACCGACAGCCAGGACATCCAGGCGTACATGGCGCCGACGCAGGCCCAGCCGACCGCACTCGACCGCTCGATCGACTACTCGGCCGTCACGGCGGCCCAGGCCGGTGCGGACTCGGGCATCAAGAACGTCTCGAACGCCTACTTCACGAACGACCCGAACTCGCCGATCCAGTGGCCCTTCGCGGTCGGCTGCACGATCAGCTGGGGCTTCGGCCCGCGACCGGGAGAGTTCCACGAGGGCGTCGATTTCACGCCCGGCGCCGGCGCGCACGTGCAGGCGATCGCCGACGGCGTCGTCCGGGTCTCCACCGACAACGGCGGCGGCTATGGCGTGATGATCATCATCGACCACATCATCGACGGCAAGCTCGTCTCGAGCCGCTACGGCCACATGCAGTACGGCTCGCGTCAGGTGCAGGTCGGCGACCACGTGCACGTCGGCGAGTACATCGGCCGCACCGGCAACACCGGCAGGTCGTACGGCGCCCACACGCACCTCGAGATCCTGCTGAACGGCACGACGCCGATCGACCCGATCCCGTGGCTGCGCGCGCACGTCAAGTGAGTCCAGCCGGGTTCGGACCACGCGCCGGGCTCTGTTATTCTTGTTCTCGTTGCCCGCGCGCGGGCAGCACGCCCCGATAGCTCAGTGGCAGAGCACTTCCATGGTAAGGAAGGGGTCGTCAGTTCAATCCTGACTCGGGGCTCGCGGCATCCACATCTCCGGATCGGATGCCTCGCGGCAGGGTAGCTCAGTTGGTGAGAGCGCACGACTCATAATCGTGAGGTCGCGGGTTCAAGCCCCGCTCCTGCTACAGACAGCCCCGGAATCTCGCCGATTCTCCGGGGCTTTCTGCTTTCGTGCCGGGCGAGGAGCCTGTTACCGCAACGGCGGGGCGAGTATTCTCTGGGCCATCCCGAGATCGGAACGATCACATGCAGAAGACCTCACTCATCGCCCTCGCGCGGCACGAGCTCGGCCAGGCGCGGACAGCCTCGAGCGGCAGAAGCTCGAAGACCGTCTTCGGCGGCCATGAGCACCAGCTTCGGCAGACGGTGATGGCACTTCGTGCCGGCGAGAGCATGGCCGAACACGAGAACCCCGGAGAGGCAACCCTACAGGTGCTCGACGGCCGCGTGCTCCTCAAGTTCGGAGACGTGTCGTGGAACGGCTCGCCCGGAGACCTCATGACCATCCCTGACGGTCGGCACTCGATCGACGCGGTCGAAGACTCGGTCGTACTCCTCACGGTGGTCAAGAAGCACTGAAGCTGCAACGTAGGCGGGGTGGCCCGCGATCGAGGCATCGGCGGTCCTGACAGGCCGATCCTCGGCCGCGCCGTGCATCAGGACGTGCGCGATGCCGCGACGACCGGTCTGCGGCGATCCGCATGATCGGTGCGACTCGACGCGGCGGCATTTCCGTCGCCGCCACGTAGTGTGGGGGCAGCGGCGACTGTGTGCGCCGCGGATCGACGAGGATCATGAGCCAGCGCACGCCCCTTCCGGGCGCACAGACATCCCGACGCCCCTGTGCGCGGTCGACACGATCCGAGGCGGCGTGATGTCGAAGAAGAAGAAGGCGGCGAAGTCCACCGTGAAGCGCATCCCGAAGCGGCTCTACGAGGCGGAGCTGGAGCGTCTCCAGATCGAGCTGGTGGAGATGCAGCAGTGGGTGGTCGCGGAAGGTGCACGCGTGCTGGTGATCTTCGAGGGGAGGGATGCGGCAGGCAAGGGCGGAACGATCAAACGCACGATGCAGTATCTGAACCCGCGGCACGCCCGTGTGGTCGCGCTCACGAAGCCGTCGAAGAAGGAGCGCGGTCAGTGGTACTTCCAGCGCTACATCGAACGGCTTCCCACGAAGGGGGAGATCGTCCTGATGGACCGGTCCTGGTACAACAGGGCCGGAGTCGAGCACGTCATGGGGTACTGCTCCGACGAGCAGTACCACGAATTCCTCCGGCAGGCCCCGGTCGTCGAGCACCTGCTCATCGAGAACGGGATCATCCTGATCAAGTACTGGTTCTCGGTCTCGGATGACGAGCAGCAGGCGCGCTTCCTCTCCCGCCTGGAGGATCCGATGCGTCGCTGGAAGCTCTCGCCCACGGACATCGAGTCGATCCTGCGCTGGGAGGAGTATTCACGCGCGAAGGATGCCATGTTCGCCGCGACCGACACCCGGGAGTCTCCCTGGTGGACCGTCGAGAGCGACGACAAGCGCAGCGCCCGTCTGAACACCATCAGCCACCTGCTCAGCAGCATCCCGTATCACCGGATGGAACGGGAAGACCTCTCCATTCCCGACCGGCCCGACGCGGACGACTACGAACGACCGCCGATCGAGCAGTTCAACTACGTTCCCGACATCGCCGCCGACCTGGCGGGCAAGAAGTAGCACCGACCCTGGATCCGGTCGAGCACCGCCACCCGCGGGGCTCGACCGGGCACAACGAGAAGAGGCCCGATGGGCAAGCGCATCGCGATCGTCTGGAACCCTTCCAAGACAGACAAGGACCCGCTCGAGGCGGCGCTCGCCGACGCGCTCGGAGACGAGTCAACCGCGGATGTCCGCTGGTTCGAGACCACCGAGCAGGATCCCGGCCAGGGCCCCGCACAGGCCGCGCTGGGGGCCGGCACGGACCTGCTGATCGTCGCGGGCGGCGACGGCACCGTCCGCGCGGTGGCTGAGCATCTCGCGGAGGTGTCCGCCGAGGTCGACCTGGCCATCGTCCCGCTCGGCACCGGGAACCTCTTCGCCCGCAACCTCGACGTGCCGATCGACGACGTCCCCGCGGCGTTCGAGCGAGCGATCGACGGCGAAGCCCGCCCGGTGGACGTCGGATGGGTCGAGAGGGAATCGGGGGGCCGCACCGAACGGCACGCGTTCGTCGTCATGGTCGGCTTCGGGCTCGACGCGCAGATGATCGCCGAGACCGACGAGGATCTGAAGGACAAAGCCGGGTGGCTCGCCTACGTCGAATCGCTCGGACGCGCGGTGTCCGCGAGCGATGTCGTGCGGTTCACGGTCACGACGGACGATCGACCCGCGCAGACCGCGGAGGGACATACGTTCCTCATCGCCAATTGCGGCACCCTACAGGGCGGGCTGACGCTGGTGCCCGACGCGGACCCCTCGGACGGCGAGCTGGATCTTCTCGTCCTCAGCGCCGAAGGCCTGGCGCAGTGGCTGGCCACGATGAAGTCGATGGTGTGGGACAACGGACTGAAGCGCCTCATCCGGAACCACGACGAGGTCGCGGACACCGACACGCTCAAACACGGCCGGGCGTCCCGGGTGGCCGTCGCCCTTCCCGAGGCGTTGCCGTTCGAGATCGACGGCGAAGAGGCCGGCGAGATCCGCGAATTCACCGTGACCATCCAGCCGTCCGCGATCCGGGTGCGATGAGCGAGCTCGAGAGGCCGGTGTACGACCCCCGGCGCACAGTGGCTCTGGTCGTCGGGATTCTGGCGGCGATCGCGTTCGTCATCCTGTCTTGGGTGATCTACGTGGATGGCCGCCAGCCTCTTGCTCCCGACCTCTGGTGGCACGGGCTCATGATCGCGAACCTCACCAAGCCGGGAGTGGTGATCGCGTGGGTGCCGTCCATCGTCGGCGGCACCATCGGCATGATCGTGATCGCCATCGTTCTGGTCGTCGTCTTCATCTGGCGCAAGCGACGATGGGATGCCGCGAACATCGCCATCGCGATCGCCCTGGTGGTTGCGATCGGAGCGCCGATGTCCTACATCGTCGCCAGAGCGCGCCCGTCCGATTCGCTGGCTGAGAGCACGGCGACGTCGTTCCCGTCCGGCCATACGGCCGTCGCGACGACGGTGGTGGTCACCCTGGCGCTGCTGCTGCGCAAGTGGTACGTGTGGGTCGGCGGCGTCCTGTGGGTTCTGTGGATGATGTGGGCGCGGACCTATCTCCACGCGCACTGGCTCAGCGATGTGATCGCAGGACTGCTGGAGGGCATCGCTGTCGCGACGCTGGTGTGGTGCGCTATGGAGGCGATCCGCGATCGCCGGGCCATGCGTTCGAGAGATCCCGCGCCGACGAAGGCGTAAGCAGAACGCATCGTCGATGGCAATCCCCTATCTGCCGCTTCGAGAAGTGGATACGCTCCGGCTGTGAGTGCTCCCAAGGCCGCCGCCCGAGCGGCAGAGAATTCGAAGGTGTTCCGCACGCTCGCCCGCATCGGCTACGTCGTGCTCGGCATCGTGCACATCGTGATCGGCGCAGTGGCGATCTCGATCGTCATGGGTAGTGGCGGCGCTGCTGCCGACCAGGGCGGTGCGATGGCGCAGATCCGGCAGACGCCGCTCGGCGTGCTGCTGCTGTGGATCATCGCGCTCGGCCTGCTCGCGTTGGCGATCTGGCAGATCGTGCAGGCCTTTCTCGAGCGCAACCCCGATGCCAAGAAGAAATGGGGCTACCGGCTGAAGTACGTCGGCACGGCCGTCGCGTACCTGGCGATCGGCTGGACCGCGCTGGTGTATGCGCTCGGCGGCCAGTCCAGTTCGTCGCAGTCGTCGCAGGTGTTCAGCGCGCAACTGCTCGCCACGCCGGGCGGAGTGTTCCTGCTGGTCCTGATCGGCCTCCTCATCGCCGGGATCGGCGTCGCGTTCATCGTGCGCGGCGCGACCCGGGCGTTCAAGAAGCATCTGAATCTTCCGAGCGGCGTCGCCCGGCCCGGCATCGTCACCTTCGGTGCCGTCGGCTACATCGCGAAGGGGATCGCCATCGGCGTCGCCGGCATCCTGTTCATCGTCGCCGCCTTCACGCACGACCCGCAGAAGGCCGGTGGACTGGACTCGGCCCTGCGCACCCTCGCCGCGCTGCCCTTCGGTGCGGTCATCCTCTGGGTGGTGGGCGCTGGGCTCATCATCTACGGGGTCTTCTGCTTCGCCCGCGCACGCTACGCCAAGATGTGACGCGCCGCGCCCGAGGCGGTGCGAACGGCATGAGGACATCCGATCTCGGGAGGGCTCCGAATCCTCTGTGAGCGGCACCCGCCGCGGAACAAGGAGAGAGCCATGCGCACGTCCCCGAACCGTTTGGTCGCCGTCATCTTCGGCGCCGTCTACCTCATCGTCGGCCTGCTGGGTTTCGCCGTCACCGGAGGAGTCACGTTCTTCGCCACGAAGGGAGGGATGCTGCTCGGGATCTTCATGGTGAACCCCCTGCACAACGTCGCCCACCTGCTCATCGGCGCAGCCCTGTTCGTTTTCGGGCTCCTGTCGGTGAAGGCGGCGAAGATCACGAACACCGTGGTCGGAGCGGCGTACCTGCTGCTCGGCATCGCCGGCTTCTTCCTGGTCGGCACCGCCGCCAACGTGCTGGCGCTGAACTCGTTCGACCACTTCCTGCACCTCGCAAGCGCGATCCTCCTGCTGGCCGTCGGCCTCGGAGCGGAGCGCGAGAGCCGCGCCCGCGTCGCGATGGGCTGAGCCCGGGAGGCACGCACTCGATGAGCAGCATTGCTCGCAGCTGGCCGGCGCTTTTCGCCTGGGGCGCCGGCCTGCTGCATCTCGCGCTCGCGGCGCAGGTCGTGCGCGCCGCGCTGGTGCCCGGCGTGGTCGTCGCCGCGATGCTGCTCCTGCAAGGCACTGCGGAGCTGAGCTGGGGGGTTCTCAGTCTCCGCAGGGGCCGCCCGGTCGCTGCCCGCGCTGTCGTCGCGGGCGCCGTGACGGGGCTGGTGCTGGCTGCGGTGGCGATCGGTGGCGGGGGATCACCGGTCGCCGTCGCGGCGGTCGTCGTCCTGGTGGTGCCGGCATCCATGCTGACGTGGAGCGCGAGAGCACGCACCGCGGTGTCGACGTCACGGCGCCTCGTGCCGGCGATCGGGATCGTCGCCGGCGCCGTGCTCGTTGCGGGGCTCGTCACGCCGGCGCTGTCCACGACGACCGGCTCCGGGGAGCACGGTCACGATGACCTCTCCTCGTTCGACCCGCACGCCGGGCACTGACCGGGCTGCGGCGGCATGAACCGCGGCCGGCGCGCTCCGGTCAGGCCGTCGGGATCGTGAGGATCGGGTCGCTCGTCGGCTGTCCGGTCGGCGATCCGCCCGATTCCTCGACGGTCACCGCGATCACATCGCCCGGCTGCATCCCGGGCTTCAGCACCGCGGACGTCGAAGCGCCGGTCGCATCGAACGTGCCGGCCGGGATCGCGGTCTTGTCCCGCACGTACCAGAGCTCGAACGTGTGGTCTCCGGGCACCTGGGGCATCTCGCCCGTGACGAGCACGGCCCGGCCGAGAGACTCCGACCAGTGCAGGGTGGCCTGGCCGCCGCCCTCGACGGGGGCGGAGGCCTGTTGTGCATCGGGAGCGGACTGGATGCGGTCGAGTGCGACGACGGCGGCCGGCTGAGCGGCCTGCTCCACCGCGATGACGGTGGCCGTGCCGATGGCGACGACCAGAACCACAGAAGCCGCCAGCGCGAGCCACCCTCGTCGCCCCCACCCGCGCTTCGCCGGTCGGGCCGGATCGGGATCCGTGGACGCCGGCTCGACGACCTCGTGTGCCGGGTCCGCCGGAGCCTCGTCGATGCGGGCGAGGAGCTGAGAGCGCAGCGCCGGCGGGGGAGCGACCTCACGTGGCAGGTCCGCGAGCGCTGCGGCCGTCTCGGCATCCGCATCCGCGATCGCACCCCACTCGGGATGGTCGGCCAGGGCACGACGGAAGGCGCGCTGATCTTCGTCGCTCAGCGCACCCAGGGCGGCTCCGGCCGCAAGGAGGGCGAACTCGTCCTCGGTCACTGCGCCACCCCCATCTCCACTCGCAACTTCGTCAAACCGTCCCTCATGCGGGTCTTCACGGTCCCCAGCGGTGCCCCCGTGAGCGCCGCGATCTCGGACTGCGAATACCCCCCGAAGTACGCCAGCACGAGCGTCTCACGCTGGGCTTCGGGCAATCTGTGCAGGGCTCCCGCCACTCGTTCCGACTCGATCTTCAGTTCGACCTGGTCCGCGATGTCCTCGGTCGGGGTCGCCAGTTCCCGGAACCCCGCCCGGATATCGCGGTCGGTGCCGGCCTGCGCCGACCGGACGCGGTCGATCGCCCGGCGGTGCGCGATGGTCAGCAGCCACGTACGTCCACGTCCTCTGTTCGGAGCGAAACGTTCGGCGGATTGCCACACCTCGAGGAACACCTCCTGGAGGATCTCCTCGCTCTGCGCTCGATCGACGAGCACCCGCAGGATCAGACCGAACACGCGCGGCGCCAGCATGTCGTACAGCTCGGCGAACGCATCCCGATCCTTGTTCGCCGTGCGCTGGATCAGAAGGCCGATGACGTCGACGGCATCCCCGCCCTCATCGGGCACGTCCGCTCCATCGATCACCACCCTCCCAGCATGCCGCACCACGCGTCACAACCCGGGCACGGGATCGATCGATTCGCCATCCGATCCGACGAGCGTTCCGAATAACCGGTGTCGATTCAGCGCAGAGTCCGCGGTCGCTCGTCGCAGAGTCGATGATCGTCACCTCATCGGAGGCCGCGAATCCCGAAAGGGGATTGCTCGTGGATATCTCAAGACTCGGCGGGAAACGCCGACTGGGGGTCGTGGCGGCGCTCTTCACCGGTGCGCTCGTCGCATCGCTCTCGCTCGGCACCGCCGCCTTCGCCAGCGGCTCGACCGTTCACCCGGTCTCGTCGGCGCAGACGCCCGCGTGGACGAACGGTCAGACCGTCACGGTGCAGTACTCGCAGAACTTCTTCTGCGATACCAGCGTCGCCTCGAACGCGCCGAGTGGATGCGAGGTCGGAACCGACTCGAACCACGGTCCCGTCGCGAACGCGGACCGTTCCGTGCTGTACGTGCTCGTGCCGCTGTTCGGCAACCCGGATCCTGCCCCGATGTGCGCGGTCGCATCGTGCCCGAACCACCCGATGACCATCGACCTGTCGCGGATCGCCGGTGCGCTGGGCGCAGCGCCGGACGCGGTCAGCGACATCGCGCTGCCTGCCCACAGCCACATCCTCGACGGCCCGGCCGGCGGATGGTGGGCCGTGAAGGTCGTCGCGGTGACCAATGAGGCGGCGTGGGCGAAGCTCGCCGCAGGCAAGTCCGAAGCGGTGATGAACAGCCTCATCGCGGATCCGTCGAGCGGGGTCCTCGGCCCGATCCCGACCAACCTGTACCTCTTCTTCAACGTCGTCGGATCGAGCCACTGAGCCCCCCTGCTCCGTGTGAACCGGTCGCATCCGGCGGCGGCGCATCAGATGCCGCTCAGGGCGGGTCGCCTCCGCCGGATGCCCCGGCCGCGCTGTTGAATCGACGCTCCAAGAAAGGCCGATCATGTCTTCTCACATCGTCGCGGCGGCGGCATCGCTCGATTCGGGGATGCCGCATCCTGCGACCGCGCGTCGCACCGCTGCGCTCGCGCTCGGCGCGACCGCCCTCGTGCTCATGCTCGCGGGCGGCTTCCTCCCCTGGCTCACGGTCTTCAACGGCCTCAGCGCAGTCCGCGGCTTCTCGCTCGACGGAGGCCTCCTCGGCTTCGTCGTCCTCGCGGTGCTCGCCGTGCTCTTCGTGCAGGGGCGTGCCGGGGGCGCCCGCATCCTCCGTCCCATCGCGATCGCGGGTGCGTTCGCCGTCGTCGCCGACAGTCTCTACAGCGCCGGGCGGATCACCGCCTTCGTCGCCGCTCCGGGACCGGCGGGTGTGCTGACCGCTCCCACGCCCGGGCCGGGAGCCTATGTCTTCGCGGCGTCCGGTGCCGTGCTCGTCGCCGCGGCGCTCGTCGCGCCCTCCGCTGCAGGCCGGATCGGGAGGCGTGCCGCTCTCCGGCTCACCCTGACCGTCCTGCTGCTTGCGGCGGCCGTCATCCACCTCATCCTGACGCCCGAGCACCTCGGGGTCTCGACGGTGCTCGGACTCGGCTTCCTTGCGGCGGGACTCGCTCAGTCGGCTCTCGCCGGGCTCTCCGTCGGCGCATCCGAACGGCTGCAGCCGTTGGTGATGCACGCCGTGATCGTCGTGAACATCGCCCTCATCGGGATCTACCTCTACGCCGTGCTCGTGGGGCTGCCGATCGAGGCCGGCCACACCGACGACGGCGGTCTGAGCATCGGTGCGGGCGAGGCGGTGGATGTGAAGGGCGCGGTCGACGTCATCGCCGAGGTCGCCGCGGTGGCCATCGCCGCCTTCCTCGCGTCGGCTGGAGGTAAGGGGCCTCGGCCCGAAGGCTGAAACGCGAGTCGCCGCGTCACCCGCGCGGCGAGCGGGAGGGTTGTTTCCGCCTCCGTGCAGGACTAGCGTCCGAACCGGCCGATGCCCGGCCGGGCTCGGTCGTTCCATCCTGACTGGAGGTAGGAATGCGCCAGAAGCACACCCTGGTGGTCGCGGCAGCGACCGCCGCTCTGGTGGCCGGAGGCGTCGTGACGATGTCCCCGGCAGTGGCGAGCCCCGTGCCCGCATCCTCGACGGTCACCGCCGATTCGACGGCGGGCTGCCAGCTCGGCAACGGCGTGAAGCACATCATCAGCCTCGTCTTCGACAACGTCCACTTCGCGCGCGACAATCCGAACGTGCCATCGGACCTCGAGCAGATGCCGCACCTGATGGACTTCCTGACGCAGTACGGCACGATCTTCTCGAACGTGCACACGCCGCTGATCGCCCATACCGCGGACGACTCCCTGTCGATCTACTCGGGTCTCTACGGCGACCGGCACGGCCAGCCGCTGACGAACACCTACAAGACCTACAACCCCGACGGAACGACCGACCCGGCGACCTCGTTCGCCTACTGGACGAGTCCCGTCGTCGACACCGCCGCACACCCCGCCGCCGGCCACGACACGACGCCGACCATGACGTACTCGGCAACCGTCCCGGCCACCGGTCACGGGCAGAGCGCGCCCGCGCCGTGGGTGCCGTTCACCCGCGCCGGATGCTCGGTGGGTGACTTCTCGACCGCGAACATGGTGCTGGAGAACACGACCCAGGACATCGCGACCGTCTTCGGCCCGAACTCGGCCGAGGCCGCGCAGCTGGCGGCCGATCCCGATCCGTTCAAGGATCCGGAGGTCGCGGACTTCATCGGCGTCGGCGTGCATTGCGCGCAGAACGACCCGGTCTGCGACAACAGCGCGCACGCGGTCCCGGATGCGCTGCCCAGCGAGCCGGGCGGGTACCAGGGGTACAAGGCGCTGTTCGGCGCGAAGTACGTCGCTCCGGTGCTCGGCGCGGGGAGTCCGGATGTCTCGCACAACGGCTACGCGGTCACCAACGCCGCGGGAAACCTCGTGGACGAGTCGGGCGCGCAGATCAACGGGGCGTTCCTGAGCAACCATCCCGGTTTTCCGGGGTTCAGCCCGTCGGCTTCGCAGAGCCTCGCCTACATCGCCGACATGCAGGAGGCCGGCATCCCGGTGACCTACGGCTACATCTCGGACATCCACGAGAAGAAGGCGTGGAACCCGACAGCCTGCACCACGGCGTCCGCGACGGCGTCGGGCAGGGCGGTCGGTCCCGGTGATGCCTGCTACGTGTCGAACGCCGCAGCGTACGACCTCGCGTTCCAGCAGTTCTTCGAGCGGCTGCAGGCCGACGGGATCACGCCGCAGAACACGGTGTTCGAGATCAGCGCGGAGGAGAACGATCAGTTCTCCGGTGCCAACACGGGACGCGCGCAGACTCCGACCCCCGCCGGTTGCGACGGCGTCACCGTGGCCTGCCACTATGCGCAGGGACAGGTGGGAGAGCTGCAGGCCGGCCTCACCGGTCTGCTGTCGACGACGGCCAGCGCGAGCGCGAAGTTCGACCTGGAGCCCCAGGGCGCGTCTGTCTACGTGCACGGCCAGCCGGCCGCGGACGACCCGACGACGCGTCAGCTCGAGCGGGACACGGCCGCCATGACCGCCGACAACCCCTTCAGCGGGGCGACCGGCGAGCACATCGTGAAGTACGAGGCCGGCGCCGTGGAGCAGCGCATCCTGCATATGCAGACGAACGATCCGAAGCGGATGCCGACGTTCACGATGTTCCCCGTGCCGGACTACTACTTCTCGACCACCGGTGCCAACGTCAACGTGAACAGCAGCTTCGCCTGGAACCACGGCTACTACTCGCCGAACATCGACGTGACGTGGGCGGCGTTCGCCGGCAAGGGCGTCACGGTCGGGGGAGTCGACGGGCCGCTTCCCGCGCAGAGCAACGAGGCGAACGATCCGAACTCGACCCACACCGTCCCGCAGGCGAGCACTCGCGGAACATGGGTCGAGGAGGTGGATCTGCGTCCGACCCTGCTGCACCTCGCCGCGCTGAGCGACGACTACACGGGCGACGGCAGCGCCATCGCCGCAGCCCTCGCCGACACGCCGAGTGCGATCGCGGATGTCGGCGACCTCAAGGCGCTGTACCAGCAGATCAACTCCAGCGTCGGTGCCTTCGCGACCGACACGCTGATCGCCGAGTCCCGTGCCCTCGCGAGCGGATCCGTGAGCGACGACAGCACGTTCGCCACCACGGAAGCCGCGCTCGCCGACCTCGCCGATCATCGCGACAAGGTCGCCGGACAGATGAAGACCGTGATCGCGGCGGCGGCCGCGGGCATCGAGCCATCGCACGGCTCGCTGACCTCGCTGGCGGCACAGGCCACCGCGCTGCTCCGGCAGGCGGCGAATCTGACGCGCTGAGAGTCCGGGACGCGGATGCGGGGGCGAGCGGGGTCGCCCCCGCATCCGCGTGCCGAGGAGTGGAGGATAGAGCGGTGAGCGATGACGGGATGACGTGGTTCGGCGGCGACGTGGCGACGGGGATGTCGCCTGTCCTGGAGCGCTCGGAGGTGTCGTTCTTCGTGGATGCCGACGAGTACTACGCCGACCTGCGCGCGGAGGTCGTCCGCGCCGGCGAGCAGAGCGGTGATCGCTTCGTGTGCTGGATCGGGTTCGAGTCGAGCCTGAGCACCGTGATGCCCTCGCAGGAGCCGCAGCCTGCCGTCAAGGCGGCCGAGCGCCGCCAGTGGCGGGAGGGCGACATGTGGTGGCGCGATGTGCTCGCCGATGCGACGAGCAGAGGCGTGATGCTCCGTGCGCTGTTGAACCTGCATCCCGCGCCCAAGCCTGCCGACAAGTACATCGAGGCGAACTTGACCACGGTGGGCGAGCTCAACCGGTTCGAGAACACGCTGGCGATCGACGACTTCCGGTACCTGTTCATGAACGGGACCCACCACCAGAAGCTGGTCGTGGTGCAGAACGAGCAGGAGCTGTTCGCCTATATCGGATCGATGGATGTGCAGCAGAAGCGGATCGCGGACCGCTGGTGCGAGGTCGGCTGCAAGGTGCGCGGAGAGGCCGCGCGGGAGCTCTACCGCGTCTTCCACTCGCGTTGGGTGGAGCACACGGAGGTGCTGGACGGGATGCCTCGCGAGCGATCGTGGCTGCCGGCTCCCGACCAGGTCGCGGTGGCGCCGGTCGACGCGCGCGTGCTGACCCAGGCGTCGGTCACCGTGGGACGGCCGACACGGAAGAACCCCTTCCATCCGCTCGGGCCGGCCCAGCAGGTCGTCAACGAGGCGCACCGACTGCGGATCGCCACGCCGCGAGCCACCATCGACCTGCCCGGTGTGCCGACGGTGCAGGTGCCCTCGCTCACGGTCGCCGACGTCGTCGGCAACGCGTTCTTCACCGCCAAGGACCCGGCGGCACCGCCGCTCATCGCAATGGCCGCCGAACAGTCGCCCGTCTACGCGAGCGGCACCTGGACGCTCGACCCCGAGGGGCGGACCGGCATCTACCACCAGATCGCCGCCGCGCTGAGGCGCACGAAGCACCACATCTACCTCGAAGACCAGTACCTCATCGACGATGCGGCGATGGGTGAGCTCCCCTCGATGCTCGACCTGCTGATCGAGAAGGTGCAGGAGCCCGCCTTCCGAAAGCTCATCGTCTTCTGCAACAGGGACGACCAGATCGAGGAGGAGTTCGAATGGCAGGCCGGCCCGCATCGTCGGTCGTTCGTCGAGCATCTCGCTGCGGCAGGCGGCGACAAGGTCGTGATCTGCCAGTACAAGTCCGCCGAGGTCCTCGGCATCACGTCGGACGCCGAGCTCGCCTGGCCGTTCTACGTCCATTCCAAGACCTGGATCTTCGACGACGAGCTGCTCATCGTGGGCTCGGCGAACTGCAACCGCCGCGGATACAGCCACGACAGCGAACTCGATTTCGCGGTGTACGACACGGAGCAGACCATGATCGCCGACCTCCGGCGACGCATCTGGCTGCGACGCCTGAACACCGCGATGGTCGACCGGCCGCTGAGCCCGGACGACGTGGATGACTTCGTGTCGGCGGCGCGCTACTGGGAGCGCCCCGACGAGTTCGGACTGACCATCGAGAACAACCGGATCGGCATCGATGCGTTCATGGCCACCGAGGTCCCCGGCGAGCGCGAACCGGACATCTTCAAGGCTCTCGGCTGGGACGGGATCGACACGTACGTCGACCCGTTCGGCTCCACGGTCGAGGAGCTGCTGTGGAACATCGTCATCGACCCGGAGGGCACGTGACGGGCGCAGCGAGCTCCCGCGCGATCGCCCGCGCGGCGGACCGCGCATCCATCCCGATCTGCAGGAGCTGACCCTTCAGCGGGTTGAACAGCCCGACGAAGCGCAGGCCGGGGGCGCCGGGCACGGTACGTCCGCCGGCGGCGCGCGGAACGCCGCGCGCATCGAGCACGCCGAGGTGGCCGACGAGGGGATCCAGCCCCGGGGTGTAGCCGCTCGCGACGATGACCGCGTCGGGTATGAGACGCATCCCGTCGCCAAGGAGCGCTTCCGCACCGTCGAAGCGCTCCAGCGCCGCCACCGGCGTCACCGTCCCGGCCCGCAGGGCGGCGACGAGGCCGACGTCGATCGTCGGCGTCACCCCGGTCGCACGGACCTGCGCGACCACGCCGGCGTGGGGCGCCGGCATCCCGTATCGCGTGAGATCGCCGAGCGCGATGCGCTGCAGCAGCCGGTTCACCGGATCGACGAGGCGTGCGGGGAGGTAGTCCATCGGGATCGCGAGCAGGGTCGCGGGCACCGGCCCGAATTGACGGGGGATGACGTTCGGGGGCGTCCGGATCGCGAGATGCACGGACGCCGCGCCGTGCTCGGCAAGGTCGGCGGCGATCTCCGCACCTGAGTTGCCGGCGCCGACGACGAGCACTCGTGCGCCCGCGAACTCGTCGGCGTTGCGGTACTCCGTGACGTGCACGACCCGTCCCGGGAAGCCGTCTTGACCGGGCCAGCCCGTCCGCGCCCGGGAGTGCGCGTAACCCGTGGCGAGCACGACCTGCCGGGCAGCGATCTCGCCGGCGCCCGTCTCGGCGGTCCAGCCGTCGCCCGCGCGCTCGAGTCGCCCGACTTCGGTGCCGAACACGGGCGTGATGCGGTGCTCGCGGGCGTACACGCGCAGGTAGTGCGCCATGTCGTCCTTGGACACCCAGCGACCGAACCGCCGGGGCATCCGCAGGCCGGGAAGCGCCGACTGGATGCGGGGCGTGTGCAGGTGCAGCCGGTCGTACCGCGTGCTCCACGACTCGCCCACCGCTCGCCCCCGGTCGACGACCATGGCCGCGACACCCGCCCGCCCGAGGCAGGCGGCGACGGCGAGCCCCGCGGGCCCGGCTCCGACGACGACCACATCCGCGTCCATGCCCCTCCCGAGCGACACCCTAGCCCGAGGCGTCGCGCCGCGGCCCGAGTGAGACCGTCCGGAAGCCGGCGTTGCCCATCGAGGAGTCGGGCGTGTTCGAAGATCGGGCGGCGTTGCGGTACCGGTTGCAGTACGAGATGTGGCACAGGTACGAGCCGCCGCGGAGCACGCGGGTCTCTCCGTCCGCCGGGCCGCTCGGGTTCTCGGGCACGGACTCGGCGTAGTATCGCGGGCTGAACCAGTCCGCGCACCACTCCCACACGTTGCCGACCATCTGCCACAGGCCATACGCATTGGGGGCGAAGGATCGCACCGGAGCCGTGGTGAGCCAGCCGTCCTCCACGCTGTTCGTCGTCGGGAAGCGCCCCTGCCAGATGTTCGCGCGCCAGCCGCCGGCATCCACCTCGTCGTCACCCCACGGGTACTTCGCCCCGTCCAGACCGCCGCGGGCCGCGCGCTCCCACTCGGCCTCCGTCGGCAACCGCCGGCCGGCCCACGCGCAGTAGGCCATCGCATCGTTCCAGCTGACGTGCACGACGGGATGGTCCGCCCGATCCGTGACGTCCGAGTCCCGGCCACCCGGGTGCCGCCAATCCGCGCCGCGCACGCCGAGCCACCACGGAGTCCCTGCAGCCGGGCCCATCACGTCCGCGGGAGGCGCGGCGAGGGCGAGGTGGAACACCGCGGAGAAGCCGAAGCGCTCGGCATCCGTCTCGTAGTGCGTGGCCGCGACGAAACGCGCGAAGTCCGCGTTCGTGACGGTCGTCGCGTCGATGTCGAACGCGGGAAGCCGGACGTCGTGGACGGGGATCTCGCCGTCGCCTCGATTGCGATCGCCCGTCGCGTCGCCCATGGCGAAGACCCCGGCAGGCACGTGCGCCTGCTCGATGACATGGTCTCCCGGCAGCGCGCCCGGGACGGCGTCCTGGCGTGCGGGGAGCGGGATGCGGCCGGACGTCGGCGCGCAGGTGCAGGAAGGCCCGCACGTCGAGGAGGACTCATCGGCTGCGGTCATGGACGGCTCCTGTGTCGTCGGCACCCCGACGAGCTCCGTCGAGGCGATGCTTGACTCTACCATTCCACTTGTGCAATAGTCACTGTATTCCACAAGTGGAGTGGTTTTGCGAAGGGGCGAAAGACATGAAGCTGGAGATCATCCTCCTGGGAGCGTTGCGGAGCGAGCCGTCGACCGGCTACGAGCTCACGCGCTTCCTCGACACCGCCGGCCGGTTCATGCGCTCGAACACGACGATGAGCCAGGTCTATCGGACGCTCGCCGCGATGGAGAAGCGCGGATGGGTCGAGCACGAGGTGGAGTCGAAGGCCGGTGCGAGCGACCTGAAGCGCTTCCGTGTCACCGAGGAGGGTGAGGCGGAACTGCTGGACTGGCTCACCGGCCCCTACAACCCGCCGTCGCGGTTCCAGGACCCGGATCTCTACGCCCGTCTCGCGCACGCCGGTCTCATCGGCCGCGAGCGGGTCCTCGAGATCCTCGAGATCGAGATCTCCACGCGCATCTCCGAGATCGCCCGGTTCCGAGAGCGCGACCGCTACGCGGTGTCCATCGGCCGGAAGGGCGACGACCTGGAGTTCGCCGTCGAGATGGGCGAGTGGCTGCACCGCCAGGGTGCGGCCGCGATCGATCGTCACGTCGAGGCGCTCGTCGCACTGCGCGAGCGACTCCTGAACGGTGAGCCGGCGACAGAGGTCTCGCCCGACGTCCGCGAGCACGCGCTGGGGCGGGTGCGCGCATGAGGGCCATCATCCTGATGTTCGACAGCCTGAACCGCCACATGCTCTCGCCCTACGCGGAGACCTTCGTCGACGCGCCGAACTTCGCACGCCTCGCGTCGAGGGCCACGACGTTCGACAACTTCTACGCGGGATCCATGCCGTGCATGCCTGCGCGCCGCGAGCTGCACACGGGGCGATACAACTTCCTGCACCGCAGCTGGGGCCCGCTCGAGCCGTTCGACGACTCGATGCCCGAGATCCTCGGCAGGCAGGGCATCCACACGCATCTCGTCTCCGACCATCCGCATTACTGGGAGGACGGCGGCGCGACCTACCACACGCGCTATACGACGTGGGAGTTCTTCCGCGGCCAGGAGGGCGATCCGTGGAAGGGCGTCGTCTCGAACGAGGTCGCCCAGCCGGGTTTCGCCGGCTTCAAGAAGCGCCTCGTCCGTCAGGATGCGGTCAACCGCAGCTATATGGCGACCGAGGACCAGCACTCGCAGACCCGAACGGTCGACGCCGGGCTCGAGTTCATCCGGACGAACGCCGCGGCGGACCGATGGATGCTGCAGCTCGAACTCTTCGATCCGCACGAGCCCTTCTTCACGCACGCGAAGTACAAGGACCTCTATCCGCACGAGTACGACGGCCCGGAGTTCGACTGGCCGGGCTATCAGAAGGTCTCGGAGCCGGACGCGCAGGTGGAGCACGCGCGGCGCGAGTATGCGGCGCTCGTGAGCATGTGCGACGCCTCCCTCGGACGCGTGCTCGACGCGATGGACGAGCACGACCTCTGGAACGACACCCTGCTGATCGTCAACACCGACCACGGGTTCCTCCTGGGGGAGCACGGCTGGTGGGCGAAGTCGGTGCAGCCCTGGTTCAACGAGCTCGTGCACCTGCCGATGTTCCTGTGGGATCCGCGCACGCGGGGTCGCGACGACCGCCGCGGGGCGCTCGCGCAGACCATCGACATCGCTCCGACCGTGCTCCGCTGGTTCGGCGTCGAACCGACCCCGGACATGCAGGGTCACGACCTCGCCGACGTGCTGCTGGTCGACGAGGAGGTGCGCGAGGCGGCGCTGTTCGGCATCCACGGTGCGCACGTCAACGTCACCGACGGCCGGTACGTCTATATGCGGGCATCCACGGAGCAGGCCAACGCGCCGCTGGAGGACTTCACGCTCATGCCGACGCACATGAAGTCGCGCTTCGGCGTCGCGGAGCTCGCCGACTGGCAGCCGGCTGCGCCGTTCGCCTTCACGAAGGGCCTGCGTACGATGCGGGTGCCCGCCTCCGGGATGTGGATGAACCCGTGGCAGTACGGCACCCTGCTGTTCGATCTGGTCGACGACCCGGAGCAGAACACGCCGATCGTCGACGACGAGGTCGAACTGCGGATGCTGCGACTTCTGCGGGCGGAGATGCTCCGCAACGACGCTCCGGACAGCCAGTTCGAGCGGCTCGGCATCCCTCGCGACGGTGAGCTCGGCGAGGAGCACCTGCTGGTGCGGGAGCAGCGCGAACGCGCCATCGCGTCCGCCGAGCCGCTGCCGCCGACCTCGGAGCTGAACGCGATCGACCTGCTGAGCTGCCCCATCCCTGAGCTGCTGCAGCTCGCCGGCCCTCGCGACATCCTCGCCGAGAGCGCGCCCGGACTCGTCCAGTCGGAGCAGCTCTCGATGGCGGCCGGCATGTCGCTTCTCGACCTCGCGCGGTTGGGAGTCATCCCCGCCGGCATGCTGCGGCGGCTCGACCAGGCGCTCGCTCGCTCCGCGACCCCCGTCACCGCGTCGACGCACTGACGGCATCCCCCGCACGACCTGACGAAGGAGACAGGCATCATGACCACCACCGCACCAGCCGACCCGGCGGCGAGCACCCGGCCAGAGGGAGCGGCGCAGGCCGCGCACGTCCCGCATCGTTGGCGCAACCTCTCGATCCTCGCGGGCGTGTCGCTCGTCGACAACACCGAGGCGGGGCTCGTCACCAATGTCTTCCCCTCGATCTCGGCGTCGCTCGGGCTGACCACCGCGGCACTCGGAACCATCTCGGCCGCCGGCAAGCTCATCGCCGTGCCGGCGGGACCGCTCTGGGTCTGGCTGTCGTCGAAGATCGGCCGCCGCCGGACCCTCGCGCTCACGAGCTTCACCGCGGGACTGTTCGGCATCGGCGCCGGCTTCTCGCAGAGCTACCTGCAGCTCATCGTCTTCACCACCCTCATGGCGGCCGCCGCGATCGGGGCGAGCCCGATCTCGATGGCCGTGATCTCGGACTCCTTCCCCGTCGAGCGCCGCCCGCGAGCGATGGGCTACTTCTTCGCCTCGCTGCAGGCGGTCGCTGTCGTGGTCACACCCGTCATCGCGCTCTTCCTCGGCATCAGCAACGGATGGCGCTGGGCCATGTGGGCGATCGCGGCCGTCTGCGTCGTCGTCGCTATCCTCGTGCTGGCGCTCTACCGCGAGCCCGGCATCGGCTCGTCCGAAAAGCAGCTCGCCGACCTCGATGAGAGCAGGCGGGAGAACCAGAAGGTGACGTGGGCCTCGGTCATGGGCCTGTTCCGCATCCCGAGTTACACCGTCATGATGGTCTCGCGCCTGCTGTCGGGGCACCTGCTCGTCATCATCTTCGGCGTGCAGTTCCTCGTCACCGAGCGGGGGATCACCAACGCCGCGGCTGTCCTCATCGCGCTGCCGTACAGCATCGGCTACCTGATCTCGACGCTGTCGATCGGCTACATCCTGCCCGTCCTCGACCGGATCATGGGCCCGCGCGCTCGCGTGCTGGTGCTGCAGCTCGCCCAGGTGGCGTTCGCGATCGCCGCCTTCTTCGCGACGCAGATCGTCTACGCCGACAACGCCGTCTATGCGGTGCTGTGGGGCGTCATGGGATTCTTCGTGGGGCTCAACCCGCCGGTGAATCGCCCGATCGTGTCCACGGTGGTGCTGCCCGAGCTGCGCGGACAGGCGTTCGCCGTCTGGCTCACCGTCTTCGAGACGATCGGCTGGGCGCTCTTCGCGATCGTCGCCGGTCAGTTCGCGGCCACGATCGGCTTGACGCAGGTGTTCCTGTTCGTGCTGGTCGGGCTGATGCTCGTCAACGCCGCCTTCCTCACGATCCTCTACTGGACCTACCCTCGCGATGTCCAGCGCATGGAGCGCGCGCTCGAGCAGCGGCGCCAGGATGCGCTCTCCTGATCGGAGCTGCACCATCAGGACGGTGGGAGGGCCGGGTAGCACCCGGCCCTCCTCATCGTGGACGTGCGCTCATCGTCAGGTCAGGATGTCCTTCGTGGTGAAGCGGCCGATCGCGAAGGCGCCGAAGATCACGACGTAGGCGAGCTGCAGCGCCGCGTTCTGCCAGAACGAGTCGAACAGGATCGGGCTGCGCAGCAGATCGGCGAACGAGAACCACAGGTGGGTCGGCAGAAAGGGATGGATGGCGTCGAACTGCGGCAGCTGGTCGACGACCTGTGAGACGCCCGCCACCAGCACGGTCGCGGCCATCGCGCCGACCGGCAGCGACGTGAGGGTCGAGATGAAGACGCCGATCGCGCACAGGCCCAGCAACGAGACGGCCGCATAGGCGGCGAGCAGGAGCACCCTGCCGAACGCCTCGGCGAGGCTCACGGTGTCGCCCGACAGCAGCGTCACCGGACCGATCGGGAAGAGCGCCGCTCCGGATGCGATGCCGCCGATCACGATCGCGAGCACCGCCGCGACGGTGAAGGCGCAGCTCGCCAGGAACTTGACACCGAGCAGTCGCACCCGTCCGACCGGGGCGATCAACAGGTACCGGAGCGTGCCGAAGCTCGCCTCGCCGGCGACCGAGTCGCCCGCGACCACCGAGACCGTGAGCGGCAGGAAGAGCGGGATCGACACCGTCAGCGCCGTGAAGATGACGAACACGCCGTTGTTCGTGATGTCGCCGAGGAAAGCCGGACCCCGTCCGCGCGATCCCGCTCCGGTGAGCCGGACCGCGACGGCGATCAGCACGGGCACGAGCGCGAGCAGGACGAGCATGATGATCGTCCGCCACCGCCGGAACATGGTCGCAAGCTCCGACCCGAGCAGCGCGAACGGCCGTCGGTGGGTCGTGCGCATCTCAGCCGTCGACATCGAAGCCCTCCCCGGTGAGCTCCACGAAGCGCTCCTCGAGGCTCGCGCCGGTGACCGTGATCCCTCGCACGCGCACATCGTCGTGCACGAGGGCAGCGGTGACAGCTTCGACCGGCGGGCCCCCGGAGAGGACGGCATCCACCTCCTCTGCACTCGAGCGCTCCGGAGAGAGCCCGAGTCGCCGCAGAGTGGATGTCGCGGCCTCCGCATCGGGAGTGTGCACGCGGATGCGCGGCGCACTCTCCGCCCGCAGCGCCTCGAGGGTGCCCGACGCGACAAGCCGCCCGGATCGCATCACCGCGACGTGCGTGCAGACCTGCTCGACCTCGCTGAGCAGGTGGCTCGAGAGGAACACCGTCGTCCCCTCGTCGGCGAGCGAGCGGATGAGCGACCGCACCTCGCGCGTGCCCTGCGGGTCGAGTCCGTTGGTCGGTTCGTCGAGGATGAGCAGCTCACGGGGGCCGAGAAGGGCGGATGCGAGTCCCAGTCGCTGCTTCATGCCCAGCGAGTACGCGCCCGCCCCCTTGTTCGCCGCGGCGCCGAGGCCGACGCGATCGAGGGCTCGGCTGACCCGGGCGGCGCGTGTCGCGCGCGACGACAGGGGGTCGGCCGCGTCGAATCGTGCGAGGTTCGCGGCGCCGGAGAGGAACGGCGCGAACGCCGGGCCTTCGACGAGCGCGCCGACGCGCGGCAGCACGGTCGCCCCCGCGCGGGGCATGTCGCCGCCGAGGAGGCGGATGCCGCCCGCGGTGGGGGAGGCGAGCCCGAGCAGCATCCTGATCGTCGTCGTCTTGCCCGAGCCGTTCGGGCCGAGGAAGCCGAACACGGCACCGCGCGGCACGGTGAGATCGAGGCCGTCCACGGCGGCGCGGCTGCTGGAGCGGCCGAACCTCTTCGTCAGGCCGCGGGTGACGATGACGTCGTCATCGTCCGAGGAATCCGGCGGATGTCCGCTCACCTGGCCGCGGCGAGCAGCGTCGCGGCGGGCACGGCGCCCGCGAGCACGGTGCCGTCGTCGCGCAGGAAGACCGTGAAGAGGGAGGTCTGCAGCATCCGTCCGCCGTCCACGTGCCGGGTGAGCTCGTTCAGCAGCTGCGCATTGCTGCCGGTGAGGCCCGACATCCCGGACGTGAGCCCCGTGCCGCCGGCGACCTCGACGATCGATGTCCACCCGGAGCCGATCACGGTCGGCTTCTGTCCGCCGGGCTGCTTCTCGGTGTGCGTTCCCTTGGTCTCGTGCGACGGCGCCGTCATGTCCCGGACGGCGGTGCCCTGGGGCGGCGTGAACGCGAAGACGTCCGCGCCGGGGCGCGAGAAGTCCACCTTGTCGAAGGCGACGCTCACTGCCGGCGTCGACTGGCCGCGAGCGTCGAGCTGTGCGCTCAGCGGCACGCCGGTCGCGGCATCCACCGTGATCACGGCGGAGCGCACCAGAGTGGCCGAGGTCTTCGGCTCGAGGGTCAGCGTGTACACGCCGTGGCCGAGGAACGAACCGGTCGAGACCGAGACCTTCGTCGTGGGTGTGATCGACGCGATGAGGCGATCCGCGACCGTCGCCGGAGTGGTCGGCTGCGGCGTCTCGCGTGCGGTCGCGTCGCCGGATGCGGTCACGTGAGTCGCCGTGTGCGCCCGGGCGTCGTAGGTCCAGACCGAGGTGCCGTTGTGGATGAGGTCGCGCTCGCCGAGCGTGTCGAGCAGCTGGACGCGCTGCTGCGACCGGCCGTCCACGTAGACCTGAGCCGTGTGCGACCCCGTGACCAGCTCGATGAGGCTTGCCGCGTCGAAGCCGCTGGACGAAGGTGCTCTCGATGACATCGAGGCGGGCAGCTGGGGAAGTCCGAGATCGGAGCTCTGCACCACCGTGCCGGAGTAATGGGCATCATGACTGCCCGCGATGAGCGTCAGTACCTGCGCCGCCGTCTTGGCAGGCGGCGGCGATGCAGCGTCGGCGATCGCGGGAACCGCGACCACGGCGGCGACAACGGCGACCGGCGCGACGATCGCGGGAATCCACCCTCGGCGGAACGTCATCGGGAAACACCTCCGCAGGCGGCGTAGGCGCGCCGCCTTCGTGCCGAGTCTAAGTCTCCCTCACTGCAGGTGCGCTGAGCATTCCCCCTGCCTCGCCCTATGCCACCGCCGCCTCGGTGCGCGAGAGCCGCAGCCACGTGTCCACGACGGTGTCGGGGTTCAGCGACACCGACGCGATCCCCTGCTCGACCAGCCACTGCGCGAGATCGGGGTGATCCGAGGGGCCCTGGCCGCAGATGCCGACGTACTTGCCCTTCCGGCGGCACGCCTCGATCGCCATCGACAGCAGCTTCAGCACCGCGGGGTCGCGCTCGTCGAATGTGTTCGCCACGAGCGCGCTGTCGCGGTCGAGTCCGAGCGTGAGCTGGGTCATGTCGTTGGAGCCGATCGAGAAGCCGTCGAAGAACTCGAGGTACTCGTCGGCGAGGAGCGCGTTGGTCGGCACTTCGCACATCATGATGACCTGGAGGTCGTTCACGCCGCGGCGCAGACCGTTCTCGGCCAGCAGCTCCACGACGGCCTGTCCCTCGCCGACCGTTCGCACGAACGGCACCATGACCTGCACATTGGTGAAGCCCATCTCGTCGCGCACGAACCTCAACGCCTCGCATTCCATCTCGAAGCAGGCGCGGAAGTCGGGGGAGATGTACCGCGATGCGCCGCGGTACCCGATCATCGGGTTCTCCTCGTGCGGTTCGTACCGGTCGCCGCCGATGAGGTTGGCGTACTCGTTCGACTTGAAGTCGCTCAACCGCACGATGACGGGCTCCGGCGCGAAGGCCGCGGCGATCATCGCGACACCCTCGATCACGCGGTCGACGAAGTACTCCCTCGGCGAGGGGTAGGCCGCGATGCGCTCGGCGATCTCGTCGTGCAGCGCGTCCGGCAGCGCGTCGAACTCCAGCAGGGCCTGGGGATGGATGCCGATCTGCCGGTTGATGATGAACTCGAGGCGGGCCAGTCCCACGCCGGCATGCGGGAGGCGGGAGAACGAGAACGCCTGCTCGGGCGTCCCGACGTTCATCATGATCTTGACGGGCGGCTCGGGCATCTTGTCGAGGTGGGTCTCCTCCTCGACGAAGTCGAGGATCCCGTCGTAGACGAACCCGGTGTCGCCTTCGGCGCACGAGACGGTGACCTCCTGCCCGTCGCGGAGGGTGCCGGTCGCGTCGCCGGCTCCGACGACGGCCGGGATGCCGAGCTCCCGGGCGATGATCGCGGCGTGGCACGTGCGGCCGCCGCGGTTCGTGACGATGGCCGCGGCGCGCTTCATGATCGGCTCCCAGTCCGGGTCGGTCATGTCGGCGACGAGCACGTCTCCGGTCTGGAAGTCGCTCATCTGCGCGATGTCGCTCAGCACGCGCACCGGGCCGGCGCCGATGCGCTGACCGATCGCGCGGCCGGCGGCGAGGACCGTGCCCTGCTCATGCAGGCGGAAGCGGCGGATGACGTTGGCCGACCCCCGCGAGACGACCGTCTCCGGCCGGGCCTGCAGGATGTACAGCATGCCGTCGACACCGTCCTTGCCCCACTCGATGTCCATCGCGCGGCCGTAATGGTCTTCGATGACGAGGGCATGACGGGCGAGCTCTTCCAGCTCGGCATCCGTGATCGAGAACCGTACGCGGTCGGCGGCGGGCACATCGACGAACGCCGTGCTCGATCCCGCTTCGCGGCTGTCGGTGTAACGCATCGCGATGGCCTTCTCGCCGACGGCGCGCTTGAGGACCGCGGGGCGTCCCGCGCGCAGCGCGGGCTTGGAGACGTAGAACTCGTCGGGGTTCACGGCGCCCTGCACGACGGCCTCGCCGAGTCCGTACGAGCTCGTCACGAACACGGCCTGGTCGAACCCCGACTCCGTGTCGACGGTGAACATGACGCCGGAGGCGCCGACATCCGAGCGCACCATGCGCTGCACGCCGGCCGACAGTGCGACGTCGTCGTGGGCGAAGCCGTGGTGCACGCGGTACGCGATGGCCCGGTCGTTGTAGAGGGATGCGTAGACCGCGCGGATCGCGGCGAGCACGTTGTCGATGCCGCCGACGTTGAGGAAGGTCTCCTGCTGACCGGCGAAAGACGCGTCGGGCAGATCCTCGGCCGTCGCCGACGACCGCACGGCCCACGTCACGGTGTCGGGCTCGGCATCCGTCGTGACGAGCGTGTCGAACGCGGAGCGGATGTCGCGCTCGAGGTCGGCGGGAATCGGGTGCTCCGCGATCCACGAGCGGATCTCGGTGCCCACGTGCGTGAGCGCCGTCACGTCGTCGATGTCGAGGCCGGCGATCGCGTCGCGGATGCGTCCGCGGAGGTCGTCGTGCTCGAGGAATCGGCGATACGCGTCGGCGGTCGTCGCGAACCCGCGAGGGACGCGCACGCCGAGACCGGCGAGATTCGAGACCATCTCGCCGAGCGACGCGTTCTTGCCGCCCACCTGGGGCAGGTCGTCCATGCCGATCTCGTCGAACCAGAGGATGTTGCTCATGGCGTACTCCTTCGTGAGGGGGTCGTCAGGGCCGGATGGCCGGTCAGGGGCGGAGCCTGAGGGTCTGCAGGATCACCGCGGACATCTCCTCGACGCTCTTCGTCGAGGAGTTGAGGAACGGGACGCGATTGCGGCGGTAGAGGTCCTCCGCGCGGCGCAGCTCGATGGTGCACTGCGCGAGGCTGGCGTACCGCGAGTCGGGACGGCGCTCGTGCCGCACCTGGCTCAGCCGCAGGGGCGTCGTCGTGATGCCGAAGCACCGCGACGCGTAGGGGGCGACGAGACGGGGAAGACCGTCGGTCGGGAAGTCGTCGTCGGTGAGCGGGTAGTTCGCCACCAGCAGCCCGTACTGCAGCGCGAGGTACATCGTGGTGGGCGTCTTCCCGCAGCGACTCGGCGCGACGATGATGACGTCCGCGATGTCCAGCGCTCGCGAGCTCTGCCCGTCGTCGTGCTCGATGGCGTACTCGACGGCTCGCATCCGCGCGAAGTACTGGGTGGGGTCGCCGAGCATGTGGAACTGGCCGAGCTGCTCGGATGCGGTGGTCCCGAGGGCCTCCTCGAGCTCGGTGAGGTGGCCGCCGAGGAGATCGATGGTCGTCGCCGGCGCTGTGGAGAGGACCGAGCTGACGGACTGCGTCTTCGTGGTCCGGAACACGATGGGGTCGAGGCCGGCGGCCGCGTCGTCCGCGATCTGGCGCACGACGTTCGCCGCGCCCTCGGGCGTGTCGACGAAGGGGATCGTGTGCTTGACGAACGCGAAGCCCGGGAAGTTGGACAGGAGGGCGTTGCCCAGCGTCTCGGCCGTGATGCCGGTGCTGTCCGAGACGAAGTAGGCCGCACGCGCGGCGGTGGCGGCTCGGGGTGAGGCGGTGGATCCCGTCATATCTTGACTGTAGCCGCGACTCCGGCATGGTCTTCCGTGTTCGAGAGCTGAAAGCTTCACGGTTCTTTCCGTGAGCATAAGAAGGGATGCGGGCCGCGGATGCCGATGACGGCGATATTCCCCGCGACACGCGGCATGATGAATGGCGTGGAGCAGCGCATCGGCCGCGTGGCCCTGAGCGGCGGGACGGAGGTCGCCTACGCGACCGCGGGATCCGGTCCCGTGCTGCTGCTCCTGCCCGGCTGGGTCTCGCACGTCGAGCTCGACTGGGCGCTCGGGCCGCAGCGCCGGTTCTACGAGGCGATCGCGCCCGGGCGCACGCTGGTGCGCTACGACCGTCCCGGGAACGGCCTGTCGGGTGCCGCACCCGAGGGCGCGGAGCTGGCCGACCTCGAGCTCGAGGTGATCGACGCCGTCGCGGATGCCGTCGGTGCGGACCAGGTCGATGTGGTCGGCACATCGCTGTCGTCGGTGTTCGCGGTCCGCTGGGCTGCCCGGCATCCCGAACGCATCCGCCGCCTGGTGCTCTACGGGGGATGGGTGGACGGGGCCCGGCTCGGCGACCCGGAGGCCCGCGAACACGTGCTCGAGCTGGTCGGCACCCACTGGGGCTTCGGATCCGAGATCCTGACCGACATCTTCGCGCCGGGAGCGGATGCGGAGTTCCGCGCCGCGTTCGCGGCCCTCCAGCGTTCCGCGGCATCCGCCGAGACCGCCCACCGGGTGCTCGCAGCGGCCTATGCGATGGACGTGTCCGGCGATCTCGGTCGCGTCACGACGCCGACCCGCGTCATCCATCGCGAGGGCGATCGCGCCGTCCCCGTCCAGGAGGGGCGCCGGCTGGCGGCGGGCATCGCGGGCGCCGAGCTCACGGTGCTCCCCGGGCGCGCACACATCGCCTACGTGGGCGATGTCGACGCGGTGGTGGATGCGATGCGCCAGGGTCTCGGGCTCAGCCGATCGACCGCGCGCTTCGCACCGCTGCTCACCTCCCGTCAGCTCGAGGTGGCCGCCCTCGTCGCCGACGGCTGCTCGAACCGGCAGATCGCGGAACGGCTCTTCATCACCGAGCGCACCGCGGAGTCGCACGTCGACCGCATCCGCGAGCGGCTGGGACTGCGCTCGCGCGCGCAGCTGGCCGTCTGGTACGCCACCTCGATCCGCTGAAAGTGCCGTGTTTCCACGGCTGTGCCCCCGATCCTCGGCTCGCACGATGGAACGGGCCCGAGATGCGGGCGCGGATCGAGGACGAACATGGACGAGCAGCTCGAGACCGACTACCTGATCATCGGCGGTGGAGCGGTCGGGATGGCGGTGGCCGACGTGCTCTCGACGGAGACGGATGCGTCGATCGTCATCGTCGATCGACGATCCGGTCCGGGCGGGCACTGGAACGACGCCTATCCCTTCGTGCGGCTGCATCAGCCGTCGGCGAACTACGGCGTCGAGTCGCGTCCGCTCGGCGACGAGCTGCGCCGGGATGCCTCGCCGCTCAACCGCGGCTTCCTGGAGCGGGCGTCGAGTGCGCAGATCGTCGCCTGCTACGAGCAGCTCCTGGCCGACCTCGTCGCGTCGGGCCGGGTGCGCTTCCTGTCCGCGCACGATCACACGGGTCAGGTGGACGGTCTGCATCGGGTCGAGTCGCTGCTCGGGGGTGCATCCGTCGCGGTGCGCGTGCGCCGGAAGGTGGTGGACGCGACCTTCATGTGCGCGTCGATACCGGCAATGCATACGCCGACGTTCACCGTCGCGCCGGGGGTGCGCTGCATCCCGCCGAACGGCCTGGCGCGCGTGGCCGCCGCCCCGGAGGGCTACGTCGTGATCGGTGGCGGCAAGACCGGCGTCGACACCTGCCTGTTCCTCCTCGAGTCGGGGGTGCCCGCCGAGAAGATCCAGTGGGTCGTGCCGCGCGACGCGTGGTTCCAGAACAGGGCCGGCATGCAGCCCGTCGGCGAGCTCGCGGTCGATGCGCTCGCCGCGCAGACGGTGCAGGCCGAGATCGCGGCGAGCGCGGCGACGGTGGACGAGCTGTTCGCGCGGATGGAGGATGCCGGGCAGCTCCTGCGCCTCGACCCCGCGGTCACCCCGCGCATGTTCCACGGCGCGATCGTGTCGGTGGGGGAGCTCGAGCTGCTGCGGACGATCACCGACGTGGTGCGTCTGGGTCGGGTGCAGCGCATCGAGCCCGGCCGGATCGTGCTCGACGAGGGGTCGGTCGACTCCCCTCCCGGGCGCCTGCACATCGACTGCTCGGCGATCGGCGCACCGCGCCGGCCGACGAAGCCGATCTTCGCAGGGCGGACGATCACACCGCAGATGGTCCGGATGCTGCAGCCCGTGTTCAGTGCCGCGCTCATCGCGCACGTCGAGGCGACGGTCGACGGCGACGAGGAGAAGAACGCGCTCTGCCGGCCCATCCCGATGTCGGACGCCCCGGCCGATTGGATCCCGATGTCGCTCATGAACCTCGCGAACCAGCGCGCGTGGCGGTCGGATCGGCGTGTCGGGGAGTGGCTCATGACCTCGCGGCTCGACCGCTTCTCGCGGCTGACGCGCGACATCGCCCCGGACGACGACGTGAGCCTCGATCTGCTGCGGCGCTATCGCGCGGCGATCCCGGGCGCGGTCGCGAATCTGCAGGCGCTGCTCGCCGCGTCATCGCGTCACCTCATGACGGCCTGACGGTCACGAGGCGCGGGGGATCTCGGAGAGCGAGTGATAGACCGGGATGCCGCGCTCCTGCGCGATCGCGACGTCCCGGTCGGCACCGCGCGAGGCGCCCGGCAGCCGCAGCACCGCGTCGCAGTGGTGCAGGAGCCGCTCGGCCGTCGGGTACATGACGTCTGCCGCCAGTGGGTCGGTCGGGCCGTCCGCGCCCGCGCTGCTGAGCACGGGAAGAGCGACCCACTCGCCGATCATCGGCACGTGGCCCGCCTCGAAGATCGGCCAGGCCGCCTCCTCGAGCCGCTTCAGGTTCTGCGCCATCAGGGCGGGGTCGCCGTCGGTTCCCGAGGCGTACGGGCCGGCGATCAGGATCAGCAGGGGTGTGCTCATGCGCGCTACAATACGGCAGAAACGTGCAACAACGTAGAGAAACAGGAGAACGGGATGCTGGCAGCCGCGCGCAGGGACCTGCTCCTCGAGCGACTGCGTCGCGACGGACGCATCGTCGCCAAGGACGTCGCCGCCGAGCTCGGGCTCTCGGAGGACAGCATCCGTCGCGATCTGCGCGAGCTGGACGCGGCGGGAGTCGCGGTCCGCGTCTACGGCGGTGCGCTCCTCGCCTCGCCGGCGGTCGCCGACTACGCGACGCGCACGGCTGTCGCGCCCGAGAGCAAGCGCCGTGTCGCAGCGGCGGCCGTCGCCCTCATCCGTCCGGGCAGCACGGTCATCCTGGACGGGGGCACGACCACGCTCGCGATGGTGGATGCGCTGCCCAGGAGCCTCCCGTGCACGATCGTGACGCACAGCCCGACGGTGGCGGCGTCGCTCCTCGACCACGCCGCGGACGTCTTCGTCATCGGCGGCCGACTGTTCAAGCACTCGGCGGTGGCCTGCGGAGCGGCCGCCGTCGAGATCGCGAACGGCATCAGCGCCGACCTGTTCTTCCTCGGCGTCACCGGCGTCCACCCGACCGCGGGGCTCACGACCGGAGACCCCGAGGAGGCCGCGATGAAGAGAGCGCTCGCGGGACGCGCGGGCGAGACCTACGTCCTCGCGAGCGAGGAGAAGATCGGCACGGCCTCGCGCTACGCGGTGCTGCCCTTCGAGGAGGTCACCGGGATCGTGACCGATACGGATGCGGGCGATCCGACGCTGCGCGACCTCGTCGACCACGGCGTGCGCCTGATCCGGGCCGCCTGAATCGCGCGGGGCCGTGGCGCCGGCATCGGCGACCGGGCACACTGGGTGCGGCGCGTGGGACCCTCCGCACGTGCGACAGGATGTGAGGTCGAAACATGCCGAACGAGCATGCCGCCGAGTTCCTCGAGCTCCACTCCGGGCCAGGCTTCGTGCTGCCCAACGCGTGGGACGCCGGCTCCGCCCGCATCCTGGAGCAGGCCGGATTCGCGGCGATCGCCACGACGAGCGCCGGCGTCGCCTGGTCGCTCGGTGTTCCCGACGGCGGGGCGATCGACCTCAGGAGGATGCTCGACCGGGTGGCGGAGATCGTCGCCGCAGTCGGGGTTCCCGTGACGGCCGACCTCGAGGCGGGATACGGTGACACGGCCGCGGAGGTCGGCCGCACCGTCGAGCTCGCCGTGGCGACCGGGGTCGTCGGCGGCAACCTCGAGGACACGCGCCAGGGTGTCCTGATCGACGTCGACGAGGCGGCGGAGCGCCTGGCGGCGGCTCGGGATGCCGCGCCCCGCGGCACGTTCGTCCTCAATGCGCGCACGGATGCCTACTTCATGGGTGGATCCGGCGATCCGTTCCGCGAGACCGTGGGTCGCGCGCACCGGTACCTCGACGCAGGGGCGGACTGCATCTTCGTTCCGGGCGTGAACGACGAGGACAGCATCCGGCGGCTGGTCGCGGAGATCCCGGCCCCGCTCAACATCGTGGCCGGGCTCAGCTCGAACATCATCGATGCGCCGACGCTGTTCTCGCTCGGGGTGAAGCGTGTGAGCCTCGGCGGCAGCCTCGCGCGGGTGGCGATCACGGCGCTCGAGCGGGCCGCCCGCGAGCTCGCCGGCCCGGGCACGCTCGGATTCCTCGACGGCGCGATCAGCTACGCCGAGGTGCAGCGCAGATTCGCCGGTTGATCGGGGGAGAATCTCCGAGGTGAAGACCTCGGTCCCTGTTCTGACCGGCGTTGCCGGGGCTAGTCTCCGGCTATGAGTGAAACCCGACTCGCACGTCCGCGCAGGATCATCGCGATCGCAGCCGTGGCTGCCGCGCTCCTCGCCCTCCCGATGGGAGCGGCGCCGGCATTCGCGGCCCAGCCTGTTCCCGTGGCGAAGTACGTCGCCCTCGGCGACTCGTACGGAGCCGGCCAGGGCGCCGGTGCGCCCCTCGATTCCTGCCTTCGGACGACCCTCGGCTACGCCTCGCAGATCGGCGCTGTGCCGCGGTTCAACCTGCTGCGGCTGCCCGCCTGCTCGGGGGCGACCATCGACCAGGTGTCGGCCCGGCAGCTCGGCTACGTGAATCAGGGCACCACGCTGGTGACGATCACGGCCGGCGCGAACGACCTGAACATCGGCGGCGTCTACGCCGCGTGCGCCCCCGACGAGACATCGGTCGCGTGTCAGCAGGCGATCGCCGCGGCGACGGCCGCGATCCAGACCGTCGGGCCGAAGATGGCGGGTCTCATCGGCGCTGTCCATGCCAGGTCTGCGCGAGCGACGATCGTCGTCACCGGCTACCCCGAGCCCTTCGCCGCCGGCGCGGCTGCCGCCGACCCGCTCGCGGCCGTCGTGAACGCCGCCTCCGACGCTCTCGACGCGCAGCTCGCCGGTGCCGTGCTCGCCGAGGCCACGACGGGCGTTCCTGCCGTGTTCGTGCCGATCTCGTTCGGGGCCCACGCCATCGGCGGGGCAGATGTGCCGTGGATCGGAGGCGATCCGACCGACCCGGTGACGTTCTTCCACCCCAATGTGCTCGGCTATGCCGCCTACCGGGACGCGATCCTGGGGGTCCTCCCGTAGGGGGCGTTCGCCAGGTCCGCGGAATTGGCCCGCTCTCCTTCCACACAGAGCGGGGACGGCAAGGCCACGCAGGATGAATTGGACTCGATGACCAGGTCCACTTCCACGGTTGAGTGGAAGTATGACGGTACAAGAGATCCACTCGCCGGCGGTGTTCAGCCGGCACGTCAACGCTGGGACGCCCGAGCGGACGCGCACACCGTTGCTCAGCTGGCGATGGTCGCCGCGCGGGCTCGAGCACCGCGGCCGGCGGGTCGGCCGCGAGGAGGAGCGCGCCTATCGCGACCTGCAGGCGGCGGCTGCGGTGGCCGACTGGCGCTGAGCGGCGCGCACGGTGTTCGGTCGCGCCGCCGCGCCGCACACCTGGCTTCCCCGGCGATGACGCGCGCACGGTCACGGCATCCCTCGATCTGATGAACTGGGACTGACTGCATCAATTCCGTTGATCCAGTGGTCCGCCGACCGATATTGGCGCGCGGGTGACCGCGTGGGCTTGACTCGATCCATTCGCGGCACGCGGACCCGACCCGCAGGCCCATGGACAGAGGAGTCCTCGATGAGCGTCCAACCCGAGACATCCGATATCCGCACCCAGACGTTCCGCAAGACCCTGGGCCGGCTCGACATCATCCTGCTCTCGATCAGCGCGATCATCTCGATCGATGTGATCGCGCAGATCGCCGCGGGCGGGGGCGCCGAGGCCTTCACCTGGACGGCCGTGATCGGCGTGACCTTCCTGTTCCCGTACGCGCTCGTGGTCGCCGAGCTCGGCAGCTCGTTCCACGGCGAGGGCGGCCCGTTCGTGTGGGTGCGGCTCGCCTTCGGCAAGCTCGCGGCTGCCATCGCGACGATGTTCTACTGGGTCACCAACCCGCTCTGGATGGGCGGCTCGCTGGTCTTCATCTCGGCGGCCACGTGGGACGCCTACATCTCGCCGCTGACGTCGGGCAGTCTCGCCGACTACGCGTTCAAGCTCGTCTTCATCTGGCTCGCGATCGCCACCGCGATCATCGGCCTGCAGTACGGCAAGCACATCGTGGCGGCGGGCGGCATCGTCAAGGTGGCTCTGCTGGTGATCTTCGTCGTCACAGTCGGCATCTACGCCCTCCGGTACGGTGTGCACGGCTACGCGGCGGGGGACTTCTCGCCGACCCTCGGCGGCTTCCTCGCGGTCACGCCCGTCATCCTCTTCGCCGTCGTGGGCTTCGAGGCGCCGAACGGCGCCGCGGAGGAGATGCGCGACCCGCAGCGCGACGTCCCGAAGGCTGTGGCATCCTCGGGCCTCATCTCGATCCTGTGCTACCTCGTCCCGATCTTCGCGATCCTCGCGGTGCTCCCGGCCCAGAAGGTGCAGGGTGCGAGCGGTCTGCTGGACGCGTTCAAGGAGGTCTTCACGGTCTACGGCCCCGCAGCGGACACGCTCCTGTGGATCGCCGCCGTCCTGTTCGTCTTCGTCGTGCTCACGCAGGCGAGCGCGTGGATGATCGCCTCCGACCGGGTGCAGGCCGCGGCCGGCGCCGACGGCGCGTTCTTCCGCTACTTCGGCGCGTTCTCGCCGCGCCTCGGCACGCCGGTGCGCATGAACCTGCTGTCCGGCGTCGTCGCCTCCGTGTTCTGCATCGCCGCGACCGTCCTGCTGAACGGCACCACCGCCGCGGTGTTCACGGTCGTGCTGACGGTCGCCATCTCGACCCTGCTGCTGTCGTACCTCGTGATCTTCCCGTCGATCATCGCCCTGCGCCGCAAGCACCCCGACGTGCCGCGGCCCTTCCGCGTGCCGGGCGGCACCGTCGGACTCTGGGTCTGCACCGTCGTCATCTACGCGTGGGTGCTGCTCGGGTCGTGGGTGGCGGTGTTCCCGGGAACGTTGGAAGGCCTGCTGGGCGTGACGTACGACTTCCAGGACGTGTGGGGCGTCGGCCGGCCGACGTTCGAGCTGTTCACCATCGGCACGCTCGTCGTGATCGCGATCCTCGCGGTGGTCGGCTATGCCTGGGAGCGCAGTCGCCGCGGCGCGCAGAGCGAAGAGCTCGACGACGCGGAGTTCGCCGCGCTCGTCGGCGACTGACAGACCAAGGACCCGGAGAAGACATCGTGACCCAGCTGCTCACCATCCCGACCGTTCGCCGCACCCACCCGTTGGATGCGCTGACCGCCGACGAGATCTCCGCGGTGCGCGATCACCTCGTCGACGAGGGCCGCATCGGCGATCGCGTGCGCTTCGCGTACGTCGGCCTGCACGACCCGGCGAAGCGCGAGCTGCGCGCGTGGGCCGCCGAACCCTCGGCCGTGCCGCACCGGCGGGCACGCGTCATCCTGCTCGACACGTCCACGGGTGCGACGACCGATCTGGTGGTCGACCTCACGGCCGGCGCGACGGTCGCGGCGACGGATGTCGACCCGGCGCTCGTCGGGCAGGCCCCCGTGCTGCTGGAGGAGTTCGCGGCGATCGAGGAGATCCTGGCGGCGGACGACGGATGGAGGGCAGCCCTCGCGACCCGCGGGCTCACACCCGACGATGTGCGGGTCGCCCCGCTGTCGGCCGGCATCTTCGACTACGCGGGCGAGGAGGGGCGGCGGCTGCTGCGCGGTCTCGCATTCGTGCAGCGCGATCCGTCGGACTACGCGTGGGGGCACCCCGTCGACCAGCTCGTCGCGTTCGTGGACATGATCGACCGCCGCGTCGTGCGGATCATCGACGACGGCCCCGCCGACATCCCGCTCACGAACGGCAACTTCGAGGATCCCGAGCTCACCGGGCCGCTGCGCACCGACCTCAAGCCCATCGCCATCACGCAGCCCGAGGGGCCCAGCTTCACGCTCGACGGCAACGTGCTGCGGTGGTGGAAGTGGGACCTGCACGTCGGGTTCGACGCGCGCGAGGGTCTCGTCCTCAGTCGCATCGGGTTCGACGACCGCGGCACGCGGCGCTCGATCGTGGACCGCGCATCCATCGCCGAGATGGTGGTGCCCTACGGCGACCCGGCTCCCTACCGCTCCTGGCAGAACTACTTCGACACCGGCGAGTACCTCGTGGGGCGGGATGCCAACTCCCTCGAGCTCGGCTGCGACTGCCTGGGCGAGATCACCTACCTGTCGCCCGTGGTGGCCGACGACTTCGGCAATCCGCGCGAGATCCCGCAGGCGATCTGCATCCATGAGGAGGACGTCGGGCTGCTGTGGAAGCACACCGACGAGTGGGCGAACCACCGCTCGACCCGCCGCCAGCGGCGCCTCGTCGTGAGCTTCTTCACGACGGTCGGCAACTACGACTACGGGTTCTACTGGTACCTCTACCTCGACGGGACGATCGAGTTCGAGGCGAAGGCGACCGGCATCGTCTTCACCGCGCGACACCCGGAGCGCGACTACCCGTATGCGTCGCAGATCGCGCCGGGGCTGGCGGCGCCGTACCACCAGCACCTCTTCTGCGCCCGCCTCGACATGGCCGTGGACGGCGAGCGCAACGCCGTGCACGAGCTCGACCTCCAGCGCGTGCCGATGGGGGAGGGCAATCCGCACGGCAACGCGTTCACACGCTCACGGCGGGTTCTGGGCACCGAGTCCCAGGCCAGGCGCAAGGCCGACGGGAGCGTCGGCCGAGTGTGGGAGATCGTCAACACCGACAAGACAAACATCGTCGGCGAGCACGTCGCCTACACGCTGTTCCCCGAGGGGCAGCCGACGCTCGCGATGGCGGAGGACTCCTCCATCGCGCGCCGCGCGGCCTTCGCGACCGAGCACCTGTGGGTGACGCGGTTCGCGCAGGACGAGCGGTACCCCGCCGGCGACTTCGTCAACCAGAGCATCGGGAGCGCCGGTCTGCCCGAGTACACCGCGGCCGACCGCGACATCGACGGGCAGGACATCGTGCTGTGGCACAGCTTCGGGCTCACGCACTTCCCGCGCACGGAGGACTGGCCGATCATGCCCGTCGACCACACGGGCTTCACGCTCAAGCCCACCGGGTTCTTCGACCAGAACCCGGCGCTGGATCTGCCGCCGTCGCCGGCGACGAAGGCGCACTGCGCCGAGGGCGCCTGCCACTGCTGAGCGCGCCCTTCCTCGGTACTCCGCGAACCCACACTCCTTTCCCGAACCCACATCCAATGGACGTCCATCGGGTGAGGGTTCGGGAAAGGAGTATGGGTTCGCGAGGGGGAGGGTGGGTCAGGAGGCGGGGGTGCCGAAGAGCTCGCGGGCCAGGGATGCGATGACCCTCACGCGTGCCGTCGGCCGGACGTCCTTCACCCGGACGAAGCAGACGTCCAGGGGCGGCACGGCATCCGCGATCGGCAGTGCCGTGAGCTGCCCGCCGTCGTAGGTGCGCGGAGACTGCGGGATGTGGTTGAGCACGGAGTAGCCGTGACCCCGGGCGACGAGCGAGCGCACGGTCTCGTAGCTGCGCGAGCTGTAGCGGATCTGCGGATCGACTCCGGCGTCGCGCAGCATCCCGAGGAAGTACTCCCGGGAGTGCGGGAGGTCGAGCAGCACGAGGTCCTGCCCCGCGAGCTCCGCGAGACGCAGGCGCGTGTGCCGGGCCAGCGGATGCTCCGACGACAGGATGACGTGCGGCGGCGCCGCGTAGAGGTGGTCGAAGGCGAGGTCGTGCACTTCGCCGAAGTCGTAGGCGATGGCGCCCTCGACGGAGCCGCTGAGCAGCAGCTCCACCGTGCCGTCGACGTCGGCCTCGATGATCTCGACGCGCAGATCCGGATGCTCCTGCTCGACGCGCGAGATCAGCCGCGGCAGCACGAACGGCGCCAGTGTGACGAAGCATGCGAGGCGGAGCGTCCCCCGCACGTCGTGGTGCTGGCCGCGGACGGCATCCGTCATCTCGTCGACCTGAGACAGCAGCGATTGCGCGTCGCGCAGCAGCTGCTCGCCGGCATCCGTCATCGCGAGCCCTTTGCTGCGCTGCCGCACGAACAGCTGCACGCCGAGGGTGCGCTCGAGCTGGGCGATCGCCGTCGAGACAGCGGACTGCGCGACGTGCAGATCGAGGGAGGCCTCGGTCATGGATCGGCGGGTCGCCGCCGCGACGAAGTACCGCAGCTGCACGAGCGTCAGATCGGGTCGGCCGAGGCGTGCCATACCGCGATCGTATCAATTCTCTTGATGCGGTACGTCGAGTTTGTGAAGTGTACAGATGCAGGGCGGCTCGCGACGATGGAGGAGACGGTTACGAGGAGGTAGGGATGTCGAGCGAGCAGACGGAAGTCCTCGTCGTCGGTGGCGGCCAGGCCGGCATCGCGATGAGCGAGCACTTGACCCGCGGGGGAGTGCCGCACATCGTGGTGGAGCGCGACCGCATCGCGGAGCGCTGGCGCTCGTGGCGTTGGGACTCGCTCGTGGCCAACGGGCCCGCCTGGCACGACCGCTTCCCCGGCAAGGAGTTCGACCTCGACCCCGACGCCTTCGCGGGCAAGGAGCAGGTCGCCGACTACCTCGCCGCGTACGCGGGGAGCTTCGACGCTCCGATCCGCACCGGCGTCGAGGTCACCTCCGTGCGCCGCAACGCGGGACGCCCGGGGTTCCGGGCCGCGACGAGCGGCGGCCCGATCGAGGCGCGGTTCGTCGTCGCGGCAACCGGGGCGTTCCAGACGCCGATCATCCCCGACGTCGTGCCCGGGGACGCCGGGATCCACCAGCTGCACTCCAGCTCGTACCGCAACCCCGCACAGCTGCCGCCCGGCGGCGTGATGGTCGTCGGCGCCGGCTCGTCGGGCGTGCAGATCGCCGACGAGCTCCGCGCGTCGGGCCGAGAGGTCCACCTCGCCGTCGGACCGCACGACCGCCCACCGCGGTCCTACCGCGACCGCGACTTCTGCTGGTGGCTGGGCGTGCTCGGGAAGTGGGATGCGGCGGCTCCTGCCGCCGGCGCGGAGCACGTCACGATCGCCGTGAGCGGGGCGAACGGCGGCCGCACCGTCGACTTCCGCCGCCTGGCCGGGTCGGGCATCACGTTGCTCGGGCGAGCCGGCGCCTACCGTGACGGCGTCATGGCCTTCGCCCCCGACCTCGCGGCCAACATCGCGGCGGGGGATGCGAACTACCTGTCGCTGCTGCGCGAGGCCGACGCCTTCGTCGAGCGCAACGGCCTCGACCTCCCGGAGGAGCCGGAGGCGCACGTCCTCGGTGGCGATCCCGACTGCGTCACCGACCCGGTCCTGTCGGTCGACCTCGCCGCGGCCGGCATCACGAGCATCGTCTGGGCCGTCGGCTTCGGCGCCGACTACTCATGGCTCGAGGTCGACACATTCGACGAGCGCGGCCGTCCTCGCCACCAGCGCGGGGTGTCGCGGGAGCTGGGCGTCTACTTCCTCGGGCTCCCGTGGCAGTCGCGCCGCGGGTCGAGTTTCCTCTGGGGCGTCTGGCACGACGCCAAGTACATCGCCGACCAGATCGCCATCCAGCGCGGATACCTCGCTTACGACGAGGCCCGCCAGCCCACCCTCCCCGCGCCGACTCCACGCATCGCTGACGCGCTGCGTGGAGCCTCCCGGCGCGGGGGCCCAGCCCTCGCCACCACCGGAGCCGCATGATGCCCACGCACACCCGCATCCGCCCCTTCAACACGAAGGAGACCTACCCCGAGCAGAACCTCGACAACGACCTCTGCCAGGCCGTCGTCGCGAACGGCGTCGTGTACCTGCGCGGTCAGATCGGGCAGGATCTCGAGACCCGCGAGTCGATCGGCATCGGCGACGTCGAGGCCCAGGCGGAGAAGGCGATGGCCAACATCGCGATGCTGCTCGGCGAGGCGGGATCCTCACTCGCCGACATCGTGAAGGTCGTCGTCTACCTCATCGATCCGCGCTACCGCGAGCCCGTCTACCGGGTCATGGGGCGCTGGCTGAAGGGCGTCCACCCGGTGTCGACCGGGATCGTGGTGAGTGCGCTGGCCCGTCCCGAGTGGCTTGTCGAGATCGACGCGACCGCGGTCGTCTCGGGCGGTGCGCAATGACGTTCTCGATCGTCGCGCGCGACGCATCCGGTGCCATCGGCTCCGCGATCTGCTCGTCGTCGCCCGCCGTCGCGGCGCGCTGCGTGCACCTCGCCGACGGCGTCGGGGGCGTGAACTCGCAGAACGTGACGGATCCGCGGCTCGGTCCGGCCGTGCTGGACCGTCTGCGCGCGGGGATGCCGGCAGGCGATGCGCTGCGCGCGGAGACGGATGCGGCGCCCGACGTCGAGTTCCGTCAGCTGCTCGTCATCGATGCGCGCGGCGGCACGGGGGCGTACTCGGGCGCTCGCGCCCTGGGCCTCTTCGGGCATGCCGTGGGCGACGGCACGGCGGCGGGCGGCAACATGCTCGCGTCCGCCGACATCCCGCAGCTGATGGTGGAGGCGTTCGCCGTCGCGACCGGTGATCTCGAGGTGCGACTGCTGTCCGCGATGACGGCGGCGATGGCGGCCGGGGGTGAGGCCGGGCCGGTGCACTCCGCCGGGCTCTCGGTCGTCCGCGAGGCCGGGTGGCGCGTCACCGACCTGCGTGTGGACTGGACCGACGGCGACCCGGTCGCCGAGCTCGGCGGGCTCCTCGACAGGTGGCTGCCGCAGCGCGATGCCTATGTGACGCGCGCACTCGCCCCGGCCGCCGCCCCGTCCTATGGAGTCCCCGGGGATGAGTGAGACGCTCAAGGTCGCCGCGGAGGCGACGGTCTCGGCGGCATCCCGGCCGCTCATCGCTCTCTCCGAGACGGTCCACGCTCACCCCGAGACGGCATGGCAGGAGCGCCGCGCAGCCGGGTGGGTCGGCGATGCCCTCGCCGACGCCGGCTTCCGCGTGACGCCTGCCTATCTCGGCTTCGAGACGGCCCTGCTCGCGGAGGCCGGCAGCGGCCCCGTGACCATCGGCATCATGGCCGAGTACGACGCCCTGCCCGCACTCGGCCACGCCTGCGGGCACAATCTCATCGCGGCGAGCGCCGTCGGCGCAGGTCTCGCGCTCGCGCGCCTCGCCGATGACCTCGGGATCACGGTCCGCGTGTACGGCACCCCGGCGGAGGAGGGCGGCGGCGGCAAGATCGAGCTTCTCGAGGCCGGCGCGTTCGCGGACCTCGACCTCGCGATGATGGTGCATCCGGCGCCGGTCGACGTCGCGGAAGCGCGCCCGTTCGCCGTGGCGCACAGTCACATCGCCTACGACGGCGTGTCCGCGCACGCGGCCGCCTACCCCGACGAGGGGGTCAACGCGAACGACGCCTTCGTGATCGCCCAGGTCGCGATCGGGATGCTGCGGCAGCAGCTGCCCGCAGACACGCGGGTGCACGGCATCCAGACGATCGGCGGGCACGCGCCGAACGCGATCCCCGAGCGCACCGAAGGCCGGTGGTACTGGCGGGCGAACTCGCTCGACGAGCTCGCCCGGCTCGAGGAGCGCGTGCTGCGGTGCTTCGAGGCCGGCGCGCTCGCGACGGGCGCGACGCTCACGGTCGAGCCGGAGAGCAAGCCCTACGCCGAGTTCCGCACCGACAAGGGCGCGCTCGCGGCGTACCAGGCGAACGCCGTGGCGCGCGGACGGGTGTTCGCCGACCCCGCCGTCGCGGGCCGCATGAACCGCGCATCCACCGACATGGGGAACGTGTCGCAGCGCGTGCCCGCCATCCACCCCTACATCGGGGTCGGCTCGCTGCCGTACTCGAACCACCAGAAGGAATTCGCCGCGGCGTGCGTCGGACCCGCGGCCGAGCAGGCCTTGCTCGACGCCGCCGTGCTGATGGCGTGGACCGCGATCGACGTCGCCACCGCTCCCGAGGAGGAAGAATGACCGCCACCGACTGGACGACCCGTGCCCGCGGGCTCGTCATCGACGGCCGTGCCGTCATCGACGGCCGGCGGGTGGATGCATCCACCGGCGCCACCCTCGCGGTGACGAGCCCCGGCTCCCTCACCCACCTCGCCGACCTCGCGGCGGGCGACGCCCACGACGTCGACCTCGCCGTCGAGCATGCCCGTCGTGCGTACGACCGGGGCGACTGGAGCCGGATCGGCGCGGCCGAGCGCGGCAAGGCCCTCATCCGCCTCGCCGACCTGATCATGGCGAACCTCGACGAGCTCGCCCTGCTCGAGACCCTCGACTCGGGCAAGCCGATCTCCCAGACGCTGACGGTGGACGTGCCCGGGGCGGCGGAGACCTTCCGCTGGTACGGCGAGCTCGCCGACAAGCGGTACGACGAGATCCCGGCGACCCCACCCGGCTCCACTGCGCTCGTCCGGCGCGTGCCGCTCGGGGTCGTCGGCGTCATCACGCCGTGGAACTATCCGCTCGAGATCGCGGCCTGGAAGCTCGCCCCGGCGCTCGCCGCCGGGAACAGCGTCGTGCACAAGCCGGCGACGGAGACGTCGCTGACCGCCCTGCGGCTCGGCGACCTCGCGCTCGAGGCCGGCATCCCGGCCGGGGTGCTGAACGTCGTGCCGGGCCGCGGCTCGACCGTCGGCACCCGCATCGCGCGGCACCCCGGCATCGACGCGCTCGCGTTCACCGGATCGACGGCGGTCGCCCAGCAGCTGATGGTGGATGCCGGCACCTCCAACATGAAGCGCGTCGCCCTGGAGGCCGGCGGCAAGAGCTCCAACGTCGTCTTCGCCGACGCCGACCTGGAGAGCGCCGCCGCGAAGGCCGCCTTCGGCGCGTTCTACAACCAGGGGCAGGTCTGCTCGGCGAACTCGCGCATCCTCGTCGAGCGCGCGGCGCATGACGAGTTCGTGCGGCTGCTGGCCGCCGCATCCGTCGAGTACGAGCCGGGCGATCCCCTCGCCGGCCTTCCCGGCAACGGCAGCCTCATCAGCCGCGCCCACGCCGACGACGTGGGCGCCGCGATCGCGCGTGCCGCTGCCGACGGCGAGCTCGTGAGGGGCGGTGAACGCGTCACGATCACGGGCTCGGACGCCTATCTGCGGCCGGCGATCGTCACGGGACTCGGCGCCGACCACGACCTCCACCGCGTCGAGGTTTTCGGGCCGCTCGTGGCCGTGCTGCCGTTCGAGACGGAAGAGGATGCGATCCGCCTCGCGAATGCGACGGACTACGGCCTCGCGGCATCGCTGTGGACGAACGACCTCCGCCGCGCGCACCGCGTAGCCGAGTGGCTCGTGGCCGGCACGGTGTCCGTGAACACCGTCGACGCACTCGGCCTGACGACGCCGTTCGGAGGCTTCCGCCAGTCCGGCTTCGGCCGCGACCTGTCCCGTCACGCCCTCGACAACTACACGGATTGGAAGACCACCTGGTTCCAGCACGGGTGATTGCTCCCGGCGGTGTCCGAATCCGCGATGCTCGTTCGACGGAACAGGTGAAGGGGCCGAGAGGCGGCTCCGCACACCGGAAGAAGGACCGCTCATGCGGAAGATCGTCGCGTTCGAGCACATGACGCTCGACGGATACGTGTCGTCGGGCAAGGGGACGGGCTTCGAGTGGACCCACCGCGCCTACAGCGAGGAGCTCGCCGCGTACGCGCGGCACATCCAGGAGGACTTCGACCTGCCCGTGTACGGTCGCGAGACCTACCTCGGGATGTACGGCTACTGGAGCACTCAGCCGAACGAGGAGAGCTCGCAGACCGAGCGTGCGCACGCGGAATGGGTCAACGCCGTCGACAAGATCGTGTGCTCCACCACCCTCGAGTCCGCCGACTGGAACAACACGACGCTCGTGCGCGGAGACCTCGCGGAGCAGTTCGGGCGGCTCAAGGAGCAGCCCGGCGGCACGATCGCGATCTACGCGAGCCCGAAGCTCGTGCACTCGTTCCTCGACCTCGGGCTGATCGACGAGTTCCGGGTCGTGGTGCATCCGGTCGTGATCGGGGGAGGGACCCCGCTGTTCCCCGCCGGGTCCGACTTCGCGCTCGACCTCGTCGAATCGCGCTCCTTCGACAGCGGCGCCGTGTACCTGCGCTACAGCGTGGCGTAGGGGAGGATCGGACACATGCGCTACCTGATGCTGATCCGGCCCGACATGGACAACCTTCCCCCGCAGGGGCCGGACGAGAAGCTGGAGGAGGACATGGGCCGGCTCATCGAGGAGATGACGAAGGCCGGCGTGCTCCTCGATACGGCAGGTCTCCGTCCCTTCGACGAGGCGGCCCGAATCCGGCTCTCGAACGGCGAGACGACCGTGCTCGACGGTCCGTTCACGGAGTCGAAGGAGGTCGTGGGCGGCTACTGCCTGCTGCAGACGCGCTCGCGCGACGAGGCCGTCGAGTGGGGGACCCGGTTCCTGCGCATCCACGGTCCGGAGTGGACCATGGAGCTCGAGCTGCGGGAGCTGGACGAGGCGTGACCGACGCGCGCATCGACCGCACGGTGTCCCGTGCGGTCGATGCGGCGTGGCGGATCGAATGGCCGCAGCTCGTCGCGGTGCTCACGCGCCTGGTCGGCGACATCACGACCGCCGAGGACATCGCGCAGGACGCACACCTCGCCGCGCTCGAGCAGTGGCCGCGCGACGGCGTGCCCGCCAACACGGGGGCGTGGCTCATGGTGACGGCCAAGCGGCGGGCGGTGGATCGCATCCGGCGGGATGCGACTCTCGCACGCAAGCTGCCGCTCCTGGAGGGCGAGCTCCGCGCAGACCTGGATTCGGCGCCGGGGGACCCCGCATCCATCGTCGAGGGCGAGATCTCGGACGATCTGCTCCGGATGCTGTTCACCACGTGCCATCCCGTGCTGCCGCGCGCGTCGCAGGTGGCGCTGACGCTGCGCCTCGTCGGCGGCCTCACGACCGAGGAGATCGCGCGGGCGTACGTCACGGCGACGCCCACGATCGTCCGGCGCATCTCGCGGGCCAAGCGCACGATCAGGGATGCGGGCGTGCCCTACGAGGTGCCCTCCGGTGCGGAGCTCGCCGAGCGGCTGGATGCCGTGCTCGAGGTCGTCTACCTCGTCTTCAACGAGGGCTATGCGGCGACGGCGGGCGACGACTGGATGCGGGCGGAGCTGTGCGCCGAGGCTCTCCGCCTCGTGCGGATCCTCTGCGGACTCATGCCGGCGGAGCCGGAGGTCTTCGGACTCGCCGCGCTCCTCGAGCTGCAGGCCTCGCGCCTGCGCTCGCGGCATGACGCGACCGGCCGGCTCGTCCTGCTGCGCGACCAGGACCGCACGCGCTGGGACCGGCTGCTCATCCGGCGCGGCTACGCCGCCCTGGGGCGGGCGCACGCCCTCGCGCACGAGCGCGGCCGTGCACCGGGCCGCTACGCGCTGCAGGCCGCGATCGCCGCGGTGCATGCGATGGCGGCGACCGCCGACGACACCGACTGGCGGCGGATCGCCGGACTCTACGCCATCCTCGCCGCGCGGTTCCCGTCGCCGATCGTCGAGCTGAACAGGGCGGTCGCGGTGGCCGAGGTGCACGGACCTGCGGCGGGTCTCGACCTCGTCGACGCGGTGGTGGATGCCGGGTCCCTCGACGAGTACCACCTGCTGCACGCCGTCCGCGGCGACCTTCTCGCGCGGCTCGGTCGTCGGGCCGAGGCGCGCGACGAGTTCCTGCGCGCCGCGGAGCTCACGGCGAACGCGGCCGAGCGGTCGCTCATGCTCGCGCGCGCCGAGGACTGATCCGGCTCAGGCGGGCGACGAATCCGGCAGGCGCTGGAGGACGTCGTTCCAGCCCTGCTGGTTGTCCGGGTCGACGGGCCGGCCGGGCGAGACGTGCACGACGGTCACCTCGGTGAGCCCCTGCGCGTCGGGTGTGAAGAGCACCGTGACGGTGTCGGCATCCGACATGTCCGCCTGCCACTGCCAGCCGAATGTCAGGACGTGTCCCGGCCGCACCTCGCTGTAGCCGCCGCTGACGGCGGCATCGCCCTGCGCAGAGCGGATCGTGTAGGCGCCGCCCTCCTGGACGTCCAGCTCGAAGGTCGTGTCGGGCCACTGCGGCCACCACCACTGCTGCAGCTGCTCGACCTTCGTCCACGCGTCGAACGCGGTGTGCGGGTCGGCGCGGACCAGACGGGAGACCACGAATGCGCTCATGATCGCCACGCTACGCCCTGCCCCGGACAGCGCCACCTGACCGTGAGCCGTGACTTTCGCGGGGGTGGAGTGGCGTGCCACGATGACCGCATGACTCTCGAGGCCTCCCCGCGCGACCTTCCGGAATCCTCCGTCCCCGCCGAGTCGCCCGGCGACTCGCCACAGGCCGTCGACACGCCGCTGACCCGCGCAGCCGTGTTCCTCGTCCTCACGATCAGCGACGCCGATGGTTCGATCGCCATCGTGCGCGACGTGCTCGGCGGCATCGACGATCTCGTCAAGACCGTGAACTTCCGCGACATGCGGGCGTCTCTGGTGTGCGTCGCATCCATCGGCGTGCGCGTCTGGGATGCCGTCACCGGTCTGCCCCGGCCCGCCGAGCTGCACGAGTTCCAGCCCGTCGTCGGCGCAGTGCACACGGCTCCCGCCACCGCGGGCGATCTGCTCTTCCACGTCCGCGCGGACAGCGCCGACCTCTGCTTCGAGTTCGAGAGGCTGCTGCTCGCCGGACTCGGCGAGGCCGTGGAGGTCGTCGACGAGACGATCGGCTTCCGCTACTTCGACGCGCGAGACCTCCTCGGCTTCGTCGACGGCACCGCGAACCCCGTCGGACGGGCACTGCCGGCGGCGACGATGGTCGGCGACGAGGATCCTCTCCACGCCGGTGGCTCGTACGTCGTCGCGCAGAAGTACGTGCACGACATGACTGCCTGGCAGGCGCTCACGACCGAGCAGCAGCAGGCGGTGATGGGCAGGACCAAGGTGGACAACGTCGAGCTCGCCGACGCCGAGAGCGGGCAGAAGTCGCACAAGACCCTCAACACCATCCAGGACGAGCAGGGCGAGCACGGCATCCTGCGCGACAACATGCCCTTCGGGAGCGCGGCGGCGGGGGAGTTCGGGACGTACTTCCTCGGCTACACCCGGCGCCTCTGGGTGATCGAGCGGATGCTGCAGCGCATGTTCATCGGCGACCCCCCGGGCCTGCACGATCGCCTCCTCGACGTGTCGACACCGAAGACCGGCAACGTCTTCTTCGCGCCCAGTGCCGAGACGCTGGCCTCTTTGGGAGACTGATCGCATGGCTGACATCGAGGCGTACCGCGCCGCCCGGGACCGTCTGATCGAGCTGCGCGAGGACCGCCATGATGCGGTCGTCGGCTTCGCGTGGCCGGAAGTCGGCGACACGTTCAACTGGGCCGTCGACTGGTTCGACGCCATCGCGCGGGGCAATGACGCTCCGGCGCTCGTGATCGTCGAGGAGGACGGCAGTCGCATCGAGCGCTCGTTCGACGAGATGGCGCGCCGCTCCGACCAGGTTGCGGCCTGGCTCGCCCAGCACGGGGTCGCCAAGGGGCACTCCGTCATGCTCATGCTCGGCAACCAGGTCGAGCTGTGGGAGGCGATGCTCGGCATCTTCAAGCTCGGCGCCGTCGTCCTGCCGACGACGACCGCCGTCGGCACGCGGGACCTCGTCGACCGCGTGGAGCGCGGCGAGGTGCAGCACGTCATCGCGACCGGAGCCGACACCGCGAAGTTCGATGACGTGCCGGGCACCTACACGCGCATCCGCGTCGGTGACGGGCCCGACCACTGGGCCGACTACGACAACGCGTTCGCGGCACAGGTGCCCCCGGCATCCCATCCGGGGACCCGGCCGGACGACCGCCTGCTGCTCTACTTCACGTCCGGCACGACGACATCGCCGAAGCTCGTCGAGCACACGCAGGTCTCGTACCCCGTCGGCCACTTGTCGACCATGTACTGGATCGGGCTGCAGCCGGGCGACGTGCACCTCGCGATCAGCTCGCCGGGGTGGGCGAAGCACGCCTGGAGCTGCTTCTTCGCGCCGTGGATCGCCGAGGCGACGATCTTCGTCTACAACTACGCGCGGTTCGACGCGGCTGCGCTCCTGGGCCGGCTGCGCGAGAACCGGGTGACCACGTTCTGCGCGCCGCCGACGGTCTGGCGCATGCTGATCCAGGCCGACCTCTCGGCGGGCCCGGGCGCGCTGCGCGAGGTCGTCTCGGCCGGCGAGCCGCTCAATCCCGAGGTCATCAGCCAGGTGCAGGCGCACTGGGGCATGACGATCCGCGACGGCTACGGGCAGACCGAGATGACCGCCGTCATCGCCAATCCGCCCGGGGCACCGGTGCGCGAGGGCTCGATGGGCCGCCCGCTCCCCGGCTGCCCCGTCGTGCTCGTCGACCCGGTCACCGGCGAGGTCGCGGATGAGGGCGAGATCTGCATCGACCTTTCGCAGCATCCCGTCAACATCATGACCGGCTATGTCGGCGACCCCGAGCGGAATGCCCACGCCATGGCGGGCGGGCGGTATCACACGGGCGACATCGCGCGTCGCGAGGAGGACGGCAACCTCACCTACGTCGGCCGCGCCGACGACGTGTTCAAGGCGTCCGACTACAAGATCAGCCCGTTCGAGCTCGAGAGCGTGCTCATCGAGCACCCGGCCGTCGCCGAGGCCGCCGTGGTGCCCGCGCCGGATCCGACACGGCTGGCCGTGCCCAAGGCGTACATCGCGCTCGCGCTGGGACACGAGCCGAGCGAGGAGACCGCCCGAGCGATCCTGCAGTACGCGCGCGACCACCTCGCGCCGTTCCAGCGCGTGCGGCGGGTGGAGTTCTTCGAGCTGCCGAAGACGATCTCGGGCAAGATCCGCCGGGTCGAGCTGCGCGAACGGGAGATCGAGATCCACGACGGCCGCATCACGGCCGTCGAGTGGCGCGACACGATCCTGTTCGACTGACCCTGAGGCGGGTCACTTCCGGAAGCGATCGGCGAAGCGAGGGTCGTCGAGCCACCAGAGCCCCTCGCCCTCGGCGTCCGCCGGATCGCCGTCCGGGCGCGGGCTCTCGGGGCGCGTCGGCGCCCCGACGGCGTCCGCCGGGGGGCCCGCAGGACGGCTCGCGGCCGCCTCCCGGGCATCCAGCTCCGCGTCGATCTGCTTCTGCTCCTCGGCGTCCGCGCGCACCCACATGACGACGGTCGCGGCGATCATCGGGATGCCGACGACCTCCGCGATCGCCAGGAGCGCGCCGCCGGAGTACTTGTTGACGAGGAGCATCATGACGAGGCCGGGGATCGCGTCGAACAGGCCGTCGGCGAAGGCCACGAGGGTCTTCACGGCGGGCGTGGCCCACTCCGGCATCAGGTCGTCGCTCAGCAGCGGCAGGTTCACGGCCAGGCCGGTGACGAAGGCCGTGAGCAGCAGCAGTGCCCACGAAAGCGACTGGGTGAGCGCGGCCTGATACCACTCGGACGTGATCGCGTAGGTGAGCACGACCGCGCTCAGCAGCGACGCGACGCCGGGGAACATGAAGAACCGCGCGATGCGCCCGCGTGCCCACCCGATCCGCCGGCCGCGCAACAGCTCGATGAGCTTCACCGGATCGCCGAGGGCCACGCCGAGCGGCAGCAGGGCGGCCGAAATGCCGATCGAGACGCCGTCCATCCACGGGTTCACGGCGCGGAGGGCCTGCGGGGGCCCGGCGAAGGTCCATGCGGCGAGCACGCACGTCGCCATCCAGATCACGATGCGCCACGCGGGCCAGTGGATGCCGCGCCCGCGCGCGACCATCGCACCGGCGGCGTACCCGATCGCGGCGAGAGCCGGGATGCCGAGGCCGACGAGGCTCGGCGCCCAGGGGCTGAACAGCGCATCCACCCGTGAAGTCTCGCTCATGCGGCCAAGAATCGGCTGAACGGCGGACCGCCCGCCATCGGCGCGAACACGAGCGCCCCGGGTTCGCGGAACCCGGGGCGCTCGTCGAGACGCGGATCAGGAGGCGAGAGCCTTGGCCTTGATCTGGTCGAACTCGGCCTGCGTGATCGTGCCGGCCTTCAGCAGTTCGCTCGCGTGTGCGATCTCGTCGGTCGGGCTCTTCGTGCCGGCGACCGTGCGGATGTACGCATCCGTGTCGCGCTGCACAGCGGCAGCCTCCTTCGCGCCGCGCTCGGCCATGCCGTTGCCGCGTGCGATGAGGTAGATCAGCGCCGTCAGGAACGGCACGAAGATCAGGAAGACGATCCACACGGCCTTCCACCAGCCGCTGAGCTTGCGGTCGCGGAAGAGGTCGCCGATGATCGCGAAAAGCGCGAACAGGTAAGCGACGAAGACGAAGACCCACAGGAACCACCAGATGAGGTTCCCGAAGTTGTTCCAGAAATTCATTCCCAGCCTTTCGTTGTGGTCGTGCACCACAGCATAGAAGGAGCCGATGTCCTTTTCGATCAGCGTGACGTGGATGGTGCCAGAAGAACCGAGGCCTGATAAGGGGGCTTCTCCATCCCGAGCCATGACGCACGCGATACGAGCGCCCGCGAAGCACTTCCGCGGCGAAGAGAGAGCCGATCGAGAAGGACGCGGATGTCGAGTGGAATGGCGCCCTCGATCGGCTGTGCGGCATTCGGAACGGGTGTCGGAATTGCAGCTCGGAGTGGATGCCGCCCCCGGCTGGTCCTCTGCCGCGGAGCGGTCCGCATAGGCTGACAGAGGCATCTCTCACGCGCCCCGCGTCGACGACGGTGCGTTGGGAGGCGAGGAACGGCATGGGCGAGACGGATGCGGGTGCCGCGGTCGTGAGGCGGACGCCGAAGTTCGTGTTCGCGTGCATCGGGATCGGACTCGCGGCCGGACTCCTCTCCGGCCTGTTCGGCGTCGGCGGCGGCACGGTCATCGTGCCGATGCTGGTCCTGCTCCTGGGCTTCGATCAGCGGCTGGCCTCCGGAACCTCGCTCGCCGCCATCGTGCCCACCGCCGCGGTGGGTGTCGTCTCGTACGCCGTCCACGGGTCGGTCGCCTGGATCGCAGGAATCATCCTCGCGGTCGGCGCCGTCATCGGCGCTCAGATCGGCACCTGGCTCCTGCACCGGATGTCGGTGGTCGTGTTGCGCTGGGCGTTCATCGCCTTCCTCGGCGTCGTGGTCATCAGTCTCTTCGTCGTCATCCCCTCGCGCGACGCGCAGCTGGACATCACATGGGGCATCGGCCTCGCCCTCGGCGCGACCGGCGTGGTGACCGGCATCCTGTCGGGCCTCCTGGGCGTCGGTGGCGGCATCATCGTCGTGCCTGCGCTCATGCTCGGCTTCGGCACGAGCGACCTCGTCGCCAAGGGCACTTCGCTCCTCATGATGATCCCGACGGCGATCTCGGGGACCGTCGGCAACATGCGGCGGAACAACGTCGACCTCGTGACCGCCGTGATCGTCGGCGTCGCCGCCTGCACGACAACGGCCGTGGGCGCCTGGATCGCGTCGCTGCTGAACCCGTTCGTCGCCAACGTCCTGTTCGCGCTCTTCCTCGTGTTCATCGCGGTCCAGATGGCCATGCGACTGCTGCGCGAGAAGAAGGCGCGAGAGGCCGCTCGGTAGGATTCCAGGGTGGCAGTGAATCCTGATCTGGTCGGGCGCGAGTTCGCGCCGACCGCCCCGTACCTCGTCGGGCGCGAGAAGGTCCGCGAGTTCGCGCGCGCCGTCTTCGCGGACGCCCCCGAGCACACCGACCTCGAGGCCGCGCGGGCGCTCGGCTACGCCGACCTCGTCGCCCCGCCGACCTTCGCCATCGTCGTGCAGGAGCTCACCCTGCGCCAGCTCATGTCCGAGCCCGACAGCGGCATCGTCCTCGAGCGCACGGTGCACGGCGAGCAGCGCTTCCGCTGGACCCGCCCCATCGTCGCCGGCGACGAGCTGACCGCCCGCCTGTCCGTGGCGTCGGTGCGCGCGCTGGGAGCGAACGCGATGGTCACCAGCGAGACCGCGATCACGGATGCCGACGGCGCCCATGTCGTCACCGCGACCTCCGTACTCGTGATCGGAGGCGCAGAATGACCGGGCTCACCGTCGGAGACGTCGTCGCCGAGCGCACCGTCCACCTGACCCGCGACTCCCTGGTGCGTTACGCGGGGGCATCGGGCGACTTCAATCCGATCCACTGGAGCGACGCCGTCGCCGAGCGCGTCGGCCTGCCCGGTGTGCTCGCCCACGGCATGCTGACGATGGGTCTCGCCGTGGCCACTCTCGACGCGTGGCTCGGCGACCCGGGACGGGTCCTCGAGTACGGCGTGCGGTTCACCCGTCCGGTGCTCGTCGACCAGGAGGCCGGCGCCGATGTCCACGTCGTCGCGAAGGTCGGCGCGGTGTCGGAGGACGAGGCGCGCATCGACCTGACCGTGAGCAGTGGCGAGCAGACGGTGCTCGGCAAGGCCCAGGTGCGGGTGGCGCTGCAACCCGTCGCGCATGCCTGAGGTCGACCCCATCCCGCTGTCGCAGCTGACCACGCTGCGCACCGGCGGAACCCCCGCGCGCATGATCGATGCCCACACGTACGACGAGCTCGTCGACGCGATGCGGGAGGTCTGGGCAGAGGACGCCGACTGGCTCGTCCTGGGCGGGGGCTCGAACCTCTTCGTCGGCGACGACCCGTTCGAGGGCACCGTCGTGCGCGTGCTCACCGAGGGAATCGAACGGATGCCGGCCTCCCGGCCCGGCTTCGCCCGGCTCAAGGTGCAGGCGGGCCACGACTGGGACCACCTCGTCGCGTACGCCGTCGAGCAGGGCCTCGCCGGCATCGAGGGGACGTCGGGCATCCCCGGCACCGTCGGGGCCGCGCCCGTGCAGAACATCGGCGCCTACGGCCAGGAGATCGTGCAGACCCTCGTCGAGGTCGAGCTGATCGACGAGCGGACCGGCGCCGTGTCGGTCGTGCCCGCCGCCGAGCTCGGGCTCGGATTCCGCACGTCGGTGCTCAAGGCGCACTACGGCTCGGTCGCCCGGCGTTCGGGTGTGATCCTGTCGGTGACGCTCGAGCTGCCCGAGGTCGGACAGGTCGCCCGTCCGGTCGCGGGGACGCAGCTGCGGACGGCGTTGCGACTCGAGCCGCAGGAAGCGGTCACGCTCGCGTGGATCCGGCAGCGGATCCTCGAGATCCGTGCGAGCAAAGGCATGGTGCTCGACGCGGACGATCCCGACACCTCCAGCGCGGGGTCGTTCTTCCAGAATGCGATCGTGAGCGAGAAGTTCGCGCGCACGCTGCCCCCGGAGTGCCCGCGCTGGCCTGTGACGCCCGACCTCGACCCCGGGCCCACTCGCCCCGAGGCTCTGCGCGACGCGTCAGCGGCGCGTGGAGAGGGCGAGGGGATGCTCGTCATCCCGCTCGAGAGGTTCGACGGCTACATCCCGCCCACGGCGACGATCGAGCGCGACGTGAAGGTCAGCTCGGCGTGGCTCATCGAGCAGTCGGGGTTCCGCAAGGGGTTCAAGCTGCCGCGCTCGCGCGCCGGCCTGTCGACCAAGCATGCGCTCGCACTGACGAACCGCGGGGGAGCGACGGCGGGCGAGCTCGCCGAGCTCGCCCGCTACATCCGCGGCCGCGTGCAGTCCGAGTTCGGACTGCTGCTGCAGCCCGAGCCGGTGCTCGTCGGCGTCGAGCTGTAGTCGCGACCGTTTTCGATCCCTCATCCGATCGCCGAGCCCTCATTCGATTCACGGGAATCGGGTGAGGGCTCGGGAAATGAGCGAGGGCTCGCGGGCGCCTCAGGAGGCGAAGAGCCGCTGCATGCGGCGCACGCCCTCGAGCAGCTGCTCGTCGCCCAGCGCGTACGACAGGCGGATGTAGCCGCTCGGGCCGAACGCCTCGCCCGGCACCACAGCCACCTCGGCCTCGTCGAGGATGAGGTCGGCGAGCTCGAGCGACGTCGTCGGCGTCTTGCCGGCCCACGTGCGGCCGAGCAGCCCGGTGACGTTGGGGTACACGTAGAACGCGCCCTGCGGCGTGGGGACCGTCATCCCGTCGATCTTCGACAGCTCGGCGACCATGAGCTTGCGGCGGCGATCGAACGCCTGACGGAACTGTTCGACCTCGTCCTGCGGGCCGTTCAGCGCCGCAGCGGCAGCGAGCTGCGCGACGTTGTTGACGTTGGAGCAGAGGTGCGACTGCAGGTTGCCGGCGATCTTGATGGCATCGGCGGGGCCGACCATCCAGCCCACGCGCCAGCCGGTCATCGCGTAGGTCTTCGCGACCCCGTTGACGAGGATCGTCTGGGACGCGGCATCCGGGACCGCCTCGACGATCGACACGGCCCTCATCGGGGCCGTCGGGGTCCCTGAGCCGGTCGAAGGGTAGACGAGGTTCTGGTAGATCTCGTCGGAGATGATCCAGATGCCGTGCTCGACGGCCCACTCGCCGATCGCCCTGGTCTCCTCGGGGGTGTAGACCGCTCCCGTCGGGTTCGAGGGCGACACGAACACGAGGACGGTCGTGCGCTCGGTGCGCGCGGCCTCGAGCTGCTCGACGGTGACCTTGTACTCCTGGTCGGCTCCGGCGAAGACCTCGACGGGGATGCCGTCGGCCAGGCGGATCGCCTCGGGATACGTCGTCCAGTACGGCGCGGGAAGCAGCACCTCGTCGCCCGGGTTCACCACGGTCTGGAAGGCCTGGTACACGGACTGCTTGCCGCCGTTGGTCACGATGACCTGGCTCGGCGAGATCTCGAGGCCCGAGTCGCGCAGAGTCTTCGCGGCGATCGCCTCGCGCAGCGCGGGAAGGCCCGCCGCGGGCGTGTAGCGGTAGTTCTTCGGGTCGGCGAGCGCCTCGGCCGCGGCATCCACCACGAACTGCGGTGTCGCGAAATCGGGCTCGCCCGCCGCGTAGGAGACGATGGGCCGGCCGGCGGCCTGCAGGGCCTTCGCCTTGGCGTCGACCTTGAGGGTCGCCGACTCGGCGATGGCGGAGATCTTGCGGGAGAGCGGTGCACGTTCGGTCACGCAACCAGCGTAGCCGCGGGCATCCGGACCGAAATCGCCCCGGCGTACGGTGCGGCGGTGACCGCTGTACGCCGGGGCGCGCCCCGTGCTCCCGGAGTGGTTCAGCCGGGCATCAGCCGAGGTCGAGCTCCAGTGGCCAGTACGGACGGAGCTCGATCGTGCCGAGGGCGGACATCGGATGCTTCGACGCCACCTCGACCGCCTCGTCGAGGTCGGCGACCTCGAGGATGTCGAATCCCGCGATGTACTCGCGGGTCTCGGCGAACGGGCCGTCGGTGACGACGAGCTCGCCGCCGCGGCGCCGAACCGTCGTGGCGTCGGCAGGTGGACGCAGACGCTCGCCGGTGATGTCCACACCGCGCTCGACCATCTCGTTGACCCAGCTCTCGATGGGCATCGGTTCGGGGTCGGGGTTCTGCAGGTCGGGGTCGGCGACCACCAGCATGAGGAATCGCATCAGGGATCCTTTCGTCGAAACGGATGCTCTCACCCGGTACGTCGAACGGGGAAGGCCGGGATCGACACGACGGCGGAACTTTCTGCCGATGCAGCGGCTCGCCTGTCGCGTTCGTGGGCTGGGGCCTGGGGTTCGTGACAGGTGAGCGGGTGTGGATGCGGCTCGCCTGTCGCGTTCGTGGGCTGGGGCCTGGGGTTCGTGACAGGTGAGCGGGTGTGGATGCGGCTCGCCTGTCGCGTTCGTGGGCTGGGGGCTGGGTTTGTGACAGGTGAGCGGGGGTGGATGCGGCTCGCCTGTCGCGTTCGTGGGCTGGGGCCCGGGTTTGTGACAGGTGAGCGGGGGTGGATGCGGCTCGCCTGTCGCGTTCGCGGGGTGGGGCCTGGGTCTGTGACAGGTGAGCGGGGGTGGATGGATGCCGCCACCCGCGTCGGGTGGCGGCATCCATCTGCTCAGTTGAACTGGTTCATCGTGTTGTGCTGGCCGCCCGCCTTGAGGGCCGCGGCACCGGCGAAGTACTCCTTGTGGTTGTCGCCGAGGTCGCTTCCGGCCATGTTCTGGTGCTTGACCGTGGCGATGCCCTCCCGGATCTCGCGGCGCTGCACGCCCTTCACGTAGGCGAGCATGCCCTCGTCGCCGAAGTAGCCCTTGGCGAGGTCGTCGGTCGACAGGGCCGCCGTGTGGTAGGTCGGCAGCGTGATGAGGTGGTGGAAGATCCCCGCGCGCGCGGAGCCGTCGTGCTGGAACGTGCGGATCTTCTCGTCGGCCAGCCGGGCGAGCTCCGTGTCGTCGTACACGACGTTCATCAGGTCGCTCCGGTCGAAGCCGGTGACGTCCTCGCCCCGCTCGGCGAGCTCGTCGTACGCCTGCTGCCGGAAGTTGAGCGTCCAGTTGAACGACGGGCTGTTGTTGTAGACGAGCTTCGCGTTCGGGATCTCGGCGCGGATCGCGTCGACCATGCCGGCGATCTGCTCCACGTGCGGCTTCTCGGTCTCGATCCACAGCAGGTCCGCGCCGTTGCGCAGCGACGTGATGCAGTCGAGCACGACGCGCTCCTCGCCGGTCCCGGGCCGGAACTGGTAGAGGTTGCTCGCGAGACGCCTCGGGCGCATCAGCTTGCCGTCGCGCGTGATGACGACATCGCCGTTGCCGAGGTCGGCGGCCGAGACCTCCTCGACGTCCAGGAAAGAGTTGTACCGGTCGCCGAGGTCGCCGGGCTCGTGGGTGACGGCGAGCTTCTGCGTGAGACCGGCCCCGAGCGAATCGGTGCGGGCGACGATGATGCCGTTGTGGATGCCGAGCTCGAGGAAGGCATAGCGGACCGCGTTGAGCTTCGCGATGAAGTCCTCGTGCGGAACGGTGACCTTGCCGTCCTGGTGGCCGCACTGCTTCTCATCCGAGACCTGGTTCTCGATCTGGATGGCGCACGCGCCGGCCTCGATCATCTTCTTGGCCAGCAGGTACGTCGCTTCGGGGTTGCCGAAGCCCGCGTCGATGTCGGCGATGATCGGCACGACGTGGGTCTCGTAGTTGTCGATCTGCGACTGGATGAACTCGACCGCCGTCTCGTCCCCGGCCGCGCGGGCGCCGTCGAGCTGCGTGAAGAGTAGGTCGAGCTCGCGGGCGTCCGCCTGCCGCAGGAACGTGTAGAGCTCCTCGATCAGCGCCGGTACAGCGGTCTTCTCGTGCATCGACTGGTCGGGCAGCGGGCCGAACTCCGACCGGAGGGCCGCGACCATCCAGCCCGACAGGTAGAGGTAGCGCTTGTTCGTGCTCTTCAGGTGCTTCTTGATCGAGATCAGCTTCTGCTGCCCGATGAAGCCGTGCCACACGCCGAGCGACTGCGTGTACACCGACGAGTCGGCGTCGTACTCGGCCATGTCGCGCCGCATGATGTCGGCGGTGTACTGCGCGATCTCGAGTCCCGTGCGGAAGCGGTTCTGCGCCCGCATCCGGGCGACCGACTCGGGGTCGATGGCGTTCCAGCTCGAGCCGTGCTGCTCCTTGAGCGCCCGGATGGCTTCGATGTCGTCCTGGTAGGCAGTCATTGTCCTGTTCCTTCTTCCGGGGTGCCGATCACTCGGACTCGATGAGGTAGCGGTTGTAGGCGGGCAGCGTCAGGAACGCCGGGAACTCCTGGCCGAGGGCGACCTCGCGGAAGATCTCCGCCGCGTCGTCGAAGCGGTCGCCCGCGTGATGCGTGACCTCGCGGAGCACGCGGGCGATCAGCTCCTCCACGTAGTCGCGCGTGATCGGCGTGCCGTCATCCGTCGTGCGGTCCTGGTGGATCCACTGCCACACCTGCGAGCGCGAGATCTCCGCGGTCGCCGCGTCCTCCATGAGGTTGTCGATGGCGACGGCGCCGATGCCCCGCAGCCAGGCCTCGAGGTACCGGATGGCGACCGACACGTTGTCGTGCACGCCCTTCGCGGTGATCGGGCGGCCGATGTGCACATCGATGAGGTCGGCCGCGGTCACTCGCACGTCGGGACGCTGCCGATCGAGCTGGTTGGGCCGGTCGCCCAGCACCGCGTCGAACTCCGCGCGCGCGGTGGGGATCAGGTCGGGGTGAGCCACCCACGTGCCGTCGAAGCCGTCGCCGGCTTCGCGCTTCTTGTCGGCGGCGACCTTCTCGAACGCCCGGGCGGTCACGTCGGGGTCGCGCCGGTTCGGGATGAAGGCGCTCATGCCGCCGATCGCGAAGGCGCCGCGCTTGTGGCACGTCTGCACGAGCAGCTCGGTGTAGGCCCGCATGAACGGCACCGTCATGGTCACCTCGCTGCGGTCGGGCAGCACGAACCGGGCGCCGCGGCCGCGGTAGTTCTTGATGATCGAGAAGATGTAGTCCCAGCGGCCGGCGTTCAGGCCCGCGCAGTGGTCGCGCAGCTCGAACAGGATCTCCTCCATCTCGAACGCGGCCGGCAGTGTCTCGATCAGCACGGTGGCGCGGATCGTGCCGTGGGGGATGCCGACGTACTCCTCGCTGAACGAGAAGACGTCGTTCCACAGTCGCGCCTCCTCCGAGCTCTCGAGCTTGGCGATGTAGAAGTACGGCCCGCGCCCGTTCGCGATCAACTGCAGGGCGTTGTGGAAGAAGTAGAGCCCGAAGTCCACCAGCGAACCCGACGCGGGGAGGGTGCGCCCGAACCGGTCGGTGTAGCGCAGGTGCTGCTCGGGCAGGTGCCAGCCGCGCGGACGCATGACGATCGTCGGCGTCTGCGTCGCGGTGACCTCGTAGCGCTTGCCGTCGGGGCTCGTGTACGCGAGCTCGCCGCGGATCGCGTCGCGCAGCGACAGCTGGCCCTCGATGACGTTCGCCCATGTGGGACTCGTCGCGTCCTCCTGGTCGGCGAGCCACACCTTGGCGCCGGAGTTCAGGGCGTTGATCGTCATCTTCGGGTCGGTCGGTCCGGTGATCTCGACGCGGCGGTCCTCCAGGCCGGGGCCCGCACCCGCGACCCGCCACTCGGCGTCCTCGCGGATGTGGCGGGTGTCGTCGCGGAACTGCGGGTCGTGCCCGTTGCCGATCTCGAAGCGGCGGCGCATGCGGTCGGCGAGCCGGTCGTGCCGGCGGGCGCCGAAGCGGTCGTGCAGCTCGATGAGGAACCGGAGGGCACCGGGTGTCAGGATCTCGTCGTAGCGGGGGCCGATGCGGCCGCCGATCTCGAGCGTCGGCTGCTGGGTCTGGGTGGGGATCGATCCGGTGCGCGTGCGCATCGGGGTGGCGGTTGCAGGTGTCATGTCCCTGTCTTCCTGTGGGCGATGAGTCTCGAGGGGGTGGGGATGCCGCGCCCCGGCGTGTGAGCCGGAGCAGGCATCCCGTGATCCGCGTTGTGGATCGATCGGTCGGGGTCGTATGTCCACTATCGGGTGAACTTCGGGGACCATCACGACCAAAATCAGTGTGAAGATTCAGCGATCTTCTGTTTCTGTGCAAGAATCTCGCCCATGACCGACCTGCTCGCCGACGAAGCCGAAGACATCGACGCGCTCGCGCTGGGGCGCCGCATCCGTCGTCTGCGCACCGAGCGCGGCATGACGCTGGAGGACCTGGCACACGCCGTCGAGCGTGCGCCCAGCCAGCTCTCGATGATCGAGAACGGCAAGCGGGAGCCGAAGCTCACGCTGCTCCAGGCGATCGCGCGGGCACTCGGCACCAGCCTCGACGGGCTGCTGGAGGCGGTCCCGCTCGACCCCAGGGGAGAGGCGGAGCTGGCGCTCGAGCGCGCCATGAAGGGCCAGACGTTCCAGGCCCTCGGCATCCCCGCGTTCCGGATCGGCAAGTCGATGCCCACCGAGGCGCTCACCGCGATGCTGGCGCTGCACGCCGAGATCGACCGGCTGCGTGACGAGCGGGCGGCGACGCCGGAGGAAGCCCGTCGGGCCAATGTCGAACTGCGCCGGCTCATGCGCACGCAGGACAACTATTTTCCGGAGCTCGAGGCGCAGGCGCGCCGCATCCTGGATGCCGTCGACCATCCGGGCGGACCGCTCACGCAGCGCACCGCCTCGGACATCGCCGCTCACCTGGGCTTCTCCATCCACTACGTGCCCGATCTTCCGCAGACCACGCGCAGCGTCGCAGACCTCAAGAACGGCCGCCTGTACCTGTCGAGCAGGCTGACGTCGAAGGGCGACCCGCGCACGGCCGTGCTGCAGGCGCTGTCGAGCCGGATGCTCGGTCACACCGAGCCGGCGAGCTACGCGGAGTTCCTGCGCCAGCGCGTGGAGACGAACTACCTGACGGGGGCGCTGCTGATCCCCGAGGCGCACGTGGTGCCGTTCCTGGAGGATGCCAAGCGCGACCGGGCGATCTCGATCGAGGACCTCCGCGACGCCTACTCCGTGTCGTACGAGACGGCCGCGCACCGCTTCACGAACCTCGCGACGCGGCACCTCGGCATCCGCGTGCACTTCCTGAAGGTCCACGAGTCGGGCACGATCACGAAGGCCTACGAGAACGACGACGTGAACTTCCCGACCGACCGGCTGGGATCGATCGAGGGGCAGATGTGCTGCCGCAAGTGGACGTCGCGCGTCGTCTTCGACGTCGACGACCACTTCAACCCGTACTACCAGTACACCGACACCGGCAACGGGACGTACTGGTGCACGGCCCGCGTCGAGAACTCCAGCGAGGGCGCGCACTCGGTGTCGGTGGGGGTGCGGTTCGACGACACGAAGTGGTTCCTCGGCCGCGACACGCAGAACCGCGGGGTCTCGCCGCACGCGACCGAGGTGTGCTGCCGCCGGGCGCCCGCCGACCTCGAGGCCGCCTGGCGGGGAAGCTCGTGGCCGAACGTCCGCACGCCGCGGACTCTGCTCGCGACGCTCCCGACCGGCGCCTTCCCGGGTGTGGACACGACCGACGTGTACGAATTCCTGCAGGCCCACGCCCCGGCCTGACGCCCCGGGCCCGCCGTGACGCCCCGCGTCGGTCTGGCGCCCCGGCGGCGGCCGGCGCCCCGGCGGCGGCCGGCCCGCGTGCACAACCGCGGGTCGCCCGGTGTGCACAACCGCGGGTCGTGCGGGGGACACGCCGGGGGTGGATGCCATGCCCCGGCGTGTCGTGCGTCAGCCCCGCGGTTGTGCACGCCGGCGTCGGGCGGGTCATCTCGCGAGATGGTCGCCGCGACGGATGTGGGCGAGGATCGCCCGCTCGACGGCATCCCAGTCGTGCACGATCAGGGCGTAGTCGAAGCGGAGGGTGATGTAGCCCCACATCGCGGCGGAGGTGTCACGCACCAGATCCTTGTGCCGGCGGGTCGCGCCGTCGTGGTTCTCGCGGCCGTCGGCCTCGACGATGAGGCGATCGCCGATGAGGAGGTCGACGATGCCCACACCCGCGATCGTCACCTGAGAGCGGATGCGCAGGCCGAGGTGGCGCAGCCTCCAGCGCAGGAGCGATTCCAGGCCGCTGTCGGCATCGGGGCGCGCGAACGCGATCGCATCGCGGACCTCGCGATCACCTCGAGTGCGCAGCCAGGCGACGCCGGCGGCGGTGATCAGTCCCTGTCGCAGCGCCGACTCGAACGCCACGAAGAACTCCTCGATGCCGCGACAGCGGCGGATCTGCTCGAGGATCCGCGGCACGGAGACGGCATCGCCCGCGTCGGCCGCGGGTCCGTCATCCCAATGCTCGACGCATCCGCAGTCCTCGTGCGCATAGGCGTGGCCGTGTCCGCCGAGCCACACGTGCACCGCCGTGTCGTCCGAGAGCACCCACAGCGCTGCGTGCCTCGCGGCGGTCACGCATGCCGGCGTGCCTCCGTGCGCCGCGGCCGCCCGCGCGGCGGCGCACGCTCCCGGTCGGACGTAGACGCCGCGGCGCACCCGGGCGAGCGAGCCGCTCGCGACCTGTGCGGCGATGCCGCGCCGCGTGATGCCGGCCGCGAGCAGGCGAGCGTGGGTGGTCACGGCATCCGTCGCCTCGCACATGCCCCGACCCTTCCCGGTCGAGCCGCTGCGGTGCCTGGGGTGCCGTGATCTGTGGACCGACGCCCGCGGCCGGGTGACGGGGAGAAGCCCCGGCGCGTGCACAACTGCGGGTCGTACGAGTGACACGCCGAGGATGGATGCCGCGCCCCCGGCGTGTCGTGCGTCAGCCCCGCGGTTGCGCACGCGGCACGCCACCGGCAGGCGGCCCGGCGCTGGCAGGCGGCCGGCGCCGGCAGGCGGACGGCGGAGGACGGGCTCAGTGCTGGCCGGCGATGAGGTCCGCGATGCTCGCAGGCCACGCATCCCGGTCGGAGGAGCGGGAGGACTCCATGCGGTCGGCCATGCGGTAGGCGGTGTAGATCGCGTTGACGGCGGTCCACCGCAGCGGCTCGACCTCCCACCTCTTCGCGCGCTGGCCGACCCAGGGGAGGCGCACGAGGTCCGTGTCGCGGCCGAGGACGAGGTCGGCGAGCGTGCGGCCCGCGAGGTTCGTCGCCGTGACGCCGGTGCCGACGTAGCCGCCGGCCCAGCCGACTCCGGCCGCGCGGTTGAGGCCGACGCTCGCCGACCAGTCGCGCGGCACGCCGAGCACCCCGGCCCATGCGTGGGCGACCGGCGCGCCGGCGGCGGCCGGGAAGAAGTTGTGAAGCAGTGATGTGAGCGCTCCCACTGTGCGTTCCTGCGTCGTGCCGTCGGTGTCGACGCGCGAGCCGTAGCGGTACGGCACGCCGCGGCCGCCGAAGGCGATGCGGTCATCCGCGGTGCGCTGCGCGTACATGTACACGTGGGCGAAGTCTCCGAGGGTCTCGCGCCCGCTCCAGCCGACCTCGTCCCAGAAGGCTGCGGGCAGCGGCTCGGTCGCGATCATCGACGAGTTCATCGGCAGCCACGTGCGGTGGACGCCCTCGAGGTCGGGGGTGAATCCCTCCGTCGCGCGGATCACGTAGTCGGCGCGGACGGTTCCGCGATCGCTCACGGCGGCGCCCGGACGGATGCTGCGCACCCGCGTGTTCTCGTGGATCACGACGCCGGCGCGCTCGGCCGCAGCCGCGAGTCCGGCGACGAGCTTCGCCGGATGGATGCGGGCGCAGTGCGGGTGCCACAGGCCCCCGAGTGCTCCCGCCACCCGGACGCGCTCGGCGGTGGCGGCCGCATCCAGCAGCTGCGTGTCCGTGTGCGGCCAGCGCGCCTCGTCGGCGGCTGTCGCGCGCAGTCGGGCCAGCTGTGCGGGTGTGCGGGCGACGTTGAGCTCGCCGCCCTTGACGATGTCGGCGTCGATGCCCTCGCGCGCGGCGACCGCGATCACCTCGTCGACGCTCTCGTTGAGGGCGCGCTGCTGAGCGGAGCCCGCATCCCGTCCGTAGCGCGACCGCCCGCCGGTCACCGAGTTCGTGAGCCAGCCGCCGTTGCGGCCGGACGCGCCGAACCCGGCGAAGCGCTGCTCGAGCACGACGACCCGCAGATCCGGCTGGAGGGTCTTCAGGTAGTACGCGGTCCACAGGCCGGTGTAGCCGGCGCCCACGATGCAGACGTCCGCGGCCGTGTCGCCGGGGAGGGGCGGCCGCGTGCGCACGGGCAGCCCCTGCTGCCGCCACCAGAACGAGACACCACCGTTGACCGTCGCCGTCATCCGCCCAGGCTATCCGCCGGACGCCTCGCCCCCGGCGGACGGAATGTGCTGTGTGCGGGACCGCGCAGAACGCCGTGTCACACGACGGAACCCGGCGGACCGACGCGTCGTTACCAAAATGTGACCGGTAACATCTTGCGGTGACGAGCGCTGTGAGCGCTAACATCACGAACGCGCCCCGCATGGATGCCGGGCCCCGACGAGGAGGTCATCCGAAGGTGAAGAGAACTGCGCTCGCGAGCGTCGCCGTCTGGGGCATGGTCGCCCTGTCGGTGCCGCTGACCGGACCCGCGGCATCCGCCGCCGACAGTCCGCCCGCTGACAGCACGCCCGATGCGAGCACGCCCATCGCGGACTCGTTCGACGCGACGACGCTCGATCCTCGCTGGAGCATCACCAACCCGGACGCGGCGAACTACAGCGTCGGCGGCGGCAAGCTGTCGATCACCGGGCAGCTGGGCGACACCTACCAGACCAACAACTCGGCGAAGAACGTCTTCTTCTGGGACGTCCCCAACGGCGACTTCACCGCCGTCACGCATGTCGACGCGACCGTGTCGAAGGTCTACCAGGGCGCGGGCCTCATCGCGGGCTCCGACCTCGACAACTACGTCCGGGAGGGCCTCACGTACGTGGGCGGCCTCTCTCCGAGCGGCACGGCGATCGAGACGGACGCCGAGTCGAACGCCGCCTTCAGCGCGCTCGGGTTCGAGGACCGCCCCGCATCCACCGGCGAGACGCTCCGCATGCAGCGCGTCGGCAGCACGCTGACGACGAGCTACTGGGTGAATGGCGCCTGGAAGGCCCTCGCCACCCGCACCCTCGACGTCGCCGTCACGAAGGTCGGCCTGTACGCGCTGGGCGCACTCGACGGCACGGTCACTCCGGCGGCCTTCGACTACTTCGCCCTGCAGACGGGCACGCCGGCGCCGATCACCGTGCCGAGCGACTTCACGCTCGCGACCGGCGGGTCGTCGCTCGCGCTCGACGGCAACCACGTCGTGGTCGCCACCACCGCCTCCGCGACGACCCCGGTCTTCCACGTCGCCTCGCAGACCCCCGGCTCCGGAACGACGCCGACCGCGGTGACGCTGCAGGTGGCGGGGCGCCCCGTCGTGATCGACGGCGGCGCCGTCACGCTCGGCGACCTCGCCGCGACCCCGACGACCTTCCAGGTGACCGACGCCGCGGGCGGCCTCGTGTCGCTGCGGACGGATGCCGGCGGCCTCGGCAACGCATCCGGTCAGCTGGCCGTCGTCCCCGACGACCAGGCGCTGCGGTTCGCCCTCACGAAGGTGGTGAAGGCCGATGCGTCGCAGATCGACGTCGCCGCCGACCGGACGCTCGTCAAGAGCTCGCCGAACCTCTACGGCGTGTTCTACGAGGACATCAACGACGCGGCGGACGGCGGTCTCTACGCGGAACTCGTTCGCAACCGGTCGTTCGAGTTCTCGACGGCGGACAACAAGTCCTACACGTCGCTCACCGCATGGGAGAAGCTCGCCCGCGGCGCGGGCGCAGGCTCCACGTCGGCCGTCGTCGACGACGACGGGCGGCTCAACGACATGAACCGCAACTACCTTCGGCTGCAGGCCGCCGGCGCCGGCGCGGGCATCCGCAACAGCGGCTACAACAGCGGCGTCGCCGTCGCGTCGGGCAGGTCGTACGACTTCTCGGTGTGGGCGAAGTCCACGGTCGCGCAGACCCTCACCGTGCAGGTGGAGGATGCCGCGAACTCGAGGACGTTCGCGACGGCCACCGTCGACGTCGACGGCTCCGGCACGTGGAAGAAGTACGCGGCGACGCTCACCGCGACGGGAACCACCGACGCCGGCCGCCTGGCGGTGCTCACGGGCGCAGCATCCACCCTCTCCCTGGACATGGTGTCGCTCTTCCCGGAGGACACGTGGGTGGGTCCGGTGAACGGCAAGAGCGTCTTGCGCGCCGACCTCGCGCAGAAGGTCGCCGACCTGCACCCGAAGTTCCTCCGCTTCCCCGGCGGCTGCGTGACGAACGTGGGCACCTTCAAGAGCTACGCGGAGTCGGGCTACACCGACCGCACGCGCACGTACCAGTGGAAGGAGACCATCGGCCCGGTGGAGTCGCGTCCGACCAACTGGAACTTCTGGGGCTACAACCAGTCGTACGGCATCGGCTACCTGGAGTACATGGAGTTCGCCGAGGACATCGGCGCCGTCCCGCTGCCGGTCCTCTCGGTCGGCGCGAACGGCTGCGGCTCGACGATCCCCGAGATGACGGACCCGGTCCAGATCCAGCGCTGGGTGCAGGACACCCTCGATCTCATCGAGTTCGCCACGGGTGACGCGACCACGACGTGGGGTGCGGTGCGGGCGAGCCTCGGACACCCGAAGCCGTTCGCGATGCCCTACATCGGTCTCGGCAACGAGGAGAACACGACGACGTTCGAGGCGAACTTCCCCAAGTTCGAGGCGGCCATCCGGGCGAAGTACCCGGACGTCAAGATCATCTCGAACTCGGGTCCCGCCGACTCCGGCACGCGCTTCGACACGCTGTGGGCGTACGACAAGTCGCAGAAGGTCGACCTCGTCGACGAGCACTACTACAACGACCCGACGTGGTTCCTGACGCACAACTCCCGTTACGACTCGTACGACCGGACCGGTCCGCACGTGTTCCTCGGCGAGTACGCGTCGAAGGGCAACACGCAGTACAACGCCGTCAGCGAGGCCGCGTACATGACGGGTCTGGAGCGCAACTCGGATGTCGTCGACCTCGCGTCGTACGCGCCGCTGTTCGCCAACGTCGACAACGTGCAGTGGGCCCCCGACGCCATCTGGTACGACAACACGACGTCGTGGGTGAGTCCGGACTACTGGGTGCAGCAGATGTTCTCGACGAACAAGGGCGATGAGATCGTGCCCTCGACGCAGACCGGGGGGCTCCTGTCGAACCCGCCGATCTCGGGCGGCGTGTTCCTGTCGACCTGGAACACGGCGGCGAGGTTCGACAACGTCAAGGTCACGGGGGCCGACGGATCGACGTTCTTCAGCGACGGCTTCGCGGACGCGAGCAAATGGCAGCGGCAGAGCGGCACGTGGAGCGCCACGGGAGGTGTCTACGCGCAGACGGCGACCAACGTCACCGACGCACGCAGTATCGTGACCGGCGCCTACGGCAAGGACTGGACGGACTACTCGTTCGAGGTCGACGCGACCAAGACGGCGGGCTCGGAGGGCTTCCTCCTCGGCTTCGGCGCCACCGGCTCGAACAGCTTCTACTGGTGGAACCTCGGCGGCTGGGGGAACACCCGCATGGCGCTGCAGAAGGCCACCGGCGGCAGCGCGAACGAGGTCGCGGCGAAGGAGGGCGTGTCGGTCACGACCGGCAAGACCTACCACCTGAAGGTGCAGATCACGGGCCGGAAGATCCAGCTGTTCCAGGACGGCGTGCTGATGATCTCCTACGACGACGCCAGCACCCAGCAGGAGCTGTTCAACGTCGTCTCGCGCGACTCGGCCACCGGCGACATCGTCGTCAAGATGGTCAACGCGTCCGACCGCACGCAGTCGACGACCGTGAACCTCAACGGCGTCAAGGTGCGCGACACGGGCACCCAGACGGTGCTCGCGGCCGCCAAGTCGGCGACCAACAGCAAGGCGGCCCCGAGCGCGGTGGCACCGGTGACCCAGACGGTCACGGGTCTGTCCGACTCCTCGGTGCACGACCTGGCCCCGTGGTCGGTCACGTTCCTGCGGATGCACACCGTGGACTCCGTCCCGCCGGTGATCACCCTCGGAGCGCTGCCGGCGCAGGCGGGCAACGGCTGGTGGGCGCCCGGCACGACGGTGACGGCATCCGCCGCCGACAACCGCAACGCGCTCGCCTCCTTCGAATATCGCATCGACGGCGGCGACTGGACGGCCGCCCAGAGCGCCTCCGCGGCCGCGGCGGCCCTCACGGGTCACGGTGCGCACACGGTGGAGTTCCGGGCGACGGATGCCGACGGCAATGCGGCGACCACGCGGCCGACGACGCTGCAGATCGACGGGCAGGGGCCGCTCACGCGAGCGGACCTCGATGCCGCCGCGCGCACCGTCGCGCTGACCGCGGTCGACGGCGAGTCGGGGGTCGATCGCAGCGAGTACCGGATCGGGGATGCCGCGTGGCAGACGTACTCGGGTCCGTTCGCGATCGGCGACCAGGCGGCATCCATCGCCTACCGCTCGGTGGACGAGGCGGGCAACGTCGAGGCGTTCAGCACGCTCGAGGTCGCCGCGAAGGGCGCGCCGCTCGCGGCGTCCACGAGCGAGGCCACGGTCGCGTCCACCACCGTGGACGCCGGGTCGAACGTCCCGATCGCGATCCGTGTGACCGCGGCGCACCGGGTCACCGGCACGGTCGCCGTCAGCGAAGGAGACCGCGTGAACGACACGGCAATCCTCGACGACGGCGTGGCGCTGCTGACCGTCCCGCGCATCGCGAAGGGCACGCACACCTTCACCGTGGCCTACTCGGGCAACGGGGAGGTCGGCGCATCCACCGCCACGGTGACGATCACGGCGAAGCCCCGCACGGCATCGCTCTCGGTCGACGTGGCCGACCGCAAGGTGCCGATCGCGACCAGCCAGGTCGTGACGATCACCGGCCCGGACGACGCGACCGGCGATGTGCGGGCGACCGTCACGCGCGGCAGCACGGTCGTGGCCGTCGTCACGGCGGCCTTCGACCACGGCACGGCGCGCATCGTCATCCCGGCGGAGGCGCTCATGTCCAAGGGCGGGTACAGCGTCGCGGTCGCCTACGACGGCGACGACGTGTACGCCCCCGCCCGACTCCGTGCCGACTTCACGGTGGTGAAGGCCTCGTGAGCGACCGGAACACAACCCACACAACGAAGGCGAAGACCATGCGAATCATGACCAGGGCACTGGGTGCCGCGGTCGTCGCGGCGACGGCCGTCGCGGCCGCCGTGCTCCCGCTCAGCTCTCCCGCCGCACAGGCCGCGGGGCAGGTGCGGGCCGCCGCGGCGGACCAGCCATCCACCACCTCCGCATCGGATCCGAAGACCGCCTACCTGTTCGCCTACTTCGAGGGCGAGCAGTACGGCGGCGAGCAGATCCGGTTCGGGCTGTCCGAGGGCAACGACGCGCTGCACTGGATCGACCTCAACGGCGGCGACCCGGTGCTCACATCGACGATGGGCACGACGGGGCTGCGCGACCCGTTCATCATGCGCTCGCACGACGGCTCGAAGTTCTACATGCTCGCGACCGACCTGAAGATCTACCCGAACGGGAACTTCACGGTCGCGCAGCAGACGGGTTCGCTCAACCTGGAGATCTGGGAGTCGACCGACCTCGTGCACTGGGGCGCGCAGCGCCAGGTCAAGGTGTCGAGCGACTATGCAGGCAACACGTGGGCGCCTGAGGCGTATTGGGACGACGCGTCGCAGCAGTACATCGTGTTCTGGGCGTCGGCGCTGTACCCGACGACCTCGACCAGCGGCCGGAGCATCTCCACGAGCTACCAGCGGATGATGTACGCCACGACGACCGACTTCCAGACCTTCAGCGCGCCGCAGGCCTGGACCGACGTCAAGCGCGGCACCGGGCTCGGCATGATCGACTCCGACGTCATCAAGGAGGGCGACTACTTCTACCGCTTCACGAAGGACGAGGCGTACATGATCCCCCGCCTGGAGCGCTCGAAGGTGCTCACCGCGACCGAGGCCGGCTCGCTCGCGACCACGGCGAACGACCCGGCGACCGGATGGCAGCTCGTGAAAGAGAAGGTCGGCCTCGGCCTCGACAACCAGTGGGGCGGCACGTTCACCGGCGGTGAGGGCCCCACGGTGTTCGAGGCGAACGACGGGGATGCCACGACCGGCGGCCTGCCGACCTGGTACCTGTTCATGGACCAGCCGAGCTACCACGGCGGCAAGGGCTATGTGCCGTTCGCGACGCACGACCTGTCCGACCCGAACGGCTGGTACTCGGTGGCGGACCAGTCGCAGCTGCCGACCTCCCCGCGCCACGGCACCGTGCTCCCGATCACGCAGGCCGAGTATGACCGGCTGCTCGCGGCCTACCAGCCCGATCAGCTCGTCACCTCGATCGACGACGCGACGGTGACCACGGTCGCCGGAACGCAGGTCGACCTGCCGAAGACCGTCACGGCGCACTACGCCGACGGCTCGACGAAGGATGCGCCGGCCGCCTGGCCGGCGGTCGACCCGTCGGTGTGGCAGACGCCGGGGATCCGCACGTTCGCGGCGGCGCCGATCGCAGGGTCCACCGAGACCGACACGCTGACCGTGGTCGTCGGCGACGGCACCGCGCCCCTCACGACGCTCACCGCGCCGGACGGCTGGTCGCAGACGCCGGTCGACGTGACCGCCACCGCGACCGACGACTCGGGCGTCGCGACCGTGCACACGAACGTCGACGGCGTCGCGGCCGACACCGCGGGCGCCCAGGCGACGGTGCACGTCGCAGGAGACGGCACGCACGCCGTCACGGCCTCGGCGACGGACATCTACCGCACCGACGGACCCTCCGCGACGGCGACGGTCCGCATCGACGGCACCGCGCCCCTGTCGAAGTCCGCGTACGACGACGCGACGCGGCGCCTCACACTGACGGCGGTGGATGCCACGTCCGGTGTCGCCCGCATCGAGTTCAGCCTCGACGGGGGCGCATGGGGCACCTACACCGGCCCGATCACGGTGCCGGGGTCGGTGGCATCCGTCTCGTATCGCGCGGTCGACGACGCGGGCAACGTCGAGGCCACGCGCACGCAGGCCGTGCCCACGGTCGTGGTGATGAGCGACACGAAGACGGCGGTGAAGCTCGCGGCGACGAGCCTCAAGGCGGGCAAGGCGGATGCGTCCGCCACAGTCGCCGTGACGGACGGCGCTCGTGCGATCACGACCGGGTACGTCCTGGTGCGCGTGACCTTCGGCGGCGCCGAGGTGTACAGCGCTCTCGTGCAGGCCGGCGGCACCGTCACGATCCCGCGCAGTGCACTCAGGGAGGATGGCTCGTACACCGTGTCTGCGAGGTTCCTCGGCACGGCGACGCTGAACCCCTCGTCGGGAACGGCGACGCTCACGGCGAGGTAGAGGCGGCGGGCGGCGGCGGTCCGGGGACGTCCCGGGGCGCCGCCGTCGGCGTATCAGCCGGCGACCTGCACGGCGGTCCAGAGCTCGGCGCGCGCCGCGAACGACGAGAGGTCGAGCCCGAGCAGACGCTGCGCCAGCGCGATGCGCGCCCGGACCGTGTGCCGGTGGACGCCGAGCGCGGATGCGGCGGCCTCGATGCGCGTGTCGTTCTCGAGCCACGCGCGCACGGTGTCGACGAGGGCCGTGCCGTCCTCGGCGTCGCTGCGCACGAGGGGCTCCAGCATCCCCGCGGCGAGGGCCCGGGCGTCGTCGTTGTCGAGGGCGGCGAGCATGCCGGCCGCCTGCACCTGCGCGAAGGTCGAGACGCCGTCGCCGCCGCGGTGCAGCGCGGTGCGCGCCTCGGAGTGGGCGCCGGAGAACCCGGCGTAGCCGACCGCCGACGAGACGCCGACCCGCGCGCTGAACCGGTCGGCGAGCGCGGCGACCAGCCGCGTGTCTGTCGCCGACGTGACGAGCACGAGCTCGTGTTCGTGCCACCCGAAGGCGAGGCCGCTGCGGTGCTCCGCGGACTGCAGGTCGAGCCATTCGTCGAGGGTGTCCGAGCGGCTGACATCCGCGACGGCCACGGCGATCGGCGCGGCGGGCAGTCCGCCGACGAGGTCGCGGGCGATGCGGCGCGCGAGCGCGGGCTCGTCCGTGAGGAGCGACTCGACCAGGGCGGATCGCAGCGCCGCCATCGCGCGCGCCAGCCCGCGGGACTGCTCGAGGGCCAGGCCCGCCATCGCGACGACGGCGGTGACCACCCCGCGGCCCTCGGGGTCGAGCTCTCCCACCGCGATGGCGATCACCCCGCGCAGGTGGCCGGTGCGGCCGAGAGTCTGCAGGGTGAGGGGAGTGCGGCCGGCCTCGAGAGAATCGTGCAGCGCCGCGCCCGCACGCGATCCGCGCCGCAGGAGCGCGGACGCCTCGTCCGTGGCGATGGCGAGGCTCGCCGCATCCAGTCCGTGTGCCGGATGCTCGCGCGTGAGCTGTCCGGATGCGTCGAACAGCCCGACCCACGTGTGCAGCTGCTTCGCGAGCTCGGCGAGGGTCGCGCCGAGCCCGTCGGGGCGCAGAGCCGCCAGCGCGATCGCGCGCTGCGCGTCGAGGGCCCACGACCGCCGGGCGTACGCCTGCGCCGCGACCGCCTCGGCGTTGGCGCGGGCCACGGCGATGAACGGCGTGCGATACGGCACCTCGAACAGCGGCATGCCGAGCTCGCCGCACGCGGCCACGAGGCCCGCCGGCACCCCCTCGCGCACGACCTCGGTGCCGAAGCCGAGGGCGATGATGCCGCGACTCACCACGCGGCGCACGTAGTCCGCGTAGGCGACGGAGTCGTCGGCCTCGCCGGCGAACTGCGTGCCGGTGGTCAGGAGCACGAGGTCGTCCGCGAGGAACGGCGTGGGGTCGACGAGGTCGCTGTTGTGCACCCAGCGCACGGGACGCGACGCGACGTCGGGGGAGATGCCGCCGATGGGCCGGAGGTGCAGCTCGCGGCGTGCGAGAAGGCTCTCGAGGGTCGGAACGGGTGCAGGGTCGACGGCCATGGCGCTCCTGTACAGAGGGGACAGAATGGATGCCTCGAATGTACACGTGGGCGAGTGCAGCCCGTGAGAACCGCGGCCTACGCTCGGGGCATGAGCATCGTCGACACCACCGTTCCCGTCGGCGGCCCCACCCTGACCCAGGAGCGCCGCCTCGTCACCGCCATCCCCGGCCCGCGCTCCCAGGAGCTGCTCGACCGCAAGGCCGCAGCCGTCGCCGCCGGCGTCGGCCACACCGTCCCCGTCCACGCGGTCGCCGCCGGCGGCGGAGTCATCGTCGACGCCGACGGCAACTCGCTGATCGACCTCGGCTCGGGCATCGCCGTCACGACGGTCGGCAACGCGCACCCGAAGGTCGTCGCGGCCATCCAGGCGCAGGCTGCCCAGTTCACCCACACGTGCTTCATGGTCTCGCCGTACGAGTCCTACGTCGAGGTGGCCGAGGCGCTGAACCGCGTGACCCCCGGCGACCACGCCAAGAAGAGCGCGCTGTTCAACTCGGGCGCCGAGGCCGTCGAGAACGCGGTCAAGATCGCGCGCAAGTACACCGGCAAGCAGGCCGTCGTCGCGTTCGACCACGGCTACCACGGCCGCACCAACCTCACGATGGCCCTGACCGCCAAGTCGATGCCCTACAAGAGCGGCTTCGGCCCGTTCGCGCCGGAGATCTACCGCGCGCCGCTGTCCTACCCGTTCCGTGACGGCCTCACCGGCCCTGAGGCCGCCCAGCGCGCCATCTCGATGATCGAGAAGCAGATCGGCGCCGACAACCTCGCCGCGATCATCATCGAGCCCATCCAGGGCGAGGGCGGCTTCATCGTCCCGGCCGACGGCTTCCTGCCGGCCCTCGTCGACTGGTGCACGGCCAACGGCGTCGTCTTCATCGCCGACGAGGTCCAGACGGGCTTCGCCCGCACCGGCACGATGTTCGCGAGCGAGCAGTTCGGCATCGTCCCCGACCTCATCACGACGGCCAAGGGCATCGCGGGCGGCATGCCGCTCGCGGCGGTCACCGGTCGCGCGGAGATCATGGATGCCTCGCACTCCGGCGGCCTCGGCGGCACCTACGGCGGCAACCCGGTCGCGTGCGCTGCGGCCGTCGCCGCGATCGACGCCTTCGAGAACGACGGCCTCGCCGGTCGCGCGCAGGAGATCGGCGCCATCCTCACGGCCCGCCTGAGCGCGCTGCAGGCCGCCGACCCGCGTGTCGGCGACGTGCGCGGCCTCGGCGCGATGGTCGCAGCCGAGTTCGTCGACCCGATCACGAAGGAGCCCGACGCGGCCCTCACCGCGGCCGTCGCCAAGGCGTGCATCGCCGAGGGCGTCGTCGTTCTCACGTGCGGCACCTACGGCAACGTCATCCGCTTCCTGCCGCCGCTGTCGATCGGCGACGACCTGCTGGGCGAGGGCCTGGACATCGTCGCCGCCGCGCTCGCGGCCCACTGACACGCGCCCGCCCCGGCCGGCCGTGAGGGGTTCGGCCGGGGCGCTGCCGTCTCATCCCTCCACATCCACACAACCGAACAAGACCTGTCAGGCAACCGAAGGAGTTTGAAATTGACCGAGATCACCAGGGACGTCGTCATCATCGGCGCCGGAGCGGCGGGACTGACCGCGGCGAACGAGCTGAAGAAGGCGGGCCTGTCGGTCGCGGTCCTGGAGGCGCGTGACCGCGTCGGCGGACGGCTGTGGACGGATGTCATCGACGGCGCGATGCTCGAGATCGGCGGCCAGTGGGTGTCGCCCGACCAGGACGCTCTCATCGAGACGCTCGACGAGCTCGGACTCGAGACGTACGAGCGCTACCGCGAGGGCGACAGCGTCTACATCGGCGAGGACGGCACGCTGACCCGCTTCACGGGCGAGATCTTCCCCGTGAAGCCGGAGACCGAGAAGGTCATCGTCGAGCTCATCGAGAAGCTCGACGCGATGGTCGCGCTGGTCGACCCCGACCGGCCGTGGGAGTCGCCGGATGCGGAGGCCCTCGACGCGATCTCGTTCGAGGAGTGGCTGAGGCAGCAGACCGACGACACGGAGGCGCGCGAGAACATCGCGCTCTTCATCGCGGGGGCGATGCTCACGAAGCCCGCCCACGCGTTCTCCACGCTGCAGGCGCTGCTGATGGCGGCGAGCGCCGGCAGCTTCTCGCACCTCGTCGACGCGGACTTCATCCTCGACAAGCGCGTGGTCGGCGGACTCCAGCAGGTTCCGCTGCTGCTGGCCGAGCGCCTCGGCGACGACGTCCACCTGAACGCCCCCGTCCGCACGCTGCACTGGGGCGACGACGGCGTGACGGCCGAGGCCGACGGCATCACCGTCCACGCGCGCCAGGCGGTCCTCGCCCTCGCGCCCGTCCTGTACAACCGCATCTCGTTCGTGCCCGCCCTCCCGCGCCGTCAGCACCAGATGCATCAGCACCTGTCGATGGGATTCGTCATCAAGGTGCACGCTGTCTACGAGCGGCCGTTCTGGCGCGAGCAGGGGCTCTCCGGCACCGCGTTCAGCCCGTTCGAGCTCACGCACGAGGCGTACGACAACTCCAACCACGGCGACGAGCGGGGCACGCTCGTCGGGTTCGTCTCCGACAAGAACGCCGACGGCGTCTTCGACCTGTCGCCGCAGGAGCGCAAGGAGCGCATCCTCGAGTCGCTCTCGCACTACTACGGCCCCGAGGCCAAGGACCCGGTCGTCTACTACGAGAGCGACTGGGGCAGCGAGGAGTGGACCCGCGGAGCCTATGCGGCGAGCTTCGACCTCGGCGGCCTGCACCGCTACGGCCCGGACCTCCGGGCCGCCGTCGGCCCGATCCAGTTCGCCTGCAGCGACCTGGCGGGAGCCGGCTACCAGCACGTCGACGGCGCGATCCGGATGGGCCGACTGGCCGCCGAGCGCATCGTCGCGGCGGATCGCACCCTGCTCGAGGTCGCACAGGCCTGAGCTCGTCCCCAGCACAAGGAAAGGAACGGCAATGACCGCAGAGAACGAGGCGGCCCTGCTGTCGCAGGTCCCGACGGGACTCTTCATCGGCGGCGACTGGGTCGACGCCGAGGGCGGCCGCACGTTCGACGTGCGCGACCCTTCGACCAACAAGGTCATCCTCACGATCGCCGACGCGAGCCCGGCCGACGGCATCCGCGCCCTCGACGCGGCGGTCGCCGCGCAGGAGTCGTGGGCGGCCACGCCGCCGCGCACGCGCAGCGAGATCCTGCGCCGCGCGTGGGAGCTGCTGCAGGAGCGCAAGGAGGATGCGGCGCTGCTCATGACCCTCGAGATGGGCAAGCCGCTCGCCGAGGCCCGTGGCGAGGTGGCGTACGGCGGCGAGTTCCTCCGCTGGTTCAGCGAGGAGGCCGTGCGCATCACTGGCCGCTACGGCATCAACCCCGAGGGCACCGGTCGCATGGTCGTGTCGCAGCGCCCGGTCGGCCCGTCGTTCTTCATCACGCCGTGGAACTTCCCGCTGGCGATGGCGACCCGCAAGATCGCCCCGGCGCTGGCCGCGGGCTGCACCGTGGTCATCAAGCCCCCGGCGCTGACCCCGCTGTCGACGATCTTCTTCGTGAAGCTCCTCGAAGAGGCGGGCCTGCCGAAGGGTGTCGTGAACGTCGTCGCGACGACGACCTCCAGCAAGGTGTCCGGCCCGATCATCGCCGACCCGCGGCTGCGCAAGCTGTCGTTCACGGGATCGACCGAGGTGGGCCGCGCGCTCATCGCTCAGGCCGCCCAGGGCGTGCTGCGCGTGTCGATGGAGCTGGGCGGCAACGCGCCGTTCGTCGTGTTCGAGGATGCCGACCTCGACAAGGCGGTCGAGGGCGCCATGGCCGCGAAGTTCCGCAACATCGGCCAGGCGTGCACGGCGGCGAACCGCTTCATCGTCCACGAGTCGATCGCCGAGGAGTTCGCCGACCGGGTCACCGAGCGCGTCACGGCGATGAAGATCGGCCGTGGCACCGAGGACGGCGTGGCGATCGGCCCGCTCATCGACGGCGACGCGGTGGCGAAGGCCGTCGAGCTCGTGACGGATGCCGTCGACCGGGGAGCTGTGGTCCGCACCGGCGGATCGGCCATCGAGGGCGAGGGCACGTTCTTCGAGCCCACGGTCGTGAGCGATGTGCAGGCCGGCAGCGACATCCTCCGCGAGGAGATCTTCGGTCCGGTGCTCGCGATCGCGACCTTCCGCGACGAGGACGAGGCCGTGCGCCTCGCCAACGACACCGAGTACGGCCTGGTCTCGTACGTGTACACGCAGGACCTCGCCCGCGGCCACCGGATGATCGACCGTCTCGAGACCGGAATGATGGGTCTGAACGCGGGTGTCGTCTCCAACGCGGCCGCGCCGTTCGGCGGCGTGAAGCAGTCCGGAGTGGGCCGCGAAGGCGGCTTCGAAGGCATCCACGAGTACCTGTCGACGAAGTACACGCTCATCCCTGCCGAGTGAGCAGTCCCGCCGAATGATCTGGAGAGATAAGCAATGAGCGACTACGCAGTCGTGAACCCCGCCACGGGCGAGACCCTGGCGACGTATGACACCTTCACCGACGCCCAGGTCGAGGAGGCGCTGGCCACCGCCGCGGACGAGTACCGCGACTGGTCGCAGCGTCCCGTCGCCGAGCGCGCCGAGCTGATCCGCCGGGTCGCACAGCTGCACCGCGAGCGCCGCGACGATCTCGCCGCGATCATCGTGCGCGAGATGGGCAAGCCGCTCGCCGCGGCCTACGCCGAGGTCGACTTCGCCGCCGACATCACGGAGTTCTATGCCGACAACGCCGAGACCATCACGGCGGATCAGCCGCTGCAGATCCTCGGCGAGGGCACCGCGGTCATCCGCAAGGCGCCGATCGGGGTGCTCCTGGGCATCATGCCGTGGAACTTCCCGTACTACCAGGTCGCGCGCTTCGCCGCACCGAACCTCGTGATCGGCAACACGATCCTCCTCAAGCACGCGCCGCAGTGCCCGGAGTCGGCCGCCGCCATCGAGAGGATGTACCTGGATGCCGGTCTCCCGAAGGGCGCGTACGTCAACGTGTACGCGACCAACGAGCAGGCGGCGACGATCATCGCCGACCCGCGCGTGCAGGGCGTCTCGGTGACCGGCTCGGAGCGCGCCGGCGCGGCCGTGGCCGAGCTGGCCGGACGCAACCTGAAGAAGGTGGCGCTCGAGCTCGGCGGGTCCGACCCGTTCATCCTCCTGTCGACGGACGACCTGGATGCGGCGATCACCGCCGCGGTCGATGCCCGCCTGGACAACAACGGTCAGTCGTGCAACGCGCCCAAGCGCTTCATCGTGGTCGACGCGCTGTACGACGCCTTCCTCGAGAAGTTCACCGCGGCGATGCAGTCGCAGGTCGTGGGCGACCCGTTCGCCGACGACACCACGGTGGGCCCGCTCTCGTCGCTTCTGGCGGCCGAGCGCCTGGCCGCACAGGTCGACAAGGCGGTCGAGCAGGGGGCGACGCTCGTGACCGGCGGCACGCGCGACGGCGCGTACTACGCGCCGACGGTCCTCACCGACGTCACCCCGGAGATGAGCGTCTATCGCGAAGAGCTGTTCGGGCCGGCATCCGTCGTCTACCGGGTGGCCGACGAGGACGAGGCCGTCCGGCTCGCCAACGACACGAGCTACGGCCTCGGGTCGTACGTCTTCACGACCGACCCCGAGCAGGCCGACCGCGTCGCGAACAAGATCGACGCGGGCATGGTCTACGTCAACGTCACCCTCGCGGACAGCCCCGAGCTGCCCTTCGGCGGCGTGAAGCGCAGCGGCACCTCGCGTGAGATGGGCCTGCTGGCCGCCGACGAGTTCGTCAACAAGAAGCTCGTGCGCGTCGGCGCCTGACCTGACGCACGCGGCACCCCCGTGACGGCTCCGGCTGCGCGGGGGTGCTGGCGTTCGGGCTACGCGAGGTGCCGGACGGTCTCGGCGATCGCCTCGTCGGCCCACTGCACCTGCTGAGACGTGCCCCAGCGCTCGGCGGCTTCGCGAGACGCGACGAAGGATGCGAGGGCCTCGTCGTAGCGCCCCGCGTCGAAGTGCGCCCAGCCGCGGTTGTTGTGGAGCCCGACGAGCCAGCGGAGGGTCCGCTCGTCGGTCACGCCCTCGAGGACGGCGAGGGCGGCATCCGTCGCCGCGGCGCCGTCGGGGGACGCGATCGCGATCATGTGCAGCGCGTCGACCTGCAGGAACGTGAGTCCCGCCGCGGCGGCAGTCCGCTCGGCCGCGGCGAAGAGCGGAACGGCAGCGGGCGCGTCGCCCGCGGAGTTGCGCAGTCGCCCGCGCTCCAGGGCTGTGCGCGTGCGCACGACATCATCCGCGTCCGGTCCCGCCGCGACCTCGTCGAGCACCGCGTCCGCCTCCGCGAAGCGCTCCTGCAGGCCGAGGGCCCGCGCGACCTGGGTCAGCAGTTCGGCGCGCTCCGAGCCGCTCGCGGCCTCGGCGGCCGCACGCAGCCGCTGCTCGGAGGCCGGCGCGTCCGAGAAGTCCCACAGCTCGTCGAGGCGTGTCTGGGTGAGAGGCATGTGGGGCATGCTAACGCGCGGCGCGGGACTGCGGATCCGCATCCGGCACGGCTCGCTCGGTTCGCGCCCTGCCGAGCCATGCCGTAGACTGGACGACGCAGTGAAAGTCTGCATTCTTTCGCCGTGCCCGTCCGCGGAGCGGCCCCCGAAACTCAGGTGACGGGGAGGGATGCGGGCTCCTGAGGCCTCGAGGTCTCTAGGGCGGTAGCTCAATTGGCAGAGCAGCGGTCTCCAAAACCGCAGGTTGCAGGTTCGATTCCTGTCCGCCCTGCGCGTCAGCGAACGCTGGCACATGGAAAGCAATACGGGTGGGTTCGATGGTGCAGGACGAGAGGGGCGAGGTCGTCGCGGCAAGCGACGCGCCCCGCACGAAGAAGCCGGGCTTCTTCGCACGCGTGAGCACCTTCATGCGTCAGGTCTTCGCTGAGCTCCGCAAGGTCGTCACGCCGACGCGCCAGGAGCTCGTGAAGTACACGGGCGTCGTGCTCGGATTCGTCATCGTCATGATGGCGCTCGTCTACGGGCTGGACGTGCTCTTCGTCTGGCTGACGACCGTGGTGTTCGGCACGCCGGGCGGCGCGGCATCCTGACCCCCGACACGGATCGGGTCGACGCATCCGGTTCCGCGAACGGAAGAGAAGCAAGTGGCTGAAAAGTATCTCGACGACGCCGATTGGGCGACCGCGGCAGAGCAGTCCAGTGAGGACGACGAGGCGCAGGAGGGCAACATCCTGTCCGCCGAGGAGCGCTCGGTGCTGTCCGCGGAGACGGCCGCCATCCATGTCGTGGACGACGAAGACCAGGACGAGGACGACTCCGACCTGGACGACATCGACATCGACGACCCGGAGGCGGACGCCATCGTGAACGACGCGCTGAACATCGACGAGGCGGCAGAGGCCGAGGCCGCCGCCGAGGTCCTCAACGACTCCATCGCCGAGGAGGTCGCGGAGCGTCTCGCCGAGCAGGCCGACGAGGTCCCGCCGTACGACGGCCCCGAGCCGGAGGGCGAGGAGGAGTCCGAGACGGACGACGCCGAGCTCGACCCGTTCGAGGCGTTCCGCGCCGAGCTGCGCTCGCTGCCGGGCAAGTGGTACGTCCTGCACTCCTACGCCGGCTTCGAGCGCAAGGTGAAGGCCAACATCGAGCAGCGCAAGTCGACGCTCGAGGTCGAGGACGACATCTACCAGGTCGAGGTCCCGATGGAGGACGTCGTCGAGATCAAGAACGGTCAGCGGAAGATGGTCAACCGCGTCCGGATCCCCGGCTACGTGCTCGTCCGCATGGAGCTCAACGAGGACACGTGGTCGGTCGTGCGTCACACGCCGGGTGTCACCGGGTTCGTGGGCAACGCGCACAACCCGACGCCGCTGCGCTTCGAAGAGGCGTACAACATGCTGAAGTCCAACGTCGAGGTCAAGGAGACCCCGGCGACCAAGGCCGCGGGCGGCAAGGGCGCTCCGGCCGCTGCGCGCAGCGTGATCACCGAGGTCGACTTCGAGGTCGGCGAGACGATCACCATCAAGGAGGGCTCGTTCGCGGGCCTGCCCGGCTCGATCAGCGAGATCAAGCCCGAGAGCGGCAAGCTCACGGTCCTCGTCTCGCTCTTCGAGCGCGAGACCCCGGTCGAGCTCTCGTTCGACCAGGTCACCAAGCAGCTCTGAGACTTCCCGGCGCACGTCGCCGGGAGAACCGCGGTCCGGAGAGGCCGGACGCGCGGGAGAACGGATGCGCACGCATCCGCTCGATGAAAGGAAAAGAGAATGGCACCGAAGAAGAAGGTGACCGGCCTGATCAAGCTTCAGATCAACGCCGGTGCAGCCAACCCGGCGCCGCCGATCGGCCCCGCGCTCGGTCAGCATGGCGTCAACATCATGGAGTTCTGCAAGGCGTACAACGCGGCGACCGAGTCGCAGCGCGGCAACGTCATCCCCGTCGAGATCACCGTCTACGAGGACCGCAGCTTCACGTTCGTCCTGAAGACCCCGCCGGCCGCCGAGCTGATCAAGAAGGCCGCCGGTGTGCAGAAGGGCTCGAAGACGCCGCACACGGTCAAGGTCGCGAAGCTCACCAAGGAGCAGGTCCGCCAGATCGCCGAGCAGAAGATGCCCGACCTGAACGCGAACGACATCGAGGCCGCCTCGCTGATCATCGCCGGCACCGCCCGCTCCATGGGCATCACGGTCGAGGACTGAGGGGGATAACGACAATGGCTACCAAGTCCAAGGCTTACGAAGCAGCCGCCGGCAAGATCGAGGCGGGCAAGTTCTACACCGGCACCGAGGCTGTCGCCCTCGCGAAGGAGACCGGCTCGAAGAAGTTCGACTCGACCGTCGAGGTCGCGCTGAAGCTCTCGGTCGACCCCCGCAAGGCCGACCAGATGGTGCGCGGCACCGTCATCCTCCCGCACGGCACGGGCAAGACCGCCCGCGTCATCGTCTTCGCGACGGGCGCGGCCGCCGAGGCCGCCATCGCGGCCGGCGCTGACGAGGTCGGCGGCGCCGAGCTCATCGAGAAGGTCGCCGGCGGCTGGACCGCGTTCGACGCGGCCGTCGCCACGCCCGAGCTCATGGGCCAGGTCGGTCGTCTGGGCAAGGTGCTGGGCCCGCGCGGCCTGATGCCGAACCCCAAGACCGGCACCGTCACCCCGAACGCCGCCAAGGCGGTCGAGGAGATCAAGGGCGGCAAGATCGAGTTCCGCGTCGACAAGCACGCCAACGTGCACTTCGTCGTCGGCAAGGCCTCGTTCACGGCCGAGCAGCTGGACGAGAACCTGAAGGCCGCGATCGACGAGATCGTGCGTCTGAAGCCGTCGAGCTCGAAGGGCCGCTACATCCAGAAGGGCGCCGTGTCGACCACGTTCGGCCCCGGCATCCCGCTGGACGTCGCCGCGCTCTGACGCTGCAGCACTCGAGAAGGGTCCCGCCTCACGGCGGGGCCCTTCTTCGGTCCTCCGGGGCTCGCCGGCCGACGACCATGGTCGTGCGGACCTCGAGTCAGGCTGTCGCCCTCACCTCGAACCCGCGTGCGCCGGTCGCGGGGATCTCCTCGACCTTCGCGGTGGACGGTCGCGAGCCGGGCGGGCCCTCGGCCATCCACGCGAGCACATCGTCGACCTGCTCGTCGGTGCCCTCGACCTCGGCCTCGACGGAGCCGTCGCGGCGGTTGCGCACCCATCCGGAGACGCCGGCCTCGTGGGCGACCATGCGCATCGTGTAGCGGTAGCCGACGCCCTGGACGTCGCCGGTCACGAACACGTGCACCCGCCGCATGCCTCGATCATGCCAGGATGCCGTCATGGGGACGATCGACGACTACCTCGCAGGCCTCGAGCCGCGCGATCGCGAGGTCATCGCGCACGTGTACGCGGTGGCGGGCGAAGGCATCGAGACGGTGCAGGGCACGAGCTACGCGATGCCGTCGCTGTTGTATCACGGCAAGGCGCTCCTCGCCGTGATGCGGACGAAGAAGCACATCGGCGTGTACCCGTTCAGCGGGCGCGTGCCTCAGGTGGTCGCGGACGCGCTCGGCGGCTTCGAGTACGACAAGGGCACGATCCGCTTCCAGCCGGAGCATCCCCTGCCCGACGACACGATCCGTGCGATCGTGGCGGCGCGGATCGCGGAGATCGAAGACCCGGGGCTCACGCGCCGAGCGCGAGGTTGAGGGCGATCACGACCATGACGACGGCGATGATCCCGTCCAGGATGCGCCATGCTCGGGTCGTCGCCAGCCACCGCCCGAGATAGCGTGCGCCGTAGGCGAGGCCGAAGAACCACACGGCGCTCGCCATCATCGCCCCGACCGCGAAGGCCCACCGCTGGTCGCCGTGCGAGTTCGCGATCGAGCCCAGCAGGAACACGGTGTCGAGATACACGTGCGGGTTCAGCCAGGTGAGGGCGAGGCACGTGAGGATGACGGTTCCCAGGCGCTGAGCGGCGACCGTCGTCGTGCCACCGGGGCGGGTGTGCACGGAGGGCGTCGGACTCGCTGCGTCGGCGACGAGCGCCTCACCCGAGGGCCGGAGGGCGCGCCAGCCGGCCATGCCGGCGTACACGAGCAGGAATGCGGCGCCGACCCAGCGCACGACGCCGACCAGCCACGGGACGGCCTGCAGCGCGAGGCCGATCCCCGAGACGCCGAGTGAGATCAGCACGATGTCCGACACGGCGCAGATGAGCGCCACCGCCGGCACGTGCTCGCGGCGCAGTCCCTGCCGCAGGACGTAGAGGTTCTGCGCGCCGATGGCGACGATGAGCGAGAACCCGAGGCCGAGGCCGGCGACGACGGAGGTGAGCACCCTTCGACGGTAGGGGCCGGCATCCATTCAGTCCAGCTCATGATTCTTCAGATGCATTAGCGTGGCTGTTGATGAGGATTCCGTTCGAGTTGGCCGAGACCGTCGCCGCCGTCGTCGACGAGGGCACGCTGGATGCGGCCGCCCGGAGGCTGCACATCACTCCGTCGGCCGTCAGCCAGCGCATCAAGGCGCTCGAGCGCGAGGTCGGCCGCGTTCTGCTCGTGCGGTCGAAGCCCGCGCGTGCCACCGAGGCGGGCACGGTCGTCATCCGGCTCGCGCGGCAGCTCGCCCTGCTCGAGCACGATGCGCGCACGGCGCTCGGCGGCGAGGGCGAGGGCGCCGCGCATCGGGTCACCGTGCCCCTCGCCGTGAACGCCGACTCGCTCGCGACGTGGTTCCTGCCGCCGCTCGCACGGCTGGCGCACGAGCATCCCGTCACCTTCGAACTCCATCGCGACGACCAGGAGTACACGACGGGCCAGCTCGAGGAGGGGCTCGTGATGGGTGCGGTCACCTCGCAGGCGGAGGCGGTCGCGGGATGCAGCGTCGTGCCGATCGGCACGATGGCCTACCGTGCCGTGGCCCAGCCGGAGTTCGCCGCCACCTGGTTCCCGCACGGCGCGACCGTCGACGCGCTCGCGGTCGCACCGGTCGTCGACTTCAACCGCAAGGATGAGCTCCAGACGGAGTGGCTCGTCGCCTGTGGCGTCGACTCGGGTGCCCCGCCCCGGCACCACGTTCCGTCGTCCGCGGACTTCGCCACCGCCGTCCGGCTCGGGATGGGGTGGGGGATGCTGCCGCCCTTCCAGTGCGACGACGAGCTGGCGGGCGGACGCCTCATCGAGCTCGGCGGGCCGCCGATCGAGGTGCGCCTGTACTGGCAGCAGTGGAATCTGCGTTCCGGTCTGCTCGACGCGGTGGGCGCAGCGATCGTCGAGGAGGGCCGCCGCGCCCTGCGCTGACGGCCCTACCTCTCGAGAAGCCGCCGTGGCACAGTGTGCACATGGCTGACGTTCGGGGGACGGGGGCCTCTGCCGCGACGTCTGTCGCGCACCGGCCGGATACGCACGGGCGGGTGCCTGTGGAGCTGAGGATCGGCATCGTCGGGCACCGGTGGCTCGAGGACGACGACGTCACGCGCGGTGCCGTGGCCGCGGCCGTCGACGACCTCTGGCAGCGCCGTTCGAACAGCGCGACGGCGAACACCTCCGTCGGTCTGACCGTGGTGTCTGCGCTCGCGGAGGGTGCTGACCGCATCGCGGCGGCGGCTGCCGTGGACCGCGGCGCACGACTGGAGGTCGTGCTGCCCCTGCCGTCGGCCGACTACGAGAAGGACTTCCAGACGCCGGAGTCGCTCGCGCGGTACCGGGAGCTCCTCGCCGACGCGGCATCCGTCACCGCACTGCCGATCCGCGACGACCGTGACGCGGCCTATCTCGAGGGCGGGATGCGGGTCGTCGAACGCTGCGACGCCGTGATCGCGATCTGGGACGGCGAGCCGGCGCGGGGCACCGGAGGCACGGCCGAGATCGTGGCGTACGCCGACGCCATCGGCAGGCCGGTGCGCTGGCTGCGGGTCGAACCCGCCGCCGGGATCATCGGGATCCGCGAGCGTCGAGAGCACCCCGTTCCGGACGACCTCGGACCCCTGTCGCCGCGCGCCTTCCGTGCGCTCGATGCCTACAACTCGCAGTCCGTCCGGCCCGCCGACGCGGCAGCCGGACCCGAGGACGCCCGCTTCTTCCAGCCGTACTTCGCGCGCGCCGACCGCCTCGCCGGCCGGTATCAGCGGTGGCTGCTCCGATCGAGCCAGCTGATCTATGCGCTCGCGGTGGTGGCGGTCGCATCCGTCGCGGGCCAGCTCGTCTTCTTTCCGCAGGAACGGTGGCCGGCCTGGATCGAGGTGGCGGCGCTCGCGATCATCACGATCGTGCTGTTCCTCGGCCGGCGCCTGCAGCTGCTGCGCCGGTGGCTGTCGGCACGGCAGCTCGCCGAGCGGATCAGGGTGGCGACGGTGCTGCGTTCTGCGGGCATGCCCGACCCGCCGCGCTGGGGCCCGGTCCTCGACGACGGCGACTGGGTCGAGCGTGCTGTCGAAGAACTGTGGATGCGGGCTCCCGACGGCCCCGTCGACCGGTCGTTCGCACAGCTCCAGAACGCCCTCGTCACCGGCTGGCTCGATCCGCAGATCGCGTACCACGACAGCGCCGAGGCGCGCGCGCAGAGTCGGCTCCGCGTGGTCGTCCCGATCACCGTCGGGCTCTTCGTGCTGAGCCTCGCCGCCGCGATCATGCACAGCCTCGATCTGTTCGTGTTCGAGGGGATGCCGGCCTATTGGTCGTACGTGTCGATCATCGCCCCGACCGCTGCGGCCGCCGTCAGCGGCTACGTCGGCCAGCGCGAATACGTGCGGCGGGCCCGGCGCTCGCGGCAGGCGGCGGACACGCTGCGCGCGGCCCGATCGAGCGTGGACCGCGCCGCGAATCCGGCGCAGCTCCACGCCGTCCTCGCGGCGATGCAGCCGGTGCTCGCGGCGGAATCCCAGGACTGGTCGACGACGACCACGATGCACGACCTCGAGGTGCCGTGATGTGCGCGTATCCGGGGGCGGCCCCGCGCCCTCTCCTCAGTGAGACAGCGCTGAGGAAGGGCTACGATCGCGATCACAGTCCGAGCGCCGTCGCGAGGCAGGATCGCATCCAATGACCGTATTCGTCTCTCACTCCAGCACCGACACGGACGCCGTGCAGGTGCTCGTCCGCAGCCTGCAGACGGCGGGCCGCACGGTCTGGCTCGACAACGAGAGCCTCGTCGGGGGTGAGGCATGGTGGAGCGCCATCCTCACGCAGATCCGCGAGTGCGACGTGTTCGTGTTCGCCCTCTCGATGAACTCCCTCGACTCCGATCCCTGCATGGCGGAGTTCGAGTATGCGAAAGCGCTGGGGCGGCCCATCCTGCCGGTCGAAGTCGGGGACGTTCCGCCCGAGGAGCGCCGGAACTACGAGGTCTACAGCGAGCAGCTCGTCGACTACCGGGCGCCGACCGCCGACCATGCCATCGCCCTCGTCCGCGCCCTCACCGAGCGGGAGCGCGACAAGCAGCCGCTCCCCGATCCCCTCCCGCCGGAGCCGCCCATCCCGTACCTGTACCTGCTGCGTCTGGGCTCGGTCGTGCGCGGCCGGGCCGACATCTCGCGCACCGACCAGCAGCTGATCCTCGCCCAGCTGCGCGCCGCACTCCGGGAGGAGCGCAGCGAGCAGGTGCGGACGAGTGTGCGCAGCCTCCTGCGCGCGCTGCGCGAGCGACCGGATGCGACGCATGCCGTCGTCACCGAGATCGACGAGGTTCTGGCAGGGAGGCCCGTGCCGGCGGAGCCCCGGCAGGCGGAGGGGGTGCCCGAGACGATCCCGAAGCCGGAGCCGATTCCTGTGCCCGCTCCGGAGTCGACGCCGATCGTCACGCCGCAGCCGCCGCCCCCGTCCACGCCGATGTCGACGCCGACGCCGATGTCGACGCCCCGGTCGAAGGCGCCGGCCGGCTGGTACCAGGACGGCAAGGATCCGGGCATCGATCGGTACTGGGACGGCGCGAGGTGGACGGAGCACACGCACCCGCGTGCGGCGGCCGAGCAGAAGACGACGGATGCGTCGAGCCCCGGCCGTCCGTCTCAGCTCTGGTCGACGCTCGCGTTCGTGCTCGGCGGGCTGTCCGTCATCCCGTACGTCGATTTCTTCCTCGTCGGGTTCGCCGCACTGGCCTTCGGCATCGTGGCCGTCGTCCGCAAGGAGCGTCGGGGAGTGGCGGCTCTGATCGTCTCGATCGTCGGACCGCTGGTGGGCTTCATCCTCACGCTCGTCATCGTCGGCGCGACGTCGTCCGGCTGACCGGGCCGATCAGCGCGCGGGCGGCTCCTCGCTCAGCAGCGCGTGCAGGAGACGCGTGAGCTCGCGGATGTCGTCGACGTCCCACCCCGCCAGGGCGTGTCCGAGTCCGTCCTCCTGCGGGACCCGGGCGGCCTCGAGGCGAGCGAGCCCCTCGGCGGTCGGCGAGAGGATGCTGGAGCGCCCGTCCTTGGGATCGGGGACCCGGGTGACGAGCCCGAGCTGCTCGAGCTCGCGGACCGTGCGGCTGAGCTGCCCCTTGTCCATGATGAGCATCTCGGCGAGCGCCGACATCGTGGTGTGCTCGCGGCGGACGATGGTCGTGAACACCTTGTAGGCACCGGGAAGCATGCCGGGACTCACGCGGTGCGCGGCCTCGGTGATGAGGCGCCGGAAGCGTGCGATCAGCTCGCCGAACTCCGCCTCGAGAGCCTGGACGGCGAGGGCGTGCTCATCGCCCGCAGAGGCCCGCGCCGCGGGCGTGCGGGCCTCCGGAGTGTGGGTCGTGACCATGGGAATGAGGCTACTTCGCCGAATCGATGCCCGAGGTGCGAGCATCCTGTGCGCCCACCGTGGCGAGCGAGCCGGTGGCGGTGAGCACGGCCATGCCCTCGTCGACCGACACGGTCGCCAGATCGGCCTCGCCGGCGTGCAGGCGCTCGCTGGTGGTCATGCGGGTGAGCGGCTTGTTGGGCAGGAAGACGATCGCGATGAGGCTCACCACAGCGAACGGCACCGCGATGAGGAACGAGTGCGAGATGCCCTGTGCGTAGATGTCCTCGAAGATCACCTGGAGCGCGTGCGGCATCGCCGACACCTTGGGCAGCGACGACGACTTCAGCACGGCGGCCCAGTGCGGGGCATCCGCCCCGAGGCTCATGATCGCCGTGACGAGGTCGTCCTTCGCGTCGCCGAGCAGCTCGGTCACGCGCGAGGCGAGAGCCGCGCCCATCAGCGAGACGCCGATCGTGCCGCCCAGGCTCCGGAAGAACGTCACGCCCGAGCTCGCGACGCCGATCTCGTTCGGCTTCGACGAGTTCTGCACGACCAGGACGAGGTTCTGCATCGTCATGCCGACGCCCGCGCCGAGGATGAACATGTAGACCGAGACCAGGGCGAAGTTCGTGTTGTAGTGGATGGTCGACAGCAGGTACGACCCGGCGATCAGGAGGACGGCGCCGGCGATGAGGTACGGCTTCCACCGCCCGAACTTCGTGACGAGGCCGCCGATGCCCACGGATGCCACGAGCAGGCCCGCGATCATCGGGATGGTCATGAGGCCGGCCTGCGTGGGCGTGGCGCCCCGGGCCAGCTGCATGTACTGGCTGAGGAAGACGGATGCGCCGAACATCGCGATGCCGGTCGCGATCGACGCGATGACGGCCAGCGTGAACGTGCGGTCGCGGAACAGGGTCAGCGGGATGAGCGGCTCCTTCGAGCGCAGCTCGACCACGATGAACAGGATGCCGGCGAGCACCGCACCGCCGATCATGAGGACGGTCGTGAGGCTCCACCAGGAGTTGTTCGCGAGGTCCGACCATTCGCCCTTGGTCGCCGTGCCGGCGTTGGTGACCCAGATGAGAAGGAGCGATACGGCCGCCGACAGCAGGACGATGCCGAGGTAGTCGATCGACACCGCGCGCTTCGCGCGGACGGGGATGTGCAGGGTCCTCTGGACGATGATCAGGGCGACGATCGCGACCGGCAGGGCCACGAAGAAGTTCCAGCGCCACCCCCACGCGTCGGTGATCACACCGCCGAGAAGCGGGCCGCCGATGGTGGCGAGCGCCATGACCGCGCCGAACAGGCCCATGTAGCGACCGCGCTCGCGGGGGCTGATGATGTCGGCCATCAGCACCTGGCTGAGGGCGGCGAGGCCGCCGGCGCCGACGCCCTGCAAGGCGCGGGACGCGATGAGCATCTCGGGATTCTGCGCGAAGCCCGCGGTCGCGGTCGCCAGGACGAAGATCACGATCGCGAACTGGAACAGCAGCTTGCGGTTGAAGAGGTCGGCCAGTTTGCCCCAGATGGGCGTCGAGATGGCCGTCGTGAGCAGCGTTGCCGTGACGACCCAGGTGAAGGCGGCCTGGTTGCCGTCGAGGTCGTGCACGATGACCGGCAGCGACGACGACACGACGGTCGACGCGAGCATCGACACGAACATGCCGAGCAGGAGGCCGGATAGCGCCTCGAGCACCTGACGGTGCGACATCTTGGGCGCTTCGAGAGCGGATGAGGAGGACATCATTTCCTTCGCGAATGCGGGAGACGCCCCGCATGGTTGATTTCTGTCAACAGTTGAGCTTGGTCAACCATATCCACAACCGTTGACGAACGTCAACTATTCCCCGGTCACCGCAGCCGAGCTCGCCGACGGGGGATCGAGGCGGGCTCAGTCGGTCAGAGCGAGCGATCGGTACATGTCGCGGGATGCATCCACGCGCGGCATTCCGTCGTTGCGGCGCCCGTGCTGCGTGCGCAGGTACAGCTCGTCGATCAGCGCGGTCGCGAGGCCGACGAGCTTGGCGATCTCGGCTTCGTCGCGATCCACCCACGCGCAGCGCGGCTCGTCGTCGACGGGCACGAATTCGGTGTGCTGCTCCCACGCGACGAGAGTGCGCTCCGCGCCGAGGACGTGCTGCTGCCACCACACCTGCCGAAGGTACGACCGGGGGATCGACCGCCAGGCCTTGTTCGTGGTCTTGATCTCGGCGAGGATCACGTGCCCGTTGACGTCCAGCGCGATGCCGTCCGGCGTGGCGAGGTGTCGTTTCTCGACGACCGCGTGGAACAGTGCGGTGGACGGCTGGATGCCGTGCGTCGCCGCGACCCATCCCGCGATCTCGGGTTCGCGTCGTCTGCCGTGGTCGGTGAAGGCGTTGCCGGAGAACCCGGAGCCGTGGAGCTTCGCGTCCGCCGCGCGCGAGATGGCGCGAGTGCTGGTGAGGGTCGCGACATCCGTCGCCGTGATGCCTCGCGAGCGCGCCCGCACCCAGGCCACCCGGTCGCGCGAGTCCGCGACGATGCGAGCGGCCAGTTCCGGGGTCACGCTTCGAGCGTACGCCGGAGGCCGGACGCGCACCGGCTGCGACGCGGCACCCGAAGCATTCACACGCGAGGCGGCCCTGTCCAGGGGGGCTTGCGATCCGCGCGCTCGGTGGCATCGTCGGAGGCATGGACACCATCACCCCTCAGCAGTTCCGCGACCGCGACGGCGTCGAGCAGTGGAACCCGACCGAATCGGGCGCCTTCGTCACCTTCGACACCGGCGACTTCGCGACCGGGGCGCGACTCTTCTCCCAGATCGCGGTGCTCGCCGACGCGGCCGATCATCATCCCGACGTCGATGTCCGGTACGGGACGCTGCGGGTGCGGCTCTTCACCCACTCCGCGAAGGGACTGACGGACGCGGATGCTGCGCTCGCCGCCCGCATCTCGCTGGCGGCGAAGGACATGAGGCTCCACGCGATCCCCGACGACGCGCACGACATGGGATGAGCGCGTGCCGTGCTCCCGATTTGGGCGGGCACGGCGCATCCCGTACACTTGATCGAAGCCGAAGACCGCCGGTCATCGTGGCGCGCGAAAGCGCAAGACGATCGAAGCTCTGCACAGCAGGGGCCCGCGCAGGTGACACGAACGAGATCCGCGAGGATTCCGAGCTCCGTGCGCTTGCGCCGGAGCTCTTCTGTTTTCCGGGGCTGGCCGGCACCGAGGCTCACGAGCCGCCACTGCGGCGCGTGACGTACACACAAGGAGTGACCATGGCGCAGAAGGATGCATCGGTCGCCGAGCTCACGAAGAACTTCGAGAACTCGAACGCCGTACTGCTGACCGAGTACCGCGGTCTGACGGTCGCCCAGCTCAAGCAGCTGCGCAACAGCATCCGTCAGGACGCGGAATACGCCGTGGTGAAGAACACGCTGACCAAGATCGCCGCGAACAATGTGGGGATCACGTCGCTGGACGACGACCTGAAGGGTCCGTCGGCCATCGCGTTCGTGCACGGCGACTTCGTCGCCACCGCGAAGGCTCTGCGTGACTTCGCCAAGGCCAACCCGCTTCTCGTGATCAAGGGCGGTGTGTTCGAGGGCAACACCCTCAGCGCCGACGAGGTCAACAAGTACGCCTCGCTCGAGAGCCGTGAGGTTCTGCTTGCGAAGGCGGCGGGCATGATGAAGGCGACGATGGGCAAGGCTGCCGCCACCATCGACGCGCTTCGCGAAAAGCTGGAGGCCGCCGAGGCCGCGTGAGCGACCGGCGATCTCTTCCACAAACCCCCATCTATCTAGGAGATACACCATGGCGAAGCTCACCACTGAGGAGCTGCTCGACCAGTTCGCTGGTCTGACCCTTGTCGAGCTCAGCGAGTTCGTGAAGGCGTTCGAGGAGAAGTTCGACGTCACCGCTGCTGCTCCCGTCGCCGTCGCCGGCGCCGGTGGCGCGGGTGCCGAGGCCGAGGCCGAGGAGGAGAAGGACTCGTTCGACGTCATCCTCGAGGCTGCCGGCGACAAGAAGATCCAGGTCATCAAGACGGTCCGCGAGCTCACCTCGCTGGGCCTCGGCGAGGCCAAGGCCGTCGTCGACGGTGCCCCCAAGGCCGTCCTCGAGGGCGCGACCAAGGAGGCCGCCGAGAAGGCCAAGGCCGCTCTCGAAGAGGCCGGCGCGACCGTCACCCTCAAGTAACGACGCGTTCGAGAGCCCCGGGTGCCACGCATCCGGGGCTCTCGTCATGCCTGGGGCGTCTCGAACGGAGCGGACGTCGAGTTGCGCACCACGAGTCGCACCTGCGGCTGCGAGGCAGGGGCGACCAACCCGCCGGGTTCCGCTGCCATGCGGCGCAGCAGCAGGTCGACGGCCGCGGAGCCCTGAGCCCGCGCATCCTGAGCCAGTGTCGTCAGCAGGAACATGCCGGCGTACTCGTGGTCGTCGACGCCGATCACGCTGAGGCCGTGGGGGATCTCGATCCCGAGCCGCTGCGCCGCGATGATCGCGCCGATCGCGACCTCATCCGCCACGGCCACGATGCCCGTCGGCCGGGCGCGCAGGTCGCCGAGGATGTCGGCCGCGGCCGCGTAGCCGCCGGGGACCGTCACGTCGCAGTGCACGTGCGTGGCGCGCTCGCCGAGGCCTGCGGCATCCATCGCGACACGGTAGCCCTCGAATCGGCGGCTCTCCACACTGGTCCTCCGACCCGTCCCACCGCCCAGGAACAGGATGCGCCGATGCCCCAGCCCCAGCAGGTGCTCGGTCGCGCGGCGCGAGACGTCGATGTCGTCGATCGCGATGTCGTCCGGGAAGCCTGCGCTCGCGACGCTCACGACGGGGCATCGGACGGCCTCGATGCGCTCGAGCTCCGCGTCGTGCGGCTCCACGCCGACCGCGATCAGTCCGTCGAAACGGCGACGCGCGAGGAAGTCGTCGAAGATGCGGCGGCGGCCGGGGGTGCCGCTGCGCGCGTCGTAGAGGACGAGGTCGAGCCCGGCGGACAGGAGCGACTCCTGGATGCCTTCGAGCACCTGCGCGAAGAACCAGCGGGTCACCCCGGGCAGGACGACGCCCACGGTCCTGGTGCGTCCGCTCGCGAGGCTCACGGCGGGCGCGGACGGCACGTAGCCCACCTCGGATGCGGCGGATGCGACTCTCCGTCGCGTCTCCTCCGATACGTAGCCGGCGCCCGACAGGGCACGGCTCGCGGTCGACTTCGACACGCCCGCGACGCGGGCGACCTCAGCGATCCCGTTCACGAATGCCGCCTCCCGCATGAATGCTATGCCCCGGTGTACCGAAAAGGGAACCGGTTCCAGAAAGAATGCCGAGGAGCTGGGAGCGCTCTCGGCCGCCGGTTATGGACTTGTGATCCGTCTGCGTTGTATATCCGACGTTTGTCGAATAGCTTTACGTGGAATCGGTTCCTGAGTTCATGAGATGAATCCACGGAACCGGACACTCGAAGAGGAGGAATCACATGGGGAATCCGCAGCGCCGCCGCATCCTGGCTCCGCTGGCCCTCGCCGCTGCGGCGGGCATCGTGCTCGCCGGATGCTCCGGCACCACCGGCGCAGGCAGCTCCGGTGACAACACGGTCACCGTGTACGGCACGGTCGTCGGCGACGAGGCGAAGCTGTTGCAGAAGTCGTGGGCCGACTGGGCCGAGAAGAACGACATCAAGGTCAAGTACGAGGGCAACCAGGAGTTCGAGAAGCAGATCGGCATCCGTGCGCAGGGAGGCAACCCCCCGGACGTCGCGATCTTCCCGCAGCCCGGCCTGTTCGCCGACTTCGCGACGCGCGGCTACCTGAAGGAGGCGCCGGCCTCGGTCAAGTCCAACGCCGAGAAGTACTGGTCGAAGGACTGGCAGAACTACGGCACCGTCGACGGCACCTTCTATGGCGCGCCCCTCATGGCGAACGTCAAGGGGTGGGTCTGGTACTCGCCGGCCAAGTTCCAGGAGTGGGGCGTCCAGGTTCCGAAGACCTGGGACGAGATGATGACGCTCACCTCGACCATCGAGGCGAAGACCGGCAAGCCCGCCTGGTGCGCCGGATTCGGATCGGACGCCGCGACCGGCTGGCCGGGCACCGACTGGATCGAGGACTACATCATCCGGTACGACGGCACGCAGGTGTACGACGACTGGGTGAAGGGCAAGATCAAATTCACCGACTCGCGCATCACAGAGGCCTTCGACGCGGTCGGCAAGATCCTGCTCGACCCGAAGAACGTCAACGCGGGCATCGGTGACGTGAAGTCGATCAACTCCACCGCGTTCGGCGATGTGGCGAACCCGGTCGTGAAGGGCACTTGCGCGCTCACGCACCAGGCGTCGTTCTTCGACGGCTTCCTGAGCCAGGCGGGCGGTCAGGTCGGGCCCGACAAGGCGATCTGGGCGTTCATGACGCCTCCGAAGGAGGCCGGCGGCCAGGCGATCACCGGTGGCGGTGAGATCGTCGGCGGCTTCAGCGACAAGCCGGCGGTGCAGAAGTTCCTGACGTACCTGTCCAGCCCCGAGTGGGCGAACTCCCGCGTCAAGCTCGGCGGCGTCATCTCGGCGAACAAGGGCCTGAACCCGGAGAACGCATCGAGCCCGATCCTGAAGGAGTCGATCAAGATCCTCCAGGACGACAAGACGACGCTCCGCTTCGACGGCTCCGACCTCATGCCGGGCGCCGTGGGCGCGGGCACGTTCTGGAAGGGCATTGTCGCGTGGGTGAACGGCACCCCCGTCGACCAGGTGGTCCAGCAGATCCAGGCCGGCTGGCCCTCCAACTGAATCGGCGACGGGCCGCCCCGGTGACGGGGCGGCCCGTCCTCACTCTCGAAGGGGCGAGATGACTGCTCTGTTCACGTGGATCGGGACGCTGCATCCCATCCTTCAGGCGATCGCGGTGGTCGTGGCCTTCCTCGTCGTCGTGGGACTGATCCTCTTCCTCATCGACATCGCGCCTCGCTCGGGCACGCTCTACACCTGGATCCGTCTCGGCATGTGCGTGCTCATCCCGGTGATCGTCGCCGTCGCCTTCAACTCCCTTCCGTGGGCGGTCGTCGTTGCGGCGGTGCTCGGCGCCGGGCTGTTCCTGCTCGACATCCGGTCGAGAGCCGGCAGGGGCTACCTCATCCAGCTCATCGCATTCCTCACGCCGGCGGCGCTGCTGCTGCTGGTCGGCCTCATCCTCCCCTCGGTCAAGACGTTCATCGCCTCGTTCATGAACTCGGCGGGCAACAGGTTCATCGGTCTCGACAACTTCGTCTGGGTGTTCACCCAGCCCGACGGCCTCCGCGTCGTCGTGAACACGATCGTGTGGGTCCTCGTCGTCCCCGTCGTCTCGACCGCAGTCGGACTGGCGTACGCCGTCTTCATCGACCGCACCCGTGGTGAGAAGGTCTACAAGGTCCTGGTCTTCATGCCGATGGCGATCTCGTTCGTCGGCGCGAGCATCATCTTCAAGTTCGTGTACGCCTACCGTGGCGAGCAGTTCTCGCAGATCGGCGTGCTGAATCAGATCCTCGTCTCGCTCGGCCTGCCGCCGCAGCAGTTCCTCCTGAATTCGCCCTGGAACACGGGCTTCCTCATCGTCGTGCTCATCTGGGTGCAGACCGGCTTCGCGATGGTCGTGCTCTCCGCATCCATCAAGGGCGTGCCTACCGAGCTTCTCGAGGCCGCCCAGCTGGACGGGGCCAATGCGTGGCAGCGCTTCCGATCGGTGACGGTCCCCGCCATCCGGCCCGCGATCATCGTCGTCCTCACGACCATCTCGATCGCCGCCCTGAAGGTCTTCGACATCGTCCGCACGATGACGGGCGGCAACTTCGAGACCTCGACGCTCGCGAACGAGATGTACACCCAGTTCACGAACTTCGAGGCTGGGCGCAGCGCCGCGTTCGCGGTGATCCTGTTCCTCCTGATCCTGCCGATCGTCATCTACAACGCGCGCCAGATCGCGAAGCAGAGGGAGATCCGATGAGCGAGGTCATGCCGATCGATCTGCCTCTCGACGAAGAGACGCAGAAGGAGCTGGTGCGCGGCGAGCGCCGCATGCAGGGCACGGCGCGACGCACGCGCAAGACGCTCTCCAAGCCGTGGGCGTCGGCGGCGGCGATCGTCATCGCGATCGTCTGGACCATCCCGACGTTCGGCCTGTTCGTGTCGTCCTTCCGGCCGCAGGTGCTCATCCAGACGACCGGCTGGTGGACGTTCTTCCAGAACCCGCAGCTGACGCTCGAGAACTACATCAAAGTCCTGGATGCCGGCAACACCCAGCTGACGATGGCGGATGCCTTCGTCAACTCGATCGCCATCACCGTGCCGGCGACGATCGTGCCGCTCACGATCGCAGCGCTCGCGGCCTACGCCTTCGCGTGGACGGACTTCAAGGGACGCAACATCCTGTTCGTCTTCGTGTTCGCCCTGCAGATCGTGCCCATCCAGATGGCGCTGGTGCCGCTGCTGAGCTCGTTCTCGCGCGGCCTCAACCTCTTCGGACTGCAGGTCACGGGACCGCTCGGCATCGCGGGCGGCTATGCCCAGGTGTGGATCGCCCATTCGATGTTCGCCTTGCCGCTCGCGATCTACCTGCTGCACAACTTCATGGCCGAGATCCCGTCCGAGATCATCGAGGCCGCGCGTGTGGACGGCGCATCCCGCGGGCAGGTCTTCTTCCGGATCGTGCTGCCGCTGACGATGCCCGCCATCGCCTCGTTCGCGATCTTCCAGTTCCTGTGGGTGTGGAACGACCTGCTGGTCGCCCTCATCTTCGCGGATGGAGAGGTCGCGCCGATCACGAAGCTGCTCGCCGAGATCACCGGATCCCGCGGCAACGACTGGGCCCTCCTGACGGCCGGCGCGTTCGTCGCGATCCTTGTTCCGCTCATCGTCTTCTTCTCGCTGCAGCGCTACTTCGTGCGCGGTCTGCTCGCGGGATCGACGAAGGGCTAGCACTATCGTGTGACGCATGGATGCCGTGACCCTCGACGGACTCAGTTCGGCCGAGGTCGCGGAGCGGACCGCCGCGGGAGCGACGAACGCCTTCGAGGCGTCGACGAGCCGCACGTGGTGGAACATCGTCCGCGCCAACGTCTTCACGCTGTTCAACGGCATCGTGATCGCGTGCTTCGCCGTCCTGATGCTGCTCGGCCACTGGCAGGACGCACTGTTCGGCTTCGCGGCGATCTTCAACACGCTGATCGGGTGCTACCAGGAGATCCGCGCCAAGATCGCCCTCGACCGGCTCGCGCTGCTCCACGCGCCGCGCACCCTGGTGCGTCGGGACGGCGCCGACGCGGAGATCGCACAGGGCGAGGTCGTGATCGACGACCTCCTCGTGCTGCGGGCGGGCGACCAGGTCGCGGCGGATGCCGTGGTCCGCAGCGAGCGCGGGCTGCAGGTCGACGAGTCCCTGCTCACCGGGGAATCGGACCCTGTCGACAAGCGGACCGGCGACGAGCTGCTGTCCGGATCGATCGTCGTCGGGGGAGCGGGCACGGCACAGGCGACGCGGGTCGGCGCCGATTCCTACGCCAACTCCTTCGCCCAAGAGGCGCGATCGTTCTCGATGATGCGGTCGGAGCTCAAGCGCGGCATCGATCGCGTCCTCACATGGGTCGGCTGGGCGATCGGCCCGGTGGCCCTTCTCGTCACGAACTCGCAGGTGCAGGTCGAGGGCGGGTGGCGGGTCGCGATCGAGACGGGCGGATGGCGGGATGCCGCGGTCTCCTCGATCGCGATCATCATCGCCATGATCCCCCTGGGGCTCGTGCTCATGACGAGCATCGCCTTCGCGGTCGGCGCCGCGCGCCTGGCGAGCCAGCAGGTGCTCGTGCAGGAGCTGCCGGCTGTCGAGGGCCTCGCCCGCGTGGATGTCATCTGCCTCGACAAGACCGGCACTCTGACCTTCGGCGAGATCACCTTCGATGCCGACCACCCGCTCGACGAGGTCCCCGGCTGGCGCGACGCCTTGGCCTGGTTCGGCGCGGCGCCCGATGCGAACGCCACCGCCCGCAGCATCGGCGTGGGGCATCCGGTGACCCGGGAGCTGACGGAGGAGCACAGCATCCCCTTCTCGTCCGCACGGAAGTGGAGCGCGGTCTCGCTCGCCGAGCTTCCGGGCACGTGGGTGCTGGGCGCCCCGGGCCTCGTCTTCCCGGCCGCGGCGCGGATCACCGTGAGCGGCGCCGGCTCACTCGCCGACGCCGTGCGCGAGCTCTCGTCGCAAGGCAAGCGCACGCTGGTCCTGGCGTACGGCGAGACTCCGCTCGACGAGGCCGACGTCGAGGGGGAGCGGCTGCCACCGGTCGCTCCGGTCGCGCTCGTGACGCTCGTCGAGCAGGTGCGTCCGGATGCGGCGCAGACCCTCGCCTATTTCGCCGAGCAGGGTGTCACGGTGAAGGTGATCTCGGGCGACAGTCCGGACACGGTCGCGACCATCGCGCGGCGGCTCGGACTCGAGGTGGATGCCGGCATCGACGCCCAGACCCTGCCTGGCGACGTCGACGCGCTCGCGGAGGTGCTCGAGACGCACAGCGTCTTCGGTCGCGTGGCGCCCGACCAGAAGAAGGCGATGGTGGCGGCTCTGCAGAGCCGCGGGCATGTCGTCGCGATGACGGGCGACGGTGTGAACGACGCGCTCGCGATCAAGAACGCCGACATCGGTATCGCGATGGAGTCCGGCTCTGCCGCCACCAAGGCCGTGGCCCGGCTGGTGCTGCTGGACGGCAAGTTCTCCCATCTCCCGGGGGTCGTCGCCGAGGGACGGCGGGTGACGGCGAACATCGAGCGCGTCTCGATGCTCTTTCTCACCAAGACCACGTACGCGACCGCCATCGCGCTGCTGTTCGGGGTCCTGCTGCTGCCGATCCCGTTCCTCCCACGGCAGCTCTCCCTGACCGATGGGCTCACGATCGGCATCCCCGCGTTCTTCCTGGCGCTGCTGCCGAACGCGCAGCGGTACGTGCCCGGGTTCCTCAGGCGGTCGCTGAGTTTCGCCATCCCGGCCGGTGTCATCATCGGCCTGGCGATCACCGCCTACTCGCGGATCGCGGGCGAGGAGTGGAACGTGCCGCTCGAGATGGTGCGCACGGGCTCCACGCTGATCATCGCCTTCCTCGGGCTGTGGCTGCTGGTGCTCATCGCCCTGCCCTTCACCTGGATCAAAGGCGCGATCGTCGGGGCGATGGTGATCGGGTTGGGCCTGGCACTGGCCATCCCGTTCGTCGCCGACTTCTTCCAGATGACGCCCCCGACAGGCGACGCGCTGTCGCTCATGTGGTGGATCTCGGCCGTCGGCATCGTGCTGATCGGCATCGCGCGCGCGATCCAGCTCATGTGGCTGCGACGCACCGAAGCGTAGCTTTCGGCACCGCTCGTATTCGGGTATCCTGGCGGTTTGATCGAATCGATTCGACGCCTTTCGGCAGATTGACCATCCGTGCGCGACACCACGACCATCCCCGTCGTCCCCACCTCCGCAGAGACCACCCCGCGGACTCCTCCTCCCGCACCCGAGCGCACCTCCACGGGCTCGATCCGGGTCTCCGACTCCACCGGCGCCATCCGCACCCTGGGCAGCAACCCGGCCACCGCGCCGATCATGCTCCACCCTGGCGACGCGATCCCGCATGCCCGACGCGTCGTCTACGTCATCCTGCTCGGCGCCCTCACCGCCCTGGGTCCGTTCACGGTCGACCTGTACCTGCCGGCGTTCCCGATCGTCGAGAGCGACTTCCACACGACCGCCGCGATGGTGCAGCTGACCCTCACCGGCACCATGATCGGCTTCGGGCTCGGGCAGCTGATCGTCGGGCCGCTGAGCGACAAGGTGGGGCGGCGCATCCCCCTGCTCTCGGTGACGGCCTTGCACATCCTGGCGAGCCTCGCGGCCGCACTGGCGCCGACGCTGTTGCTGCTGGGCACGGCACGCGTGTTCCAGGGGATCGGCGCCGCGGCCGGCGGTGTCGTGGCGATGGCCATGGTGCGCGACCTCTTCGGCGGACGCCGACTCGTCGTCATGCTGAGCCGCCTGGCGCTCGTCTCCGGCGTGGCGCCGGTGCTCGCACCGCTCGTCGGATCGACGCTGCTGCTCGTCATGCCGTGGCGCGGCATCTTCGTCGTGCTCGCCGTGTACGGCGCGGTCATGCTCGCGTGCTCGCTGTTCATCCTTCCCGAGACGCTGCCGAAAGCCCGGCGCCACGAACGCGGTGCGACCACGGTCTGGCAGCGATACGGGGGCGTGCTGAGCGACCGCGTGTTCATCGGCGTACTGATCATCGGCGCCATGACCTTCAGCGGCCTGTTCTCGTACCTCTCGAGCTCGTCGTTCCTCTTCCAGCAGGGCTACGACTTCACGCCGCAGCAGTTCGGCCTGCTCTTCGCGGCCAACTCGCTCGGTGTCGTCGTCGGCGTGCAGTTCGCGTCGCGCCTCGCGGCACGCTTCGGACCGCAGTGGGTGATGGCATGGTCGACGTCCGTGCTCGTGCTGGCCTCGGCATCCATCATCGTGACGGATCAGCTGCACCTCGGACTGTGGGGCACGATCATCCCGCTCTTCGTCTTCATGACCGCGTGCGGGTTCACCTTCCCGTGCGTCCAGGTGCTCGCGCTCGACCGGCACGGCAAGGCCGCGGGGACCGCTGCATCCCTCATCGGCGCCGCGAACTTCGGGATCGCCGGGCTCGTGTCGCCGCTCGTCGGCTGGCTGGCGAAGGACTCGGGCATCACCGCGACCACCATGGCCAGTGTCATGGTGGGCTGCGCCCTGATCGGCGTGGCGTCGCTCTGGCTGCTGGTGCGCCCGCGCTCCGTGCCGATGCTGACGCCCTGACGATCAGACCGGCTGGAGCCGGAAGAGCCGCACGGTTCGGCCGGAATCGCGCTCGTAGCCGCGGTATCCCGGCCACTGCGCCTCGATGCGCGCCCACGTCGCATCACGCTCGGCATCGGGGATGAGCGAGGCGCGCACCGGGAGCTCACGCCCGCGCACGGTGATCGTGGCATCGGGGTGTGCGAGCAGGTTCGCCGTCCAGGCGGGATGCTTCGTCCCGGCGAAGTTCGTTCCCGCCACGATCGCCCGGCCGCGGCCGTCGGGTGTGTACATGAGGGGCACGTCGCGCACCTCGCCCGTGCGTGCGCCGATCGTGTGGAGCACCAGTGAGGGGACGAGCAGGGCGCTCAGCTGGACGCGACCACCCGTGAGGGCCGCGAGCAGTCGCTCGATCGGCGGCAGCAGGACGGGTGCCGCCACCCGGAACAGTCGCGTCCGGGTCAGCGGAGCGACGATCGAGCGGACGACGGAGACGAGACCGGCCATAGCTGCATTCTGCCCGTGTCTGGCGGTCCTCCGTCAGTAGGCTGACGTCCATGACGGACGCCGATGTCACCGCCGCAGAAGCCGAGCTCGCCCGCCTCCGCGCCGAGGCCGAAGCCGCCGAGGCGCAGCTGAAGGCCGCGCAGGCGAAGGCCGCGCTCGCGGCCGCCGAGGCCGAGGCCGCCAAGGCCCGCGCTGAATCCGCGGCCCCTGCCGCGCCCGCGCCGGCCCCGGATCCCTCACCCGCCCCGGTCGCCGACCCGTCACCGTCACCGGTCGCCGAGCCTGCACCGGTCGCCGAGCCTGTCGAGGCGCGGCAGACCAGCGCTTCATCGGGCGACCCCTCGACGGGCTCGGGGACCGGAGGGACAGGCTCGGGCACCGGGGGGACGGGCTCGGGGACCGGAGGGACAGGCTCGGGGACCGGGGGAGCCGGCCCGCTGGATCCGTCCCAGGTCGCCGCCGTGGCGGCCGGCTACGCCTTCGAGGGGACGACCCTCGACCTCGGCGCCCTCGTCAACGCCGCGCCGGTGCCGTCTGCGCAGATCCGCATCCCGATCGCGATGCTGAACCGCCACGGTCTCGTCGCCGGCGCCACAGGCACCGGCAAGACCCGCACCCTCCAGGGGCTCGCCGAGCAGCTGGCGTCGAAGGGCGTCCCGGTGTTCGCCGCCGACATCAAGGGCGACCTCTCCGGCGTCGCGACGGCGGGGGAGCCGAACGAGAAGCTGCTCGCCCGGACGTCGGCCATCGGGCAGGACTGGCAGCCGGAGGCATCCGTCACCGAGTACTACGCCCTCGGCGGCGTCGGCAAGGGCGTGCCCGTGCGCGCGACGGTCACCGGCTTCGGACCGCTCCTGCTGAGCAAGGTCCTCGGCCTCAACGCCACACAGGAGTCGAGCCTGGGTCTCGTGTTCCACTTCGCCGACCAGCACGGGCTCGCTCTGGTCGACCTTTCCGACCTCCGCGCGGTGCTCACGTATCTCACGAGCGATGAGGGCAAGGGCGAGCTCAAGGACCTCGGCGGCCTCTCGGCGGCGACGGCCGGCGTCATCCTGCGCGAGCTCATCTCCTTCGCCGACGGCGGTGCGGATGTGTTCTTCGGAGAGCCCGAGTTCGACGTGAAGGACATCCTCCGCATCGCACCGGACGGCCGGGGCATCATCAGCCTCCTCGAGGTGCCGGGGGTGGCGGACAAGCCGGCGCTGTTCTCCACGTTCCTGATGTACCTGCTCGCCGAGCTCTTCGAGGTGCTTCCCGAGGTCGGCGATGCCGACAAGCCGAAGCTGGTCTTCTTCTTCGACGAGGCGCACCTGCTGTTCCGGGACGCCTCGAAGGACTTCGTCGCCGCCATCACCCAGACGGTCCGGCTCATCCGCTCCAAGGGCGTCGGTGTCTTCTTCGTGACGCAGACGCCCAAGGACGTCCCCTCCGACATCCTCGGCCAGCTCGGCTCGCGCGTGCAGCACGCCCTCCGCGCCTTCACCCCCGACGACGCGAAGGCGCTGCGCGCCACGGTCGGCACGTACCCGAAGAGCGGTTACGACCTCGAGCGGGTCCTGCAGGAGCTCGGCACCGGCGAGGCCATCGTGACCGTCATGGGCGAGAAGGGCGCCCCCACCCCGGTCGCCTGGACCCGCCTTCGCGCGCCGCAAGGGCTGATGTCGCCGACACCCGACGCCCAGATCGACGCCGCGGTGGCGGCATCCCCGCTCATGCCGAAGTACGGCACCGCCGTGGACCCCGAGTCCGCCCGCGAGATCCTCGCTGCCCGCCTAGAGGCCGCCACGCAGGCGGCGGCCGCCGAGCAGGCCGCGGCCGAGAAGGCGAAGGCCGATGCGGCGGCGGCGAAGGCCCAGGCCGCGGCCGAGAAGGACGCGATGAAGAAAGCCGCGGCCGAGGAGAAGGCGCGTCAGGCCGAGTACGACCGCATCCTGCGCCAGACCGGCGGCACCGGCCGCACGACGCGGACAGCCCGCAGCACGCAGAAGTCGCCGATGGAGCAGATCCTCAACTCGAAGTCGACGCAGACGATCATCACCGGTGTCATCCGCGGCCTCTTCGGCACCGGGCGGCGCTGAGTGGCGCGCATCCGTCCCTTCCGGCCCGGCGACGAGCCCGCGCTCTCCGACATCTGCGTACGGACGGGGGATGCCGGCGGCGATGCGACGGGCCTCTACTCGAGCGATGACCTCCTGGGCGCGATCTTCGTGTTGCCCTACGTCGCGCGTCACCCGGACTACGCGTGGGTCGTCGAGTCCGACGACGGTCGGGTCATCGGCTATGTCGTGGGCGCTCCCGACACGCGGGCCTTCGATGCATGGTTCCGCGACGAATGGTGGCCGCGGTATCGGGAGCAGTTCCCTCCGCAGACGGGACGGGAGTCGGAGGAGGACCACATCCTCGACGGCGCCTACCGCCGCGCTTCCGGTCCCTCCGAGAGCGCCGCGAGCGACTACCCGGCCCACCTGCACATCGACCTGATGCCCGAGACGCAGGGGCAGGGCTTCGGCCGCGCCCTCATCGAGACGCTCATGGACCGGTTCCGGGATGCCGGCGTCCCCGGCGTCCACCTCGTCGCCTCGGCGCGCAACACCGGGGCAGCGGCGTTCTATCCCCGTGTCGGCTTCACGCTCGTGCCGTCGGAGCCCGGCGTCCTGGTGTTCGTCCGGCGGCTCTGACTCCTACGCGAAGCCGAACACCGGCGGGAAGACGACCACGACGATCGTCGCCCACGCGAGGTAGACCGGCAGGAACCCGGTCTGCCAGCGCTCCAGGCGCCCGATCCCGCTGCGTCCGCGGACGAAGCCCAGCTGCAGCCAGAGCGACCCGGCGAGATTCACGAGCAGGATCACGTTGAGCCCGAGCGACGCGATCTTGTTCGCGCTCGCGCCGAACGCTCCGATCCGCCCCAGCATGGCGATGAGCACGAGCAGGTCGACGATGATCGCGGCCGCCACCAGCAGCACTTGCAGCCGGTCGAACCAGCCGGGCCGGAGGTCCGCGCCGCGGGCGGAGAGCGCGTACAGGAGCAGTCCGACGACCACGACGAGCACGAGGTCGAAGATGATGAGCACCTCGCGCTGCGCATCCACGAATCCGCCCGTCGAAACCGCCTGCACGACCGCAGCCACGATGAGGGCGAGCAGCAGCAGGGTGAACAGCGGCGTGAAGACCTTCGTCAGCACGGGCGCGATGTTCTCGATGACAGCCTGCTTGGCCTCGACGAGCCACGCCGCGATCACGATCGCCCCGGCTGCGCCGCAGGGGATCAGCCAGTTCCCCACGAAGGCGGTCGCGTCCACCCCCACGGCCGAGAAGACGCCCATCGTCAGGGCGACGAGGACGCCGCCGCCGAGCGCGATCAGCGCGTAATAGACCACCCATTCGCCCGTGAAGCGGATGAAGTCCATCCGGGCGCGCTCGCTGCGCCATTCGCCGCGGGCATACGCGATGCCGGTCACGATCCACAGGGCGACAGCGGCATGGACGGCCGCGAGCACCGCCGTGACCCCGCCCGGTGCGAAGGGATAGACGTTGAGCAGCACGGCTGCGGCGGCGAAGGGCACCGCGACCGCGATGATCGTCGCCGGCGACGCACGACGGCATACGAGGAAGTAGGCGGCGAGCGCCGGCAGCAGCAGCACCGCCGCATTGCGCGTGATCTCCGGCATCGGCATGCCGAGCAGAGACGGCACCTTGACGAGCACGGCGCCGCCGACGGCGAACGCCAGCGCGAGCCACAGCCCCGTCGTGCGCCGCATCGGCTCGGCGCTCCCGACGACGAGCTGCTTCCAGAGGCGGTCGCTGTGCTCGCGGGCGAACTCCTGAGACAGCTCATCGAGCTTGCCCATGCGTGAGACGGCGATCAGGAAGGCCTCATCCTCGGAGAGACCGGATGCGACCAGCACATCGATCTGGTCGCGCAGATGCGCCTCGAGCTCGTCGACGTCGGCGCCGATGGCCTCGCGTCTCGCGACGAACCCGCGCCACTCGACGATGCGTTCTTCCACTCCCATGTCAGGCTCCTACCGGGACGAAGGGCGAGCGGTCGTCCCAGACGCGCGAGAGGGCCTCGCTCACGACGGTCCACTGGCGACGGTGCTCGGCGAGGGCGGCGACGCCGGCCGAACTGAGGCGGTAGTGCTTGCGCGGGCGTCCTGTGGGAGACGAGCCCCAGGCCGCCTCGATCTGGCCGAGCCTCTCGAGACGGTGCAGCAGGGGGTACAGCATCCCGTCGCTCCACTCGAGCTGCCCGTTCGACAGGGTGTTGACGCGCTGCAGGATGGCGTAGCCGTACGACTCGCCCTCTGTCAGGATCCCCAGCACGAGGGGCGTCGCGGCGGCCGCGACGAGATCCTTGCCGATGTGCATCCGCATACCTCGCAGTTCTACGTACCTTGCAGCTCAAGGTATCACGAACGCTGACCTCGGGGCGCGCCTACGATGGAAGCTGAACGAGGAGGTTCTGCCATGGCTCGCAAGGCACCGACCACCGACATCGACGAGGCGAAGACCCGGGTCTCCTCTCGCAAGAAGGTCGCCGTCGGCGTCCCCGCGGTCGTGCACGCGCTCGAGATCGCCTACGACCAGATGGGCGTCGCGCGCAGCGCGCAGACGCTCCTGCGGGTCAACCAGAAGGACGGCTTCGACTGCCCGGGATGCGCGTGGCCCGAGGCCGATCACCGGCACATCGCCGAGTTCTGCGAGAACGGCGCGAAGGCTGTCGCCGAGGAGGCGACCGTGCGACGGGTCGGCCCGGAGTTCTTCGCCGAGCACTCGCTCGCCGACCTGGCGGGCCACGACGACTGGTGGCTCGGCCAGCAGGGTCGGCTGACGCATCCGATGATCCTCGACGAGGGCGCGACGCACTATCGCCCCATCTCGTGGGATGACGCGCTCCACGAGATCGCCGACGCGCTGCGCGCCGTCCAGCCCGACGAGGCCGTCTTCTACACGTCCGGGCGCACCTCGAACGAAGCCGCTTTCCTCTACCAGCTGCTCGTGCGCGGGCTCGGCACGAACAACCTCCCCGACTGCTCCAACATGTGCCACGAGTCATCCGGCTCGGCGCTCACCCAGACCCTCGGAATCGGCAAGGGCACGGTCTCGCTCGAGGACGTCTGGAACGCCGACCTCCTGATCGTCGCCGGACAGAACCCGGGTACCAACCACCCGCGCATGCTGACGGCGCTCGAGAAGGCCAAGAGCCGTGGCGCGACGGTCATCGCCGTGAACCCGCTGCCCGAGGCCGGTCTCGTCAGGTTCGAGAACCCCCAGACGGTCAAGGGTGTGATCCTCGGCGGCACGAAGATCGCCGACCAGTTCCTGCAGATCCGCCTGGGCGGCGACCAGGCGCTGTTCCAGGCGATCGGCAAGCATCTGCTCGAGGCCGAGCAGACCCGCGGCGACGTGCTCGACCACGAGTTCATCGCCGCCCACACGAGCGGCTTCGAGGAGTACAGGCAGGCGATGGCGGATGCGCCGTGGTCGGAGTTCGTCGCGGCGACCGGACTGCCGCTGCAGACGCTGCGCCGGGTCGGCGAGGCGGTGCGCACGTCGCCGGCCACGATCGTGTGCTGGGCCATGGGCCTCACGCAGCACAAGCATGCTGTGGCGACCCTGCGCGACGTGGTCAACGTCCTGCTGCTGCAGGGCAACATCGGCCGACCGGGCGCGGGGGTGTGCCCGGTGCGCGGGCACTCGAACGTCCAGGGCGACCGCACGATGGGCATCTACGAGAAGCCGTCGGAGAGCTTCCTCGCGGCGCTCGACCGCGAGTTCGCGTTCCACGCGCCCCGCGCCCACGGCTACGACACGGTCGAGGCCATCAAGGCGATGCGCGACGGCACGGTGCGGGTGTTCATGGCGATGGGCGGCAACTTCGTCTCCGCGACGCCGGACACCACCGTGACCGAGGCGGCGCTGCGGTCCACGGACCTCACGATCCAGGTCTCCACGAAGCTCAACCGCTCCCACGTGGTCGTCGGGCGTCGCGCGATCATCCTCCCGACCCTCGGGCGCACGGACCGGGATGTCCGCGGCGGCGTGGAGCAGAAGGTGACCGTCGAGGACTCGATGAGCGCCGTGCACTCCTCGCGGGGCCGGCTGGCACCGCCCACGCACGACATGCTCAGCGAGGTCGCGATCCTCGCGCGGCTGTGCGCACTGACCTTCGACGGCGACGCGGATGCCCCGCAGGCCGACTGGACGGCGCTCGAGACCGATTACGCGCGCATCCGCTCGCACATCGAGGCGGTCGTCCCGGGGTTCGGCGGCTTCGAGGGGAAGATCGACAAGGGGCGCACCTTCGTGCTGCCGAACGGTCCCCGCGACGATCGCGCCTTCGCCACCGCGACCGGCAAGGCGATGTTCACCGTCAACCCGCTGGAGTACCCGCGGATCCCGCGCGGTCGCCTGCTGCTGCAGACCCTGCGCTCGCACGACCAGTACAACACCACGATCTACGGCAAGGACGACCGGTACCGCGGCATCCACGGCGGCCGCCGCGTGGTCCTCGTCAATGCGCACGACATCGGCGCACTCGGCTTCGCCGAGGGTGAGGTCGTCGACCTCGTGTCCGAATGGCAGGCGCCGGACGGCGCCACCGAGGAGCGACGAGCGGAGGAGTTCCGGATCGTCGCCTACGACACGCCGCGCGGCAACGCTGCGGCGTACTACCCCGAGACGAACGTCCTCGTGCCGCTCGAATCCGTCGCCGACGTGAGCGGAACGCCGACGTCCAAGTCGGTCGTCGTCCGGCTGGAGCGGCGCGCCGCCTAGGCTGGGCCGGTGCGATACACCGCGGCCGTCATCACCGTGTCCGACCGCTCGGCGGCGGGGACACGAGTGGATGCCGGCGGCCCGCTGGCAGTGTCAGCCCTGCGCGAGGCGGGCTTCGCGTGCGGCGACGCATCCGTCGTCCCCGATGGCGCCGAGAGCGTCGAGACGGCCCTGCGCTCCGCGCTCGCGGCCGGCGCACGCCTGATCGTCACGACGGGCGGAACCGGCGTCGGCCCTCGCGACCGCACACCGGAGGGCACGCGTCGCGTCCTGGACCGCGAAGTGCCGGGAATCGCCGAGGAGCTGCGCCGTCGTGGGGCGGAGGTCCTGCCTGCGGGGATGCTGACCCGCGGTCTCGCCGGGATGGCGGGGGAGGCGCTGATCGTCAACCTGCCCGGGTCGCCCGGGGGCGTACGGGACGGGATGCCCGTCATCCTCTCGGTCGCCGCGCATGTCCTGTCGCAGGTCGACGGCGGCGATCACGGCTGATCGGGCAGGGGCCTCGCGGTCCAGGCGGCCGCCATGCGGGAGATCTCGGCCACGGCCTCGCGGACGGCATCGGGGCTGCCGCCGCGGCGCCCGGCGACGAGCCCGGCGACATACGCGCTGAACGGAGCGGCCGGCCGCGCGACGCCTCGCGAGACATCGGCGGCGAGGTCGAGGATGAGTGAGATCGGCACGTCCTCCGGGGCGAGCGCGAACTGCTCGCAGAGCGCGGCCGCCCAGTCGTCGAGCGCCTCAGGGGGCAGGTGGTTCTCACTCATGACGGTCCTCCTCGATCTCTCGCAGATCCTCCCACGTGTCGATGTCCTGCGCAGCGTGCGGCGCGGCAACCACGGCGATCGCGAGCTCGTCGATCAGCGCGCGGACCGGCGCATCCCGCCCGCGATCGGGGAGGGTGGATGCCGCCTCCCGCAGCGCTCGCGTTCCGTAGACGCCCGAGAGCCACTGCGGCCTGCTCGATCCATCGCCCAGGCACACGCCGTCGACGCCGGCCGGGAGGGTGCCGATCGCCTGCGTGAGCGCGGCCACCGCATCTGCGGCGAACGGAAGGTCGCAGGCGAGCACGAAGGTCCAGTCGCTCTCGCCGACGAGGTCGACCGCGGCGACGATCGCGGCGGCCGGTCCGCCGAACGGAGGGTCCTCGCGCACCCACACCGGCTGCGCGCCCTCGACCGACGATGGCGGGCCGACGACCACGATCGGGGAGCAGTGGTGCACGGCATCCACCGCCCTCTGCAGCAGGGATCGTCCGTGCACCTCGACGAGCGGCTTGTCGACTCCGCCCATGCGCGTCGCGCGTCCGCCCGCGAGGAGGATCGCCGCGGCCCTCACAAGAGCCCGCCGAGCAGGATGGTGTCCACGAGGTCGCCGGGACGCACGACGGTGTCCGGAGGGATGACGGCGAACCCGTCGGTCGTCGCGAGCACGACGCTGGAGTGCCCGTCGGAGGCGGCAGGGCGCACAGCCCACGCCGCGCTCGGGTCGATCGCCACCGGCACATACCTCCGGAACCCGGAGCGTGCGTCCCACCCCACCGCTGCCGGCAGCCGCAGCACGGGCCGCTGCAGCTCGGCCCTCCCTTGCAGCGCGAGCAGCGCCGGCCGCACGAAGACCTCGAACGAGACCGCGGCTCCGACCGGCGTGCCCGGGAGCCCGAACGCGAGCTGCCCGCTCGGCAGCCGGCCGAAGCCCTGCGGGCGACCCGGCCGCATCGCCACGGTCACGAAGCTCAGCGGACCGTCGAGCGCGATGCGCACGACCTCGTAGGCTCCCGGACCGACGCCTCCCGACGTGATGACGACATCCGCGCGTGCCGATCCGGCGGCGGCGAGGGCCCTCTCGAGCGCCGGCACCTCGTCGGGAACCGTCGCGGTGTGCACCACGATCGCGCCCGCCTGCTCTGCCAGTCCGGCCAGAAGCGGGACGTTGGACTCCGGGATGTGTCCGCGCGTCAGGGCGTGTCCCGCTGGTGCCAGCTCCGACCCTGTGGAGATGACGGCGACCCGGGGGCGCGCAGCGACCTCGACCTCGGTCACGCCGGCGGAGGCGAGTGCGGCGAGCTGCAGCGTGCCGAGGCGCACACCCGCGGGAAGGATCTCCGCGCCCGCCCGCACGTCCTCGCCCGCGCGGCGGATGTTGGCGCCCAGGGCGGGCCTGCGCACGATCTCGACCTCGCCGGTGTGGTCGAGGCCGCCGATCGTGTGCTCGAGCGGGACGACCGCGTCGGCGTCCGTCGGAACCGCAGCCCCGGTCATGATGCGCGCCGCCTCACCCGGTCCCAGCGCAGGATCGGACCCGCTGCCCGCCGGCAGATCGGCGACGACGCGCAGTCGCGCGGGCGCCTCTCGGGAGGCGAGAGCCGCGTCGGCGGCATGCACGGCGAACCCGTCCATCGCCGAGCTGTCGAATGCGGGTCCGTCGACGCGGGCGCGTGCGGCAGCTGCGAGGGTGTAGCCGCCGGCATCGCGAAGCGGCACTGTCACCGCCTCCGGAGCCGGGATCGCGGCGAGGATCTCCGCACGGTGCTCGTCGACGGTGCGCTGGGCTCTCGCGGGCATACCGCCAGGGTAGTTCGGGCATAGGCTGTCGCGTATGGGACGCCTCACGATGCGGCGCCCGGTGCGCCGGATCACCGTGGATGCGGGGGAGACCCGCCGCGTCGACACGCTCGCCGTCGAGGAGCCCCTCGAGATCCGCGTCGGCGGCGAACCGCTGTCGGTCACGATGCGGACACCCGGCCACGATGTCGAGCTCGCCGCCGGTTTCCTCGTGTCGGAGGGCGTGATCTCGCGCGGCGACCAGTTCCGTTCCGCGATCCACTGCGGCGGGCCGGGCACCGGCGGTGCGCAGAACACGTACAACGTGCTCGACCTCGCGCTCGCCTCGCATGTGCACGTCCCGCTGCGCGACATCGCCCGGAACGTCTACACGACCAGCTCGTGCGGCGTGTGCGGCAAGACCTCGATCGACGCTGTCCGCACCGAGTCCGCCTACGACGTGGCGACGGATGCGACGACGGTGGATGCATCCCTCCTGGCGAGCCTTCCCGGCGTGCTGCGCGCTCACCAGGATGTGTTCGACAAGACGGGGGGCCTCCACGCGGCCGGACTGTTCGACGCTGCGACGGGGGAGCTCCTCGTCCTCAGAGAGGACGTCGGACGGCACAACGCGGTCGACAAGGTGGTCGGCTGGGCGTTGCTGGCGGATCGCCTCCCGTTGCGGGGCACGGTCCTCATGGTCTCCGGTCGCGCCGGTTTCGAACTCGCGCAGAAGTCGGTGATGGCCGGCATCCCGATCCTCGCCGCCGTGTCGGCGCCGTCCTCCCTCGCGGTGGAGTTGGCGATGGATGCGGGTCTCACCCTCGTCGGCTTCCTTCGGGCGCCCTCCATGAACGTGTATGCCGGAATGGAACGGGTGCGGATGGATACCGCAACCCCTGTCGCCGTGGAAGGACGAGCATGACCGCCTGGACGACCGCCCAACTGACCGCACTGGGGCCCGCGCCGCAGGCCTTCCTGTCCGCGCGCGAGCCTGACGGGACTCTCAGCGCGCCCGCCCCCGTGTGGATCGCCCGCGTGTACGACGAGCTCTACGTCCGGTCGATCTATGGGGCCAACGATCCGTTCTTCCTGCGCGCGATCGGGACCGGCCGCGCGTCGATCCTCGCGGGCAAGGCCCAGCATGAGGTCCTGCTCGAGCAGCTCGCAGTGACACCTGCCGAGTTCACGGTGGTGGATGCCGGCTTCCGCTCGAAGTACGCCGTGTCGCCGCCCGCCATCATGGGCGCCGTCGCGGGCGGTCTGTCGGCTCAGGCGACCCTCCGCATCGTGCCCGCGTGAGGGCGACACGCCCGGCGGGAGAGCTCGATTTGTCGAGGCCGCCGGGGTCGCGTAATGTTCTTGTTGTTCGCCCCAAAGGGTAGAGCGAAGGGCCGGAAGGCCTTGCTCCCTCAAGCAGCGAACAGAACCCCATCTGAACGTCCGTCGCCTTGTGTGGCGGGTTGCCTCCGGCTAGGATGGGTGCTTCCCCCGATGTTCTCGTGGCGCTTCGGCGACTGCGGATGAACTCGGATCGCGTTTTGACAGCGTGATTCGCTCGGGGTAAGCTTGAGAAGTTGCCCTACGGGCCTGGCTGAGAGGTCAGAAGCGTGGGTGCGTCCGATCCTTGAGAACTCAACAGCGTGCACTTGTCATATGCCAAATTATCCTCGTCCAGTGTTTTTTGATGCTGGTTGAGAATTCCTTTGGATCAATTTATATGGATGTCAGCAATGATGTTCGTTTTTTGGTCAGGTTGAACTCGCTGCGTTCTGCTGTTTTCCCGGTGGTTCGTATGCATTCGTTTTTTACGGAGAGTTTGATCCTGGCTCAGGATGAACGCTGGCGGCGTGCTTAACACATGCAAGTCGAACGATGAAGGGGAGCTTGCTTCCTGGATTAGTGGCGAACGGGTGAGTAACACGTGAGCAACCTGCCCCGGACTCTGGGATAAGCGCTGGAAACGGTGTCTAATACTGGATATGAGCCATGACCGCATGGTCTGTGGTTGGAAAGATTTTTCGGTTCGGGATGGGCTCGCGGCCTATCAGCTTGTTGGTGAGGTAATGGCTTACCAAGGCGTCGACGGGTAGCCGGCCTGAGAGGGTGACCGGCCACACTGGGACTGAGACACGGCCCAGACTCCTACGGGAGGCAGCAGTGGGGAATATTGCACAATGGGCGGAAGCCTGATGCAGCAACGCCGCGTGGGGGATGACGGCCTTCGGGTTGTAAACCTCTTTTAGCAGGGAAGAAGCGTGAGTGACGGTACCTGCAGAAAAAGCGCCGGCTAACTACGTGCCAGCAGCCGCGGTAATACGTAGGGCGCAAGCGTTATCCGGAATTATTGGGCGTAAAGAGCTCGTAGGCGGTTTGTCGCGTCTGCTGTGAAATCCCGAGGCTCAACTTCGGGTCTGCAGTGGGTACGGGCAGACTAGAGTGCGGTAGGGGAGATTGGAATTCCTGGTGTAGCGGTGGAATGCGCAGATATCAGGAGGAACACCGATGGCGAAGGCAGATCTCTGGGCCGTAACTGACGCTGAGGAGCGAAAGGGTGGGGAGCAAACAGGCTTAGATACCCTGGTAGTCCACCCCGTAAACGTTGGGAACTAGTTGTGGGGTCCTTTCCACGGATTCCGTGACGCAGCTAACGCATTAAGTTCCCCGCCTGGGGAGTACGGCCGCAAGGCTAAAACTCAAAGGAATTGACGGGGACCCGCACAAGCGGCGGAGCATGCGGATTAATTCGATGCAACGCGAAGAACCTTACCAAGGCTTGACATACACCGGAAACGGCCAGAGATGGTCGCCCCGCAAGGTCGGTGTACAGGTGGTGCATGGTTGTCGTCAGCTCGTGTCGTGAGATGTTGGGTTAAGTCCCGCAACGAGCGCAACCCTCGTTCTATGTTGCCAGCACGTAATGGTGGGAACTCATGGGATACTGCCGGGGTCAACTCGGAGGAAGGTGGGGATGACGTCAAATCATCATGCCCCTTATGTCTTGGGCTTCACGCATGCTACAATGGCCGGTACAAAGGGCTGCGATACCGCGAGGTGGAGCGAATCCCAAAAAGCCGGTCCCAGTTCGGATTGAGGTCTGCAACTCGACCTCATGAAGTCGGAGTCGCTAGTAATCGCAGATCAGCAACGCTGCGGTGAATACGTTCCCGGGTCTTGTACACACCGCCCGTCAAGTCATGAAAGTCGGTAACACCTGAAGCCGGTGGCCCAACCCTTGTGGAGGGAGCCGTCGAAGGTGGGATCGGTAATTAGGACTAAGTCGTAACAAGGTAGCCGTACCGGAAGGTGCGGCTGGATCACCTCCTTTCTAAGGAGCATCTGGAGGTTTCGGCCTTCCAGGCCCCCGATCAGAGCGTTCGTCTCTGCGGGGTGCTCATGGGTGGAACATGTGACAGGGCGCTCATTGTGTCTTTCGGGTCTGAGTACGCTGCTTCGGTGGTAGGAACGGGTTCGGGGGGTGGGGTGGGCGCGTGCACGTTGTTGGGTCCTGAGGGACCGGGCGCCGGCTTTCGGGTCGGGGTGGTGCCTTTTGCAGGCCTTGCCGGCTGGTCACGGGTTGTGGTCAGGGGTGGGGTGCTGTTCGTACTTTGAGAACTACACAGTGGACGCGAGCATCTTAAAGATGGCGACCTTCGGGTTGTCATCACTATTGATCGATAGATCAGCTCATGTGATTTCAAGTCTTTAAGAGCAAACGGTGGATGCCTTGGCATCTGGAGCCGAAGAAGGACGTAGCAATCTGCGATAAGCCTCGGGGAGTTGATAAGCGAGCTTTGATCCGAGGATGTCCGAATGGGGAAACCCCGCCAGGCGTTTGTGCGACCTGGTGACTCCCGCCTGAATATATAGGGCGGGTAGAGGGAACGCGGGGAAGTGAAACATCTCAGTACCCGCAGGAAGAGAAAACAACCGTGATTCCGTGAGTAGTGGCGAGCGAAACCGGAAGAGGCTAAACCTATTGTGTGTGATATCCGGCAGGAGTTGCATGGTGGGGGTTGTGGGACTTTCTTGATCATTCTGCCGAGTGGTCGACGTGACGCGAGCGTATAGGCGAACGGTCTTGAAAGGCCGGCCATAGTGGGTGCCAGCCCCGTAGCCGAAATGCGTGAACGGCGTGGAGAGTATCCCAAGTAGCACGGGGCCCGAGAAATCCCGTGTGAATCTGTCAGGACCACCTGATAAGCCTAAATACTCCCAGATGACCGATAGCGGACAAGTACCGTGAGGGAAAGGTGAAAAGTACCCCGGGAGGGGAGTGAAATAGTACCTGAAACCGTTTGCTTACAAACCGTTGGAGCCTCCTTAGCAGGGGTGACAGCGTGCCTTTTGAAGAATGAGCCTGCGAGTTAGCGATACGTGGCGAGGTTAACCCGTGTGGGGGAGCCGTAGCGAAAGCGAGTCTGAATAGGGCGATTCAGTCGCGTGTCCTAGACCCGAAGCGAAGTGATCTATCCATGGCCAGGCTGAAGCGACGGTAAGACGTCGTGGAGGGCCGAACCCACTTAGGTTGAAAACTGAGGGGATGAGCTGTGGATAGGGGTGAAAGGCCAATCAAACTTCGTGATAGCTGGTTCTCTCCGAAATGCATTTAGGTGCAGCGTTGCGTGTTTCTTGCCGGAGGTAGAGCTACTGGATGGCCGATGGGCCCTACCAGGTTACTGACGTCAGCCAAACTCCGAATGCCGGTAAGTGAGAGCGCAGCAGTGAGACTGTGGGGGATAAGCTTCATAGTCGAGAGGGAAACAACCCAGACCACCAACTAAGGTCCCTAAGCGCGTGCTAAGTGGGAAAGGATGTGGAGTTGCTCTGACAACCAGGAGGTTGGCTTAGAAGCAGCCACCCTTGAAAGAGTGCGTAATAGCTCACTGGTCAAGTGATTCCGCGCCGACAATGTAACGGGGCTCAAGCACGCCACCGAAGTTGTGGCATTGACATTAGTGGTAGGCCTTCGTGGTCCAGCCGTGTTGATGGGTAGGAGAGCGTCGTGTGCCGGGTGAAGCGGCGGGGTGACCCAGCCGTGGACGGCACACGAGTGAGAATGCAGGCATGAGTAGCGAAAGACGTGTGAGAAACACGTCCTCCGAAAGACCAAGGGTTCCAGGGTCAAGCTAATCTGCCCTGGGTAAGTCGGGACCTAAGGCGAGGCCGACAGGCGTAGTCGATGGACAACGGGTTGATATTCCCGTACCGGCGAAGAACCGCCCAAACCAATCCAGTAATGCTAAGTGTCTGAATCCCTTTGACGGATCCCTTCGGGGTGAAGCGTTGGGCCTAGCACACGACCCTATGCTGAGGCGGTTAGCGTATTAACAGGTGTGACGCAGGAAGGTAGCCCAAGCCAGGCGATGGTTGTCCTGGTGCAAGTGCGTAGGCCGACTCCTAGGCAAATCCGGGAGTCATACAGGCTGAGACACGATGCGGATAAAAAGTGGGTGATCCTATGCTGCCAAGAAAAGCATCGACGCGAGGTTCCAGCCGCCCGTACCCCAAACCGACTCAGGTGGTCAGGTAGAGAATACCAAGGAGATCGAGAGAATCGTGGTTAAGGAACTCGGCAAAATGCCCCCGTAACTTCGGGAGAAGGGGGGCCCTCCGCGTATTAGGACTTGCTCCGAAAGCGTGTGGGGGCCGCAGAGACTAGTGGGTAGCGACTGTTTACTAAAAACACAGGTCCGTGCCAAGTCGCAAGACGATGTATACGGACTGACGCCTGCCCGGTGCTGGAAGGTTAAGAGGAGCGGTCAGCCGCAAGGCGAAGCTGCGAATTTAAGCCCCAGTAAACGGCGGTGGTAACTATAACCATCCTAAGGTAGCGAAATTCCTTGTCGGGTAAGTTCCGACCTGCACGAATGGCGTAACGACTTCCCAACTGTCTCAACCGCGAACTCGGCGAAATTGCATTACGAGTAAAGATGCTCGTTACGCGCAGCAGGACGGAAAGACCCCGTGACCTTTACTACAGCTTGGTATTGGTGTTCGGTGTGGCTTGTGTAGGATAGGTGGGAGACTTTGAAGCGTGGACGCCAGTTCATGTGGAGTCGTTGTTGAAATACCACTCTGGTCACTCTGGATGTCTAACTTAGAACCGTGATCCGGTTCAGGGACAGTGCCTGGTGGGTAGTTTAACTGGGGCGGTTGCCTCCCAAAAAGTAACGGAGGCGCCCAAAGGTTCCCTCAACCTGGTTGGCAATCAGGTGGCGAGTGTAAGTGCACAAGGGAGCTTGACTGTGAGACTGACAGGTCGAGCAGGGACGAAAGTCGGGACTAGTGATCCGGCAGTGGCTTGTGGAAGCGCTGTCGCTCAACGGATAAAAGGTACCTCGGGGATAACAGGCTGATCTTGCCCAAGAGTCCATATCGACGGCATGGTTTGGCACCTCGATGTCGGCTCGTCGCATCCTGGGGCTGGAGTAGGTCCCAAGGGTTGGGCTGTTCGCCCATTAAAGCGGTACGCGAGCTGGGTTTAGAACGTCGTGAGACAGTTCGGTCCCTATCCGCTGCGCGCGTAGGAAGTTTGAGAGGATCTGACCCTAGTACGAGAGGACCGGGTTGGACGAACCTCTGGTGTGCCAGTTGTTCCGCCAGGAGCACCGCTGGTTAGCTACGTTCGGGATGGATAACCGCTGAAAGCATCTAAGCGGGAAGCCGGCCTCAAGATGAGACTTCCATACCTACGGGTGAGAGGCTCCCAGCCAGACTACTGGGTTGATAGGCCGGATGTGGAAGCGTGGCAACACGTGCAGCTGACCGGTACTAATAAGCCGATGACTTGATAACACCCTTTTTGAGCTTGATGCTCGCGTCCACTGAGTGGTTCTCGATGTACGAACACAATCGAGAACACGACACACATCTTTTTGTTGTGTTTGTTTGAAACATCAATAGTGTTTCGGCGGCCATAGCGAGAGGGAAACGCCCGGTCACATTCCGAACCCGGAAGCTAAGCCTCTCAGCGCCGATGGTACTGCAGGGGAGACCCTGTGGGAGAGTAGGACACCGCCGGACTTCTTCCGAGAAATGGCCACCCATCGATGGGTGGCCATTTTTCGTTTTACGAGTCGATGAGAGGGGCCGGCATGCCCGACCAGAACGAGGGACGCGACGCTACGGAGCGCCCGAGGAAGCCGCGCTACTCCTCTGCCGATTCAGGCGACCGGCGCGACAAGCGGGACAGCGACCGGGGCTACACCTCGAATCGCGTACGCGGAGACTCCGCGAATCGAACTGACCGGTCGAGCGACCGTGGCGGACACGACCGGCAGCCGTCGGACCGCGGCGGCTATCGTGGCCGTCCCGCTGATGACCGTGGTGAGCGTCGTTCCTATGGTGACCGCCCTCAGGGTGAGCGTCGTTCGTATGGTGATCGGCCGCAGCAAGACCGGAAGCCGTACGGGGATCGTCCGCAGCACGACCGCAAGCCGTACGGGGATCGGCCGCAGCAGGATCGCAAGCCGTACGGCGACCGTCCTCAGGGTGAGCGTCGTTCGTATGGGGACCGTCCGCAGCAGGACCGGAAGCCGTTTGGGGATCGTCCGCAGCACGACCGCAAGCCGTATGGGGATCGGCCGCAGCAGGATCGCAAGCCGTACGGCGACCGTCCTCAGGGTGAGCGTCGTTCCTATGGTGACCGCCCTCAGGGTGATCGGAAGCCGTACGGGGATCGCCCTCAGGGTGAGCGTCGTTCGTATGGGGACCGTCCGCAGCAGGATCGGAAGCCGTATGGGGACCGTCCGCAGCACGATCGCAAGCCGTGGGGCGACCGTCCGCAGGGTGAGCGTCGTTCCTATGGTGACCGCCCTCAGGGTGATCGGAAGCCGTACGGGGATCGCCCTCAGGGTGAGCGTCGTTCGTATGGGGATCGCCCTCAGGGTGATCGGAAGCCGTATGGGGATCGCCCGCAGGGTGATCGGAAGCCGTATGGGGATCGCCCGCAGGGTGAGCGTCGTTCGTATGGGGATCGCCCGCAGGGTGATCGGAAGCCGTATGGGGATCGCCCTCAGCATGACCGCAAGCCGTACGGGGATCGTTCCGACCACCGGTCTTACGACGACCGGTCGGAGCGCGCATCCCGCCCGCCGCAGGATTCGGAGCGCCGCATCCCGGCCCCCGAACTGCCTGACGACATCACGGCTCGCGATCTGAACCCGGCGGCGCGCAACGAGCTGAAGACCCTGAGCAAGGAGAACGCCGAGGCGACGGCACGTCACCTGGCGATGGCCGCGCGTCTGATCGACGACGACCCCGCGCTCGCGCACGAGCACGCCCTCGCCGCCAGCCGGCGAGCGGGACGCGTCGGCGTGGTCCGTGAGACAGTGGCCATCACCGCCTACGCGCTCGGCGACTACGCCCTTGCGCTCCGCGAGTTGCGCACGTACCGGCGGATCTCGGGCAGCGACGACCAGATCGCGCTGATCGTCGACAGTGAGCGAGGTATGGGACGCCCCGATCGCGCCCTCGAGGAGGGGCGCTCGGTCGACCGCTCTGCGCTGCCCGCCCCCGTTCGGGTGGAACTCGCGATCGCCCTCTCGGGTGCGCGGCTCGACCTCGGCGAGACCGAGCGCGCCCTCATCGAGCTCGACATCCCCGAACTCGACCCGAACCACGCGCACGAGTGGAGCCCCTCCCTGTTCGCCGCGCGAGCCGGCGTCCTCGAGGAGCTCGGCCGTACGGAAGAGGCCGCCGAGTGGCAGCGTCGCGCCGTGATCGCAGCCGAAGCGCTCGACGACGCAGCGGGGTACGAAGAGGGCATGGACGAGGTCGTCTACGTCGAGGAACTCGAGGAGGACGAGACCGACGCCGACGATCGTGACGACGTGATCGACGACGACGACAGCGAGCCGGACGATGACGCCGGAGCGGATGGCGTGGACGAGGCCGAGTTCCCTCCGACGGAGGACGAGCTCGAGAGCGCCGACGGAACCGAGGAGCGGACCGAGGAGGACGCCGACTGATGGCACTGTTCGGGCGCGAGAAGGAGCGCACTCCGCTCGACGGTGTCGATACCGTGCTCGCCGACCTCGACGGCGTCGTCTACGCGGGACCGGGTGCGCTCCCGTATGCGGTCGAGAGCCTCAACGCCGCCGCCCGAACGCGCCGGCTCGGCTTCATCACCAACAACGCATCGCGGACGGATGCGTCGGTCGCCGCGCACCTGCGCGACCTCGGTCTCGAGAGCACGCAGCCGACCGACATCGTCACGAGCCCGCAGGCCGCCGTACGCCTGCTGTCCGGAATGGTGCCCGCCGGGGCGACCGTGCTCGTCGTCGGCGGAGCCGGACTCGTGGACGAACTCCAGAAGGCAGGGTTCACGGTCACACGGTCCGCGGAGGATTCTCCCGCGGCGGTCGTGCAGGGCTTCGCCCCGGAGGTGGGCTGGACGCAGCTGGCGGAGGCGGCATTCGCGCTCAAGACTCCGGTCGAAGAGGGCGGCATCCCGTGGATCGCCACGAACACCGACTGGACGATCCCGCAGGAGCGGGGCATCGCTCCCGGCAACGGCACACTCGTGTCCGCTGTCCACACCGCCGTCGGCCGACTGGCGACCGTCGCGGGCAAGCCGGAGACGCCGATCTTCGAGGAGGCGGTCGCTCGGTTCGGGGCGCAGCATCCACTGTTCATCGGTGACCGCCTCGACACCGACATCCTGGGCTCGCAGCGAGCCGGCATCCCGTCCGCGTTCGTGCTGACCGGGATCGACCGGCCGAAGCACCTGCTCGCGGCGCCACCGGACGCGCGGCCGACCTACATCCTCCGCGATCTCCGCGGGCTCGAGGAGCCGTATCCCGCCACGCGCATCAAGGGCGACACGGTCACCGTCCGCGGCGCGAGCGTGCGGATCGACGGCGCCGACCTCGTGATCGACGCCGAGGGGGACGACCCCATCGATCTCGTGCGCGCCGGTGCCGCCGCGATCTGGCACTCCGGCCGCGCGATCTTCGGCTTCCGGGTGCCTGAGCGGCTCTACGCGGACCCCTTCCTCACCCCCTGACACGCGGGCGGCGCACACGCCGCGTCTGCGAGGATGGATGCATGGCCCGGCCCGGCTACAGCGCCATCTCCAGCTCTTCGCGGGTGACGATCCTGCACACTCTGCAGGACCGTCCCGAGCGGACGATCGCCGAGCTCTGCGACGAGACCGGGCTGCACGCCAACACCGTGCGCGAGCACCTGCAGCGTCTCGCCGACGCCGGCTACGTCGTCGCGGCGACCGAGCACCGCACCACCCGGGGACGCCCGCGCGTGCTGTACAGCGCGGCGACGGGGGAGGACGCCGCATCCAGCGCCGTCGCACGCGACCGTGTCCGCGCCGCGGCCGCGCGGGGCGACCTCATGCGCCGGGTCCTCCCGGATTCCGACGCCGGCGCGCTGCCGGACGACGTCATGCACCAGCTGGACGCGCTCGTGGACGATCTCGGCGCCGGCGGCTTCGACGCCGTCGTCGACGAGGACGCCCTGACCGTCGACCTCACGCCCTGCGCCTACGCGGCGATCGAGCCGGAGCAGCGCGAGCGACTGTGCTCGGTGCACCTCGGACTCATGCAGGGCGTGCTGACGGAGGCCGGCGGACCGTTGGGCGTCGACGGGATGCTGCCCGCCTGCGATCCGTCGCAGTGCATCGTACAGCTCGCCATGCACCCGGCCTGACTTTATTCACGGCCCTCGGACCCGCGGATTGTCGCGGCTCTGTGTACCGTGAGTCAAGAGAGGACCTTCGCGAACGGAGGCGCTGTCCATGGACCTGCTCGACCCGCTCATCCTCGCCCGCTGGCAGTTCGGGCTGACGACGCTGTACCACTTCATCTTCGTGCCGCTCACCATCGGAATGGGGCTCGTGGTCGCGCTGTTCCAGACCGCGTGGTACCGAACGGGGCACGTCCGGTGGCTGCAGCTGACGCGATTCTTCGGGCAGATCTTCCTCATCAACTTCGCCATGGGCGTCGTGACCGGCATCGTGCAGGAGTTCCAGTTCGGGATGAACTGGTCGGACTACTCGCGGTTCGTCGGCGACGTCTTCGGCGCGCCGCTCGCGTTCGAGGGACTGCTGGCCTTCTTCATCGAGGCGACGTTCCTCGGCCTCTGGATCTTCGGGTGGGACAAGCTGCCGCGACTCGCCCACCTCGCGACGATCTGGATCGCGTGGATCGGGGCGACCCTGTCCGCGTACTTCATCCTCGCCGCGAACGCGTGGATGCAGAATCCCGTCGGCTACAAGATGGCGCCCGACGGGGCACGCGCCGAGCTCGTCGACTTCTGGGCGGTGCTGACGAATCGGGTCGCCCTCGCCACCTTCCCGCACACGATGTTCGCGGCGTTCATGTTCGCCGCTGCCGTCGTCATCGCGGCGACCGCGTGGCACCTCAAGCGCGGCCAGCACGTCGACATCATGCGACCGGCGCTGCGGTTCGGCCTGTGGGGCATGATCGTCGCGTTCGTCGGAGTGTTCGTCGCGGGCGATCAGCTCGGCCTGCAGATGGTCGCGACCCAGCCCATGAAGATGGCGGCCGCCGAGGCGCTCTACAACTCGGCGTGCGGGGCCAATGCATCCTTCTCGATCTTCTCCCTGGGCACGCCGGACGGGACGAGCGAGATCTTTTCGATCCGCGTGCCGTACCTGCTCGCCCTGCTGTCGACCCACTCTTTCAACGGCTGCGTCGAGGGGATCAACGACCTCAACGCGCTGTACCAGACGAAGTTCGCCCACTTCGGCATCGACGACTTCACGCCGATCATCTGGATCACGTACTGGGCGTTCCGCTGGATGATCGGCCTGGGCGCGCTCGCCGCGGTCATCTCGGTCGTCGGGCTCTGGCTCACGCGCAAGAGCGCCAAGCGCGCGGTGCCGCGCTGGGCGTGGACGATCGCGATCTGGTCGGCGCCGCTCCCGCTGCTCGCGAGCCTCGTCGGCTGGATCTTCACCGAGATGGGCCGCCAGCCGTGGATCGTGTTCAGCCTGATGCTGACGCAGCACGGCGTCTCGCCGAACGTGCCGGGATGGCAGGTGCTCGTGTCGCTGGTCGCGTTCACGGCCATCTACGCCTCGCTCGCGGTGGTCGAGTTCGGCCTCATCTTCCGCACTGTGCGCAAGGGGCCGGCACCCGTCCCGGCGGCCGGGCATCCATCCGAGTCCGCGCTCGAAGACGCGCCCACGACGGTGTACTAGGAGAACGCCATGGACCTCGCTCACCTCTGGTTCTGGATCGTCGGCGTGCTGTTCGTCGGGTACTTCGTGCTCGACGGGTTCGACTTCGGCGTCGGGATGTCGCTGCCCTTCCTCGCGAAGGACGACATCGGCCGACGGCAGATCATCAACACCATCGGCCCCGTGTGGGACCTCAACGAGACCTGGGTCATCGTCGCGGGCGCGTGCCTGTTCGCCGCTTTCCCGGAGTGGTACGCGACGCTCTTCAGCGGGTTCTATCTCGCGCTGCTGCTCATCCTGCTCGCGCTCATCCTGCGCGGCGTCTCGTTCGAGTACCGGCACCAGCGCGACTCACTGCGCTGGAAGGCCGGCTTCGACACCATGATCGTCGTCGGGTCGGCTGTCCCCGCCTTCCTGTGGGGCGTCGCGTTCTCGAACGTCGTGCACGGCGTGCCGCTGGATGCCGGGCACAACTTCACCGGGTCGCTGCTGACGCTCCTGAACCCGTATGCGCTGCTCGGCGGACTGACGACGCTTCTCCTGTTCTTCACCCACGGCGTCTCCTTCGTCGCGCTGAAGACCGACGGCGAGGTCCGCGAGAAGGCGCGGCGACTTGCGACCCGCTCGGGGATCATCACGATCGTCATCGCGGCGCTGTTCCTCCTGTGGACCGTCGTCATGGCGGCCGGCAAGGGTGCGCCGCTCATCGGTCTCACCATCGCATGCGCGGCGATCGCCGCGGTCGCGCTTGTCGTCTCGGTGCTCGCGAACGTACGCGGACGCGAGGGCGCGGCGTTCGGCGGGGGAGCGGTCACGGTCGTCTTCGCCGTGCTGACGCTCTGGACGGCGCTCTTCCCGTACGTCATGCCGTCGTCGACCGACATCGCGCACAGCCTGACGATCGCCAACGCGTCGAGCACCCCGTACACGTTGACGATCATGTCGTGGGCGGCGCTCGTCTTCCTGCCGCTCGCCCTGGCCTATCAGGGCTGGACGTACTGGGTGTTCCGGCGCCGGGTCTCGCGCACGCGCATCGAGAGGGCCGCGGCCGCGGAGGCGCACTGAGCACGGCGATCACCCCTCCAGGACGGATCCGGGGTCCCGTCGACCCGCGGCTGCTGAAGCGGGCCTCGGCAGCGCGGTGGTTCCTCGCCGCGTCAGGCGCGATCACCATGTGCCAGACCGCGATCATCATCGGGTTCGCCTGGCTGCTGACGCAGGCGCTGGTCGGCGCGATCCAGGGCGATGCGGTCGACTCGCTGTGGCCTCTGGTCGGCGGGGCGCTCGCTCTCGTCGTCGTTCGCGGGGCGCTCGCCGCGCTGGCGGAGCGAGTGGGCGCGCGCGGCGCGGCGCAGGCGTCTGTGCAGCTGCGCGCTGCGCTGGTGGATGCCGTGGCCCGGCGCGGCCCCGGCTGGCTGGAGCAGCGCAATGCGGCGGCCCTCGCCGTCACCGCGGGACACGGGCTGGAGGCGCTCGACGCGTACTTCGGCCGGTACCTGCCGCAGCTCGTCGCGACCGTGATCGCGATGCCCGTCATCGTCGTGGCGATCGCCCTGACGGATCCGGTCTCCGGGCTCATCGTCGTGCTCACGCTGCCGCTCATCCCGATCTTCATGGTGCTCATCGGTCTCGCGACCCGCGGGGTGCAGCGCAGGCAGTTCGACTCCCTGCAGCAGCTCGCGGCGCGGTTCGCCGACACGGTCCGAGGTCTCGGCACGCTGAAGGTCTTCGGCCGCGAGCGGAGGGCCGCAGCATCCATCGAGCACGTCACGCGACGATACGCGCGCGACACGATGGGCGTCCTGCGGGTGTCGTTCCTCTCGGGCTTCGCGCTGGAGTTCCTCGCGAGCATCTCCGTCGCGATCGTCGCCGTCACGATCGGTCTGCGGCTGCTCGACGGTCAGCTCGACCTGACGATCGGGCTCTTCGTGCTGCTTCTCGCGCCTGAGGCGTATCTGCCGCTGCGGCAGGTGGGCGTGCAGTTCCACGCGGCATCGGAGGGGGCGGCGGCGACCGACGCGATCTTCGACGTGCTCGGCGCCCAGGCTCCTCCAGCCGTCGTCGCGACTGTCGAGCCGGCCCCGGAGGGCGTGCTGCTCGGCGCGCGGGACCTCCGGGTGCAGCGCGGGCCGCATGCCATCGGTCCCCTCGATCTGACCGTGTGCGCCGGGCGGATCGTCCTGCTCGAGGGCCCGAGCGGCGCGGGCAAGTCGTCGGTGCTCGCGGCGCTGCTCGGCTTCGTCGAGCACGCCGGGGTGGTCGAGGTGGCGGGTGGAGGCTCGGCAGCGGATGCGATCGCATGGAGCGGACAGCGCGCGGGGCTCGTCGAAGGCACGGTGTCGGAGAATGTGGCGCTCGGTGCGGTCCACGCCGACGAGGAGCTCGCCGCACGGTGCCTGCGCGATGCGCAGGCCCACGGCATCCCTCTGTCGCGAGAGCTCGGAGTGGGCGGAGCCGGTCTCTCCGGCGGACAGGCGCAGCGCGTCGCCGTGGCGCGGGCGCTGTACCGCCTGCGGTCGACATCCGCCCACGTGCTCGTGCTCGACGAGCCGTCCAGCGCGCTGGACGCCGCGACCGAGGCCCGGCTGTGGGAGACGCTCCGCGCCGTCGCCGGCGAGGGTGCGGGGGTGCTGCTCGTCTCGCATCGCACCTCCGCGCGAGCGATCGCCGACGACGTCGTGCGGATGCCGCCGGCTCGCGTGGGGGTGGCATCGTGAGTGCTCTCGACACGCGTGCGCGCGATGTCCTGCGCTCGGCCCAGCCGCCCCTGCGCCGCTTCTGGCCCGCGCTGGTGACCGGGTTCGGGACGGCGGCGAGCTCGATCGCCCTGCTGGCGGCCAGCGCCTGGCTGATCGCCCGTGCCGCCGAACAGCCGGGGCTCGTGTTCCTGTCCGCCGTGATCGTCGCCGTGCGCGCGTTCGCGCTGTCGCGCGGCACGTTCCGCTACCTCGAGCGGCTGACCGGGCACGACGCGACGCTGAACCGGCTCGCCGATGTGCGCGCGGGGCTCGTGCGCCGACTGGTTCCCCTCGCACCGGACGGGGTGAGGGCCGGCCAGGGCGCGCTGCAGTCCAACCTCGTCGACGATGTCGACGCGCTGCAGAACCTGCCGCTGCGCGTCGTCCAGCCCATCGCGGTCGCGGGTCTCGCGAGCATCGGCAGTGTCGTGTTCGTCGCGTTCCTGTCGCCGCCCGCGGCCCTCGCCCTCGCGGCGTGCCTCACGGCGGCCTTCGCCCTCGCTGTCTGGGTGGGGTGGGCGGTGGGCGCCCGTGCCGAGCGCACCCTGGCACCCCTGCGCTCGCGGCTCGCCGGTGCCCTGATGGACGAGCTCACCTCGCTCGACGTGCTCGTCGCCTATGGGGCGACGGATGTCGCGGCCCGCCGCATCCACGATGCCGACACCGCTCTGCGCGCCGCGACGGTCCGCCGCGCGACCGCACAGGGGCTCACCGCCGGAGCCGTCTCGGCGATGGCGGGGCTCGCGTCGCTGCTCGCGATCGTCGTCGCCGCCCCCCACCTCGGCACCGGGGGTTTCACGGGCCCCGCGCTCGCCGTCGTCGTGCTTCTGCCCATGGCCGTGTTCGAGGTGTTCGGGCCGCTGCCGCTGGCGCTTGCCTCGTGGCGCGAGGTACGGGGGGCGGCGGAGCGCATCGCCGACGATGTCCCGGCGGAGGTTCCGGCCGAACTGCCGCACGATGAGCCGGCAGCGACCGGCATCCCTCCCGCCGTCGGCGAGGGGCTCGTGCTGCGCGGGGTCTCTGCGCGCTGGCCGCGCATGGATGCGGCGTCGCCGCTGCGCGGAGTCGACCTCGAGGTGCGGACGGGCGAGCGCCTGCTGGTGACCGGTCCCAGTGGCGCCGGCAAGACCACGCTGGCGCACGTGCTCGTGCGCTTCCTCGAATACTCCGGCTCGTTCACGATCGGCGGCGTCGAGGCACGCGCGCTCGCCGGCGAAGACGTGCGGCTCGCGATCGGCCTGTGCGAGCAGACACCGTACCTGTTCGACGAGTCGATTCGGCAGAATCTGCTCTTCGCGCGCGACGCGTCGACCGACGACGACCTGTGGGCTGTGCTCTCGCGTGTCGGCCTGCACGACTGGGCGCGGGACAGAGGCGGCCTCGACGCCCGCGTCGGCGACCGGGGAGCGGCCGTCTCGGGCGGACAGGCGCAGCGGATCGCCCTCGCACGTGCGCTGCTCGCGGATTTCCCGGTCGTCGTGTTCGACGAGCCCACGGCCGGCGTCGACCCCGCCGCATCCGATGCCCTCCTGACCGATCTGCTCTCGGCCGCGGCCAGGCGCACGGTGGTGCTCATCTCGCACGTCGAGGTGCCCGAAGGCCTCGTCGATCGTGCCGAACGGCTGGAGGACGGACGGTTCACCCCGCACCGCTGAGTGTCGGGCGGGCGGCGTAGCGTTGCCGGCATGGACGTCATCGAATGGATGCGGGACTCCGACCCGGCCCTGCGGTGGCAGGTGGAGCGCGACCTGGCCGGCGAGCCCGAGGAGGTCTGGCGGGCGACTCGGGCGCGGGTGCCGACCGAGGGGTTCGGCGCGCGGCTGCTCGCGCTGCAGGATGCGGATGGCCAGTGGGCGGGCGGCGCGTTCTTCCCCGCGGACTTCCGCGACGGTGAGGACGGCCAGCCGTGGACCGCCACGACCTGGAGCCTGAAGTCCTTGCGCGAGTGGGGAGTGGATGCGTCGGTCCTCGGCGATACCGCGCAGCGCCTCGACCGCAACAGCCGGTGGGAGTACGAGGACCTGCCCTACTGGGGCGGCGAGGTCGACTGCTGCATCAACGGCTGGACGATCGCCAACGGCGCGTGGCTCGGCGCGGACGTGTCCGGCATCGCCGACTGGTTCCTCGAGCACCGGATGGACGACGGCGGATGGAACTGCGACTGGGTCGACGGGTCGACCGTGTCGTCCTTCCACTCCACGCTCAATGCGCTCGTCGGCATCCTCGCGTACGAGAAGGCGACCGGCGCCTCGCCCGAGCTGCGCGAGGCGCGGCTCGGAGCGCAGGAGTACCTGCTGCGCCGGCGGTTGCTGAACCGGCTGTCGACCGGTGAGGTCGTGGGGCGGTGGGTCACGGCATACGCGTACCCCACGCGCTGGCGCTACACCGCCCTGCGTGCGATCGACTACTTCCTGGAGGCGAACGAGTTCGACGGTGCCGAGCCCGATCCGCGGATGGCGGCCGCCGTCGAGGCGGTGCGTGCGAAGCGGCAGCCGGACGGCACGTGGCTGCAGGAGACGCACTACCCCGGACGGGAGTGGTTCGCCGTGGACGTTCCACCGGGCGAGCCGTCGAAGTGGGTCACGTTCACGGCGACCCGGGCTCTTCGGACGTGGGACCTGCAGCGGGCCTGATCAGGCCCTCGTGCTCTGCCAGCCGAGCGCCGGAGCCACGTGCGCGGCGAAGGACTCGACGATGTGGAGGTTGTACTCGACGCCGAGCTGGCTGGGGATGGTCAGCATGAGCGTGTCTGCAGAGCGGATGGCGGCGTCATCCAGGAGCTGCTCCACGAGGGCGTCGGGCTCGGCGGCATACGTCTTGCCGAAGGTCGACCGCATCCCGTCGATGTACCCCACGCCCTCGCTGTCGGCGCGACCGAAGTACATCGCATCCTGCGCGGTCGTGATCGGGAAGATGCTGCGGCTCACCGAGGTGCGCGGTTCGCCGGGGTGGCCGGCATCCTTCCACGCAGCCCGGAACGCGTCGATCTGCTGGGCCTGGAGCTCGTCGAACGGGATGCCGCGATCCTCGGTCAGGAGGGTCGACGACATGAGATTCACGCCGATGCGACCGGCCCACTCGGCGCTGTCGCGGTTGCCGGCACCCCACCAGATGCGCGAACGCAGGCCGGGGGAGTGCGGCTCGATGCGCTGCATCCCCCGAGCCCCCGCGCCGAACGGGCTCGTCGAGTCGCGCTCCGCCAGGCCCGCGCCTTCGATCGCCTCGAGGAAGGTCGCGAAGTGCTCGCGGGCGATGTCGGCACCTCGCGGATCCTGAGATCCGGTGTAGCCGAAGGCCTCATACCCGCGGATGACGGTCTCGGGAGAGCCGCGGCTCACGCCGAGGGCGAGCCTGCCGTCGCTGAGCAGGTCGACCGATGCCGCCTCCTCGGCGAGGTAGAGAGGGTTCTCGTAGCGCATGTCGATGACGCCGGTGCCCATCTCGATGCGCTCGGTGCGCGCCGCGATCGCGGCGAGGAGGGTCATCGGCGAGGACTGCTGGCGGGCGAAGTGGTGCACGCGGAAGTAGACGCCGTTGACGCCGAGATCGTCCATGCCCTGCGCGAGGTCGATCGCCTGGTGGAGCGAGTCGCGCGCAGTCAGCTCGCGGCCTCCGCCGAGGGGACCGTAGTGGCCGAACGAGAGGGTTCCGAAGCGCTGCATGACGCATGCAACCCTACCCGCGCGGAGTGTATTCCGCTGAATGGATGCCGGTCGCCGCCCGCCGGTCGAGCGCTGTATCCGCAACGCGGGGTGTGGCGTTACAGGAGTGACATCTGATAGTGATGTATACGACCGTGCGCGGCGAAGCGCAGAGTCGAACCGAAATCCACCCCCCAGGATCGAGGCAGGAACATGAACGCACGGTTGGCCAAGCTCGGCGCGCTCGGAGCGTCATTGGGTCTCGTGGTCGCCCTCGTCGCCGGCTCAGGGGCCATGGCGGCCTCGCACGGCGGCGGCAACGGCAAGAAGCAGCCGCCTGCACCGGCGGCCTCGTACTCCTGCGCCACGTTCGCCGGCCTCGTCTCCAGCCAGAGTTCGGTGGCGTACAACGGTGTCGCCCTGAAGGCCGGTCAGACGATCACGACGACCGCGTCGCCCGCCGCCGCGGGCGACCAGATCGAGCTCGTGTGGAGCATCGGGTTGTCGATCACCTTCGCGACCGCGCCCGCCACCGGCATGACGTTCCGCGCTCCCGCGGACGCCGTCTACAACCTGAGCTGGTCGTTCCTGCCGGCGGGAACGCGGCCCAGCAGCCTGACCTGGACCTTCAACTGCTCGTAGGCCCGGAGCGCGGGACCCCGCATCCGTCTACGCTCGATCTGTGACCCACCGGCTCACTCGCGACGAGGCCCGCCGTATCACCGTTCGCGCGCAGCTGCTCGACGCCGATCGGCCGGGCGACGTCGTCGAGGTGGCCGAGCAGCTCGGCTACGTGAAGATCGATCCCACAGCGACGATCGCGCCGTGCGAGCACACGGTGCTGTGGTCGCGCATCGGGTGGTCCTACGAAGGCGGACAGCTGCAGAAGGCCGTCGAGGTCGACCGCCACCTGTTCGAGCTGGACGGCGCGTTCCGCCCGATCAGTATCCTCCCGCTCATGCTTCCCGGCATGCGTCAGTGGCCGAAGCGCGAGAGCACGCGGCAATGGCTCGAGGCGAACGATCGCTTCCGACGCGATGTCCTCGCGCGACTGCGGGCCGACGGGCCTCTGCTGGCGAGCGACATCCCCGACACCGCCCAAGTGAGTCGGGCGCCGGACGGCTGGTCGGGCTCGAACCAGGTGCCGACGATGCTCGACTTCCTGTCGCGGCGCGGCGAGGTCGCCGTCGTCGGCCGCGAAGGGCGCCACAGGCGATGGGACCTCGCCGAGCGCGTCTACCCCCGGGACCTGCCCGAGTACAGTGCCGAGGAGGCGGCCCGCCTGCTCGAGGAGCGCAGCCTGCAGGCCGCCGGCATCGGGAGGCCGCACTGGTACTGGACCGGCGTGGGCAAGACGACGGGTGAGGCCGCGGTCGTCGAGGGGAGCACCCTGACCTGGCGGGTCGATCCCGAGGCGCTCGCCGCACTCGACGAGGACGCCGGCGGGCGCGTCGCCTTCCTCAACCCGTACGACAGTCTCCTGTTCGACCGGCGACGGCTCGAGGAGCTCTTCGAGTTCACGTACGTGCTCGAGCAGTTCAAGCCGAAGGCGCAGCGCCGGTACGGATTCTTCGCGCACCCGATCCTGCTCGGCGACCGGTTCATCGGGATGCTGGACGCCGAGGTCGACCGCACGAACGAGGTGCTGCGGGTCAACGCGGTGCATGAGTTCCTGCCGTGGGAGCCGGAGGAGCACGAGATGGTGCGCGCCGAGATCTCCGAGCTGGCCGAATGGCTCGGGGTCCCGGTCTCCGGGCTCACCTGACGCCTTCACGCCGGCGGCAGTGCGATCCGCTCCAGCCGGGACGCGACGTAGGTGTCGATCGCGGCGATGGTGTCGCCCTCGACGCGGAAGGCGATGAGTGACTGGGCGCGGCCGCCGACGCGCACGAGCACACCCGGCAGGCCGTCCACGAGCACCGGCCGCACCTCGGCGCGCGGATTGGCGAACATCAGGGCACGACCGGCGACGGATGCGGCGCCGCGCACGATCACGGTCGCCGAGGCGACGCCGTCGGTGCGCAGGAGCACATCGGGCGCGAGCACCGCGACCAGACGGTCGAAGTCGCCGTCGCGGGCGGCCGCGAAGAAGGCGTCGACGATCCGCCGACCGCCGGCATCGCGCGCGTTGCGCGCCGGCGCCTCCTGCCGCACGCGGCGGCGGCCGCGGCTGGCCAGCTGGCGGACCGACTCGGGGGAGCGCTCGAGCAGCTCGCCGATCTGCTCGAACGGCACGTCGAACGTGTCGTGCAGGACGAACGCGACACGTTCGGCGGGGCTCAGCCGATCGAGGACGAGCAGCAGAGCGGTCTCGACCGCGTCGGACAGCTGTGCCGTCGCGGCCGGGTCACCCGAGGAGTCGACCGCCTCCACGAGAGGCCCGGGCGACTCGTCGAGCTCCGCCTCGGCGCGCGTGGCGCGCGCACGCAGCATGTTGAGGCATACGCGGGAGGTGATCGTCGTGAGCCACCCGGCGAAGTTCGCCACGTCGTCGTCGCCGGCGGCGGCGACACGCAACCACGTCTCCTGCACGGCATCCTCCGCCTCGGCCGCCGAGCCGAGCATCCGATGTGCCAGCCGCGTGAGCCGCGGTCGATGCTCCTCGAAACGCATCGCGAGGGCTTCTTCGTCGGTCATGTCACATTCCTCCCGTGCCACGGGTCACCCTAGTGACCGCCTCGGACGAGACGGCGTGAGACGGAACGGATGGCCCACATGCACGAGACGATCGAGAGCACCGGCATCGACGAGCACCGCATCGACGAGCACCGCATCGACGAGATCATCGCACCGAAGGCGCGGATGCCGCACCCGGCCTTCCTGCTCGAGGGCGCGATGGATGCGCTGCAGGCCATGAACCGGGCGGTGGCATCCGCCGACGTTCCGCCGGTCATCCTCCACCTCGTCACGCTCCGCGCCAGCCAGATCAACGGATGCAGCTGGTGCACCGTCGAGCACGCGGCGGAGCTGCGAGGCGACGGCTCGAGCGAGACGCGGATCGCCGCCGTCGCCGCTTGGCGCGAGGCGCCGTACTTCACGGCGCGCGAGCGCGCCGCGCTGGCGCTCACCGAGGCCCTGACGCGGTGCGCAGACCGTCCGGACCCGGTGCCGGACGAACTCTGGGCGGAGGTGACGGCGCTGTTCAGCAAGCGCCAGGTCGCCGCCCTCCTGCTGGAGATCGGCGCGATCAACGTCTGGAACCGGCTCAACGCGGCGATCCGTCAACCCGCGGGGCAGCGCTGATGGGCGCGGAGTCGTCCCGACGTCGCGACGCCGGGCCCGATTCGGCGCATGCTGGAGGCATGGCGAAACAGTCCTTCTCCCACAGGCTGCAGAAGTCGATCGAGCCGCTCGCGCTCGCGATGAGCGGCCGCCGCTGGTTCCCGCTCTATGCCGTCGTGAATCATCGCGGGCGCCGCAGCGGCACGGCGTACAAGACGCCGGTCGCCGTCGTGCCGACGGTCGGTCGCGGCAGCGTCCTCATCGGACTGCCGTGGGGACGCGAGACCAACTGGGCGCGCAACGTCATCGCCGCCGGTGGCGTCGACCTCACGTGGAAGGGGCGGACGGTTCACGCGACGAATCCGCGCATCATCGACGCGGTGGAGGCGACGGCGCTCACGAGGGCACTCTTCCGCCCGGTCGTGAAGCGGATGCCGGGCGCCATCGTGCTGCACGAGCAGACCGAGCGCTGAACCGCCTCGGCGCGCCGCGATCGCCGTTCGGATGCGCAGTCCGCCCGTCATCGGTCATCGTCCCTCTCGGCGCGCAGGCGCGCGTTCTCGTCCTGCAGGGGGAGCACCATGGCGATGCCCGCGAGGTTGAGGCCGGCGGCGAGCAGGTCGCCGATCCGGCGCACGGTCACGAGGTCGTTCGCGCTGTAGCGGCGCGTCCCGCCCTCGGAGCGGGCAGGAAGGAGCAGCCCGCGGGCCTCGTACGCCCGCAGGTTCTGGACCCCGGTGCCCGCCAGTTCGGCGGCGACCGAGATGCCGTAGACGGCCCGGTCGGGGTCCGGCTGGTGGTCCGTCATGCCGTCACGCTGCTTCCGCTCAGCATCCGCTGATTGCCTCTTGCATCATCATGCCGCGAGTGATACAAAAAAACTATAGCGGATGCCATAGATCTCAGCGGTGGTCGGCGGCGTCCGCAGCATCAACAGAACAGAGAAGACGGAGGTGGAACGATGTTGATGCGCACTGACCCGTTCCGTGAGCTGGACAGGCTCACCCAGCAGGTCTTCGGTGCCGACGGCACGATGGCTCGTCCGGCGGCGATGCCGATGGATGCCTGGCGGGACAACGACACATTCCATGTCGAATTCGACCTTCCCGGTGTCGATCCGGGTTCGATCGATCTGGACGTCGAACGCAACGTGATCACGGTCAAGGCAGAGCGGCCCCTGCGAGCAAGCGACGCCGAGCTGATCGCGGCCGAGCGACCCCGCGGCATCTTCAGCCGTCAGCTGGTCCTCGGTGACAATCTGGACACCGATCACATCAGCGCCCGCTACGACGCCGGTGTGCTCGCGCTCCAGATCCCCGTGGCCGAACGCGCCAAGCCGCGGAAGATCTCCATCACGAGCAGCGAGTCGCCACAGGCGATCAACGCCTGACCGCGGGGAGGAGCACGCATGAGTGCGACACCTGCCGACCCGCTCGAACTCGAGTCTCTCGAGGCGAGGTTCTTCGACGTCATCTGCGACGACGAAGAGCTGCTGGCGGCGGAGTTCGAAGCCATCGTCTCCGCCGGCTGGCGCTCGACCCTGCCCACCCGGACCGGCGGACCACACCTGCGGGGACCGCAGGCCGGGTCGCAGTCGCGCGGTCGGACGACGCCGTGCGCCGGCTGCCATGAGAGCACCGGGGTCCCCGCGCGGGCACGGCAACGATCGCCCCCGCGCGAGGGGCGGACACCCGCAGATGGACGGGCCTCACGCAGTCCCGCGTGAGGCCTCGCGCACAGCCATCACGGCGGCCGCCGCCGCATCCTCGAACAGGTGCGGCGGCGGTGCGCCGAACCCGATGACCATCGTCGGCGGGCGGTTCGCGCAGTCGCCGAAGAAGTATGCGCCGAGACCCTCGAGGGCGAGTGAACGGGATGCCGCCGCATCCGTCACCGCCTGCTCCGAGGCTCCGGGCGGGAGCTCCAGCACGCTCTGCAGACCGGCCTGCGCATCGCCCAGGCGGGCACCCGTCAGCCGCTCGCCGATGAGGTCGTCGAGCCGCTCGCGCCGGGCGCGGTATTGCGCCCGCGATGAGCGTACTGCCCGGTCGTAGTCGCCGTGCCGGAGGAATTCGGCGAGTGTGAGCTGTGACGGCACATCGGTCGCGGCGCCGGAGAGCCGCGCGCGGTCGGCGACGAGTCCGCCCAGACTCTGCGGCAGCACGCACCACGCGAGGCCGAGGGCCGGCGTCAGCGCCTTGCTGGCGGTGCCGGCGTACACCACGTGCTCGGGCGCGAGTGCCTGCAGGGCGCCCACCGCGCGACGGTCGTATCGGAACTCGCCGTCGTAGTCGTCCTCGATGAGGATGCCGCCGGTCCGTCGCGCCCACTCGACGAATGCCGCTCGCCGCCCGGCGGACAGAACCGCACCCGTCGGGAACTGGTGCGCCGGCGTCAGCAGCACGGCATCCGCGGCCGCCTCACCGAGCGCAGAAGGATCGGCGCCCTCCGCGTCCACCCGCATCGGAACGACCCTGAGCCCGGCGGCACGGAGGATGTCTCGGTGCAGCGCGTGGCCGTACTCCTCGACGGCGACGGTCCGCGCGCCGCGATCGACGAGCGCGCCCCCGACGAGCGCCAGCGCCTCCCCGAAGCCGTGCGTCACGTGGACGGCCTCGGCGGAGGCCCATACCCCGCGGGCACGCGACACGTAGGCGGCGAGAGCCTCGCGCAGCGGCGGCGCCCCCCGGAGGTCGCCGTAGCCGAACGCCGACGTCGGCACGGCCGTCAGGGCACGGCGGGATGCGGCGACCCACGCCGCCACGGGGAAGGCCGTGGCATCCGGGATGCCGGCGCGCAGATCGAGCCGGGCGGTGGTCTGCCGCCGCGCCCGGGGAGCGGACGGCGCAATCACGCGAGGTGTCGCGGCCACCCACGTGCCGGCTCCGACGCGAGCCTCGAGCCAACCCTCGCTGGTCAGCCGCCCGTACACCTCGGCCACGCTGTTGCGCGAGATTCCGAGGTCGCCGGCGAGACTGCGGCTCGTCGGCATCCGCTCTCCCGGCGTGAGCAGTCCGCTCCGGATGGCATCGCGGAGCCCGCGCTCGAGCGAATCGGTCTTTCGCGCGGGGTCGAGGTCGAGATGGAGATCGAGCCCGGAATTGGCCCACATGACAGCCACTCTATTGGACTGCAGCCCAGGACAATCGGTCCGTAGCGTGGAGGTCATGAACACGACAGACACCGTCATCCGCCCCGCCCGACGCCTCGACTTCGACAGCCTGGTGCCCGCGTTCTCGCGCGCGGTCAGCGCGCTCGACGATGCAGCCGTCGCGGAGGTGGAGGCCGCCGGCATCCCGAGCGGTCTCGTCGAGCTGCTGCGCCTGCGCACCTCGCAGCTCAACGGCTGCTCCTACTGCGTCGACCTGCACTCGCGGGCCGCCCGCGATGCGGGGGAGTCCTTCCAGCGCATCTCCGCCGTCGCGGTCTGGGAGGAGGCGACCTTCTTCACCGCGAAGGAGCGCACGGCGTTCGCGCTCGCCGACTCCGTCGCCCGCATGGCCGAGACGCACGTGCCGGATGCCGTGGTCTCCGAACTGCGGGAGGTCTGGACGGAGGCGGAGGCCGCCGCGATCCTTGCGCTGCTCGTCAGCATCAACGCCTGGAACGCCATCGGGGTGACGGCTCGCTGCTGGCGACCCGCGGTGGAGAAGGTGCTCGTCGAGGCCTGACGCCGATCCGACTCAGGCGAGCAGGCGGAGGCCGTGCATGAGCCACCGCTTCTCGCCGAGGTCGGCGAGGCTGCGCCTGCCGGCGCAGAAATCGACGAAGAACCGGCGGGCTGCGCGCGAGTGCCGGAAGGCACGGTGGACGAGTCGCGGGTGCTTCTCGAACACCGCGAGCAGCAGCGCCCCGACCGTCATGTCCGGCACGAGCGTCTGCTCGACCCCGGAGACATAGGAGTCGAGGGCCCGCTCGTCGCCGGACGCGACGAAGGCGGCGGCCGCCCGGCCGGCGAGCGCGCCGGAGCGCAGCGCGAACGAGATCCCCTCGCGCGTCCAGGGCTCGAGGAGCCCGGCTGCGTCGCCGGCGACCAGCACAGGCCCGCGACGCAGCGGCGAATCCGCGCGGCGCCATTGCGTGAGGTGCCCGCTCGAGTGCACGAGCGCCGCATCCGGATCCGCCTGCTGCGACCGCCACTCGGCGAGGTACGCGCGCGTCCGCTCGGCGTGGCCCTTCGCCTCGATCACCCCGACGGTGTCGATCGCGTCCTTCGGGAAGGTCCAGGCGTAGCTTCCGGCTCCCGGCCCCCAGTCCAGAAGCACGGTCGAGTCTCCCGAGGCGGCGACCTCGTCCTCCAGCCCCAGGTCGATGCGCTCCGGGACGACACCGACGTACCTCCCGACGCGCCCGCCGACGCCGTCGGCCCCCACGACGCACCGCGCCGTCGCATCGCCGGCGCTGGTCACGAGACGGACGCCGTCGTCCTCCGCCGCGATCTCGCGCAGTGCCGCGCCGCCGACGAACACGGCGCCGGCGGCCTGCGCGTCCGCGAGGAGCGCGGCGTCGAACGTCTCGCGGCGGGTCATCGCGAGGAACGGCACATCCCTCGCCACACGCACGGGGTGCGAACCCCGCAGGGTGAACACGACCGTGTTCACCCGCTGCTCGATCGTCTCGGTCGCCGCAGCGGGCAGGAGCGAGAGGCTCCTCCCGATCAGTCCGCCGCCGCAGGTCTTGTAGCGGGGGAAAGTCGCACGGTCGATGATGAGCGTTCGGGCGCCGCCGGCCGCCGCTGCCCGAGCGGCGATCGAGCCGGCGGGCCCGGCCCCGACGACCACGACATCCCATTCGCCCGATACGGAAGTCACCGCTTCACGTTAGTGTGTGGCGCATGGCCCAGCCGAACGACCTCCTCGCCGTCCTGATCGACGCGGACAACGTCTCGCCGGCGCGCATCGATGCCGTTCTCGCCGAGATCGCCCAGTACGGCACGGCATCCGTCAAACGCGTGTACGGCGACTGGACGAAGACCCAGCTGCGCGGATGGAAGGATGCGGCGAGCGAGCACGTCATCCAGCCGATCCAGCAGTTCGACAACACGACAGGCAAGAACGCGACGGACAGTGCGCTCATCATCGACGCGATGGACCTGCTCTACACCGGCCGGTTCCAGGGGTTCTGCATCGTGTCGTCCGACAGCGACTTCACACGCCTCGCCTCGCGCATCCGCGAGGACGGCGTGACGGTGTACGGCTTCGGCGAGCGCAAGACCCCGGATGCGTTCCGCAACGCGTGCGACAAGTTCACGTTCCTCGAGGTGCTCGAGGTCGAGGAGCCGGAGGTGGCGGACACCGCGGCGGCCCCGTCGACGCGCGTGCCGCCGGCGAAGCTGCGGGGCGACGCGAAGCTCACCTCCGCACTGCGCAAGGCGGTCGACACCGCATCCGACGACGACGGCTGGGCGAACCTCGGGGCCGTCGGCCAGCTCATGCGCAAGCAGCAGCCCGACTTCGACTCCCGCAACTGGGGCTATGCCAAGCTCTCCGATCTCGTGAAGGCGATCGGCCTGTTCACCATCGAGACGAAGCCCGGCGGCATCCGCCTGCAACTGAAGAAGAAGTCGCAGCCCGCGTAGCATCGGAGGACCGTCCGTCTCTCCGAGGAGGTCCGCCGTGCCCGTCCCCGCCGCCGCCCGCACCCATGCCGACGACCTGGCCGACTTCGTGGCCGCATCGCCGTCGAGCTATCACGCGGCCGCCGAGGTGGCGCGCCGGCTGCGGGATGCGGGCTTCCGCGAGCTGAGCGAGGATGAGGCGTGGCCGACGCCCGCGGCAGGCCGCTTCCTCGTGGTGCGCGACGGCGCGGTCATCGCCTGGGTGGTGCCGATGGGCGCGTCGGCGTCGACCGCGGTACGGGTGTTCGGCGCCCACAGCGACTCGCCGGGATTCAAGCTCAAGCCGCGGCCGACGACCGGTCGCCTCGGGTGGCTGCAGGCGGGCGTCGAGGTCTACGGCGGGCCGCTGCTGAACTCGTGGCTCGACCGTGAGCTGCGCCTCGCAGGCCGGCTCGTGCTGGACGACGGCACCGCGGTGCTCGCGGCCACCGGACCGATGCTGCGGCTGCCGCAGCTCGCGATCCACCTCGACCGTTCCGTGAACGACCACCTCGCCCTCGACAAGCAGGCGCACACCCAGCCGGTGTGGGGGCTCGGCGAGCCGGACTCCGCCGACATCCTCGGAGCGCTCGCCGAAGCGGCGGGAGTGGATGCCGCGCGCATCCGCGGCTACGACATCGTGACGGCGGATGCCGCGCGCGGCGAAGTGTTCGGCCGGGACGACGTGTTCTTCGCCTCCGGACGCCTCGACGACCTCGCATCCGTCCACGCCGGCACCGTCGCGCTGACCCGTGCCGCCGCCGGGGTGGAGGACCACATCGCCATGCTGGCGGTCTTCGACCACGAGGAGATCGGCTCCGAGACACGCTCGGGCGCGGCCGGCCCGTTCCTCGCCGACGTCATCGAACGGGTGCAGCTCTCGCTCGGCGCCGACCGCGAGGAGCAGCTGCGGGCGCTCGCCGCATCGTGGTGCGTCTCGAGCGACGTCGGGCACTCGGTGCACCCGAACTACGCCGATAAGCACGACCCCGTCGTGCGACCCGTGCTCGGCTCGGGCCCGATCCTCAAGATCAACGCCAACCAGCGCTATGCGACCGACGGCGTCGGCGCGGCAGCCTGGAACGGCTGGTGCGCCGACGCCGGCGTGTCGGGCCAGGAGTTCGTCTCGAACAACGCGGTGCCGTGCGGGTCCACGATCGGGCCGATCACGGCGACGCGGATCGGCATCCGGACCGTGGATGTCGGCATCCCGATCCTGTCGATGCACTCCGCTCGCGAGCTCGCGGGCGTCACCGACCTGTGGGATCTGACCCGCGTCGCCGAGACCTATCTCCGGGGCTGATCAGGCGGTCGCCTCCGAGCGCTTGGGCAGTACCCAGCCCGCGCGCGGGAAGTGGCACGTGTACCCGTGGGGGTACTTGATCAGGTAGTCCTGGTGCTCGGGCTCGGCCTCCCAGAACGGACCGGCGGGCTCGATCGTCGTCACGGCCTTGCCCGGCCACAGGCCCGAGGCATCCACGTCGGCGATCGTGTCGCGCGCGACCTGCTCCTGCTCGGGGGTGAGCGGGAAGATCGCGGAGCGGTAACTGGTCCCGATGTCGTTGCCCTGGCGGTTCAGGGTCGACGGGTCGTGGATCTGGAAGAAGAACGCCAGGATGTCGCGATACGACGTCTGCGCCGGGTCGTAGACGATCTCGACGGCCTCGGCGTGACCCGGGTGGTACCGGTACGTCGCATGGTCGTTCTGCCCGCCGGTGTAGCCGACGCGCGTGTCGAGCACGCCGGGCTGGCGGCGGATGAGGTCCTCCATGCCCCAGAAGCAGCCGCCGGCGAGCACGGCCGTCTCGGTGCCGGGGGTGCGGGTGATCTTTCCGTCATCGGACATTCGGGTTCTCCTCGTCGTTCGCGAACTGGGCGCTGTACTCGCCGTATCCCTCCGCGGCGAGATCCGTCGCGGGCACGAACCGCAGCGCGGCCGAGTTCATGCAGTATCTCAGGCCGCCGGCATCCCGTGGGCCGTCGTCGAAGACGTGACCGAGGTGGCTGTCGGCCGCCGTCGAGCGCACCTCGGTGCGCGTCATCCACAGGTGACGGTCGGTCTTCGTGACCACGGCGTCGGGGTCGATCGGCCGGGTGAAGCTCGGCCATCCCGTGCCGCTGTCGTACTTGTCTGCGGACGAGAAGAGCGGCTGGCCGGACACGACGTCGACGTAGATGCCGGGGTCGTGGTTGTTCCAGTACTCGTTGCGGAAGGCGGGCTCGGTGCCCTCCTCCTGCGTCACGCGGTACTGGGTCTCGGTGAGGCGGCTGAGCGCCTCCGGAGTCTTGCGGTAGTCGTGGGACACGATTCCTCCTGGATTTCCGTCGCTGGCTGCGGCGTCATCTGATCCAACGGATGCTCGCGCGGATTTGGTCCCGCCAGGCTGGGAGCCAGCCGTGAGTTCGTGCGAGGATGCAGCCGGAAGGGGAGCGATGATCGCGATGCCGGATCTGACCGGGCGAAGCGTCCTCGTCACGGGCGCGAGCAGCGGGGTCGGGCTCGAGATCGCGCGCGCTCTCGCGGCAGCGGGGGCTCGCGTCATCCTGCCGGTGCGCGACCGCGGACGGGGCGAGCGTGCGATCGCTGCGATCCGGGAGGCGGCTCCGGATGCCGCACTCACCCTGCGCGATCTCGACCTCGCACGGCTCGACTCCGTGCGCGCGCTCGCGACGACCCTCCTGGCGGATGCCGTGCTCCTCGACCTGTACGTCATGAACGCGGGCATCATCATGCTCGGAGACCCCGTTCGGCACCTCTCACCGGACGGCTTCGAGCTGCACTTCGCCACGAACTTCCTCGGGCACTTCGCGCTGACGCTCGGCATCCTCCCCCTGCTCGGCGGGGCGCGGATCGTGTCGCAGTCGAGCGGCATCGTGGGCTTCCGCGACATCGACTGGACCGATGTGCAGGTCGAGCGTCGCTACGGCGCCCTCAAGGCATACGGGTCGTCGAAGGTCGCACTCGGGCTGTTCGCCATGGAACTGGCGCGCACCGGCATCGACGTCCAGCTGTCGCACCCCCGTATCGCGCCCGACACCGGCATCGCCGGCACCGTGCGGCAGCGGCACACCGGCGGTGTCATGCACCGGCTCGCCACGCGCCTCGGCAACACGCCGGCGGAGGCGGCCGAGCCGGCCCTCCTGGCGGCGACGACGGTGAGCCCCGCGTCGACCCCGACACTGTTCGGACCCGCCGGGTTCGGTCACGTGGGCGGGAGGGCTGCGCCGCAGAAGATGTTCCGCCATCTGCTGGACCCGGACGGCGGGCGCCGGATCTGGGCGGTGGGGGAGGCGCTGTCGAAGATGAGCGCCCAGCGGGGGATCGGCCGGGCTGTCGGCGACGAGGCGTAGCCTGAACGGGTGCCCGCCGAACCCGAACCGCTGACCGCGCGGGCGCAGCTTCACGCCCTCGCGGCTGCTGTCGGTGCGCCGCCGCCCGAGGCGGCGGGTGGCCGTCCGGCCGCGGTGCTGATGCTCTTCGGCGAGCTCGACTCGGTGCCGAGCCGCTACGAGGCGCGGGCCGTGTCGCGCGATCTCGACGTGCTGCTGCTGGCCCGCGCGGCCACCCTGCGCTCGCACCCGGGCCAGGTCGCGTTCCCCGGCGGCCGGCTCGATCCGGGCGACGACGGCGCTGTCGGCGCCGCACTGCGCGAGGCGCAGGAGGAGACGGGCCTCGACCCGGCGGGGGTCGACGTGCTCGGCGCCCTGCCCGACGTGGTGCTCGAGTACTCGATGCACCTCGTGACGCCCGTGCTCGGATGGTGGAGCACGCCGTCGCCGATCCGGGTGGTCGACGAGGCGGAGTCGTCCGCCGTGTTCCGCGCCCCGGTCGCGGATCTGCTCGATCCGGCCAACCGCGGCAGCACCGTCATCCGTCGCGACGGCGCAGAGTGGCGCGGCCCGGGCTTCCTCGTCCACCAGGAGACCGGCGAGCACCTCGTGTGGGGCTTCACCGGCATGCTGCTGAACGGACTGTTCGATCGGCTCGGGTGGACCGAGCCGTGGGATGCCGAGCACGAGCTGCCGCTGCCCGTGTTCGACTGAGAGCCCGAGCGACCTCAGCGGACGACGGCGTAGGCGATCAGCAGCATCGTGACGAGGAAGCCGACGGCGTAGTTGATCCAGATGAAGCGCCGCCATCCGCGGTTGGCGGTGGCGGAGTCGGCATCCGTCACCGACCAGAAGGGCGCGGCCATCAGCATGTACGGAATCGCCAGCGTCGCCGCGAGGGCGCCGGGCCACCCGGTGAACAGCATGAGCACGCCCGCCGCCGCCCAGCAGGCGATCGCGAACCGGACGGTCCAGCGTGCCCCCATGACGGTGGCGATCGAATGGATGCCGCCCTCCCGGTCGGGCAGGACGTCCTGCACGGCGCCGAAGGCATGGCTCGCGACCCCCCACAGGAAGAAGGCCGCGAGGATCAGGATCAGCTGCGGCGTGAAGACCGCACCGGCCAGGACCAGTCCGTACACCGCGGGACTCACGAAGTGCGTGCTGGAGGTGACCGAGTCCAGGAAGGGGCGCTCCTTGAACCGCAGCCCCGGCACGGAGTAGGCGGCCACGGCGAAGAGGCTGATCGCCAGCACGAGCCACGAGAGCGGGTCGCCGAGGGCCACCAGCGCGATCACGAACGGGATGCAGAGCAGAACCGCGGCCAGGAGCGTCCGGCGATGCGCCGTGCGGTCGAGGACGGCGCCCTCGAGGCCGCCCTTCCGCGGGTTCGCGAGATCGGACTCGTAGTCGAACACGTCGTTGATGCCGTACATCGCCAGGTTGTACGGCACGAGGAAGAAGAGGGTGCCGATGACGAGCGCCGCATCCACCTTCCCCGTCGTCAGGTAGTACGCGGCCGCGAACGGGAAGGCGGTGTTGATCCAGCTGATCGGGCGGGATGCGACGAACAGCTGGCGCAGCGCGGGCGCTGCCTGCTCAAGCGTCATCGGTGCTCCTTCTCGCGAACAGCGACCACAGTGCGGGCAGCAGGATGACGGCCGCGATCGGATACGCGAAGTCCTCGAGCGGCGCCGCCCCGATGCTGACGCCCGAGATGTGGTCGGGCGCGTAGGTCATGAGGCCCACGGCGATCATGAGGTTGTCGAAGACGGCCGTGAGGATGACGAGCACGACCGCGGCGAGGACCGACGGCAGCCACCAGCGCCGGGCGAAGCCGGCATCCGTCACCGCCGCGATCACCCACACGGCGATGGCGATGCCGACGAAGACCGCGCTGAGGACCACGTAGCTCATCGGTGCACCTTCGGCCGGGCGAGCAGGCGTCGGGAACCCGTCACGAGCACCATCGTCAGATAGCAGAGGAATGCCAGGAAGAAGAGCTCCTCGAGGGGCAGCTCGGGCGCCAGCAGGATGCCGGTCGAGATCGACGTCGTCCCGCGCGCGAAGATGCCGAGCGCGATGCCGAGGAGGTCCCATGCGAGGAAGAAGCCGAGGCCGATGAGCAGAACGGCCGTCGCCCGTCGAGGAGCCCGCCAGAGCACGAGACGGAAGCGGCGGTCGACGAGCACCATGCAGGCGATGGCCGCGAGCAGGACGAGCAGGTAGACGACTCTCACCGGCGCTGCGCCATCGGCTCGCGGATCGGCTCGGGCAGGGGGGTCGTCGTGGTGTCGCCGCGCAGGCGCTTGAGCACGAGCTCGGCGCTGATGAGGCACATCGGCAGCCCGATGCCGGGCACCGTCGTGCCGCCGGCGTAGTAGAGGCCGTCGACCTTCGCCGACGCGTTGGAGCCGCGCAGGAACGCGCTCTGCCGGAGGGTGTGCGCCGGTCCCAGCGCTCCGCCGCGCCACGAGTGGAGGTCGTCCGCGAAGTCTGCAGGCCCGATGGTGCGCCGGACCACGATGCGCGCGGCGAGGTCGGGGATGCCCGCCCATTCCGAGATCTGGCGGATCGCCTCATCCGCGATCGCCTCGACGCCCGGATCGCCGTCGCCGTCCACTCCGCCGCCGCCGAGACCCGGGTCCGCCGGGACGGGCACGAGGACGAAGAGGTTCTCGTGACCGGCCGGCGCGGTCGTCGGGTCGGTCGCGCTGGTGCGGCTGACGTAGAGCGACGTCGGCGACCCGATGGATGCGCCGGTGCCGAAGATACGGGCGAATCCGTCGTCCCAGTCCTCGGTGAAGAACAGGCTGTGGTGTGCGAGCGAGGGCAGCTCCCCGCGGACACCCAGGAGCACGAGCACCGCGCTCGGCCCGGGAACGCGACGAGACCACCACGATTCGGGGTAGCTGCGCACCCGCTCGGGGAGCAGCGCCGTCTCGGTGTGGTGCAGGTCGGCGGTGGAGACCACGACGTCGGCGTGGAGGATGCGTCGCTCCCCGCGGTGTTCGTAGGCGACGCCCGTCGTCCAGTCGCGCCCCTTGGCGTCGGCCGCCGTGAGGATCGAGGTGACGGGGGCATCCGTCAGGATCTCGACGCCGCGCTGCTGCGCCAGCCGGCGCACTGCGGCGATGAAGGCCCCGAATCCGCCCAGCGGGTACCAGACCCCGTCCTCGAGATCGAGGTGGCTCATCAGGTGGTAGAGGCTCGGTGTCATCGACGGAGCGGACCCGAGGAAAACGGCCGGGTATCCGAGGATCTGCCGCAGCCTCGGGTCGCGGAAGCGCCTGGCGACGAACCGCTCGAGCGATTGCGTGAGGAGGGGTGCGAGCCGGGGGAGCAGGCGCAGGGTGTCTGCGGTGAAGAAGGGGCGCATCGACTCGTAGGTGCTGTAGAGGAAGCGCGACGTGGCGAGGCGGTACGCGTCACGGGCCGAGTCGAGGTATGCCGACAGCGCGGGGCCGGAGCCCGCATCCGTCGTCTCGAACAGCGCGATGTTCGACGAGCGATCGGCCCGGATCTCCATCGGCGTGGCATGCCCCTCGAAGAACACGCGATAGCCCGGGTCGACCCGCACGAGGTCGAGCTGCTCGGCCGCGCTCGTGCCGAGCAGTCGGAAGAAGTGGTCGAAGACCTCGGGCATGAGGTACCACGAGGGGCCCGTGTCGAAGCGGAAGCCGTCTCGCTCCCACGTTCCGGCACGTCCCCCGACGTCGTGGCGCGACTCGAGCACCGTCACCCGGTGGCCGTCGGACTGCAGCAGAGCGGCCGTCGCCAGCCCCGCGATGCCTGCTCCGATGACCACGGCGGTCGGCGTCTGCCCGGTCATGCGGTGCTCCTCGCCTGAGCGGTGACACGGCCGAGGGACGCCTCGGCGAGGATGCGCAGCTTCGCACCGCCGGCCACCCGCACCCGCGACCGCATCAGCCGGTCGGCCGGAGTCGCGCGGATGCGCTCGTTGAGCGCGGCGAACAGTCCGTGCGCGGCCGCCACGGCGCCGCGCGCGCCGCGGGGGAGGTCCGGGATGACGGCACGGGCTGCGGCCAGGTCGGCATCGATGTCGTCCACCAGGCCCAGCTTCTGCGTCTCGGTCAGGCCGTTAGGGTCGATGTCGGGGAAGTAGTTGCGTCCGAGCGTCTCCCAGTCGGCGGCGAGGTCGCGCAGGAAGTTCACCTTCTGGAACGCGGCGCCCAGCCGGCGCGCGCCGTCCTCGAGGCGTGTCCGCTCTTCCTCGCCGACCACGTGGTCGGCGAGGAAGATCCGCAGGCACATGAGCCCGACGACTTCCGCCGACCCGTAGATGTAGGTGCCGATCTCGCCGGACCGATAGGCGCGGGGGTCGAGGTCGCGGCGCATCGAGTCGAAGAAGGGTGTCACCAGGTCGCTCCCGATCCCGGCGTACCGTGCGGAGCAGGCGAACGCGTGGACGACGAGGTTCGCGCTGTATCCGACGTCGATCGCGTGCAGCGTCTCGGCCTCCAGCCCGTCCAGCAGCGCGCCGAGGGCCGCGGCATCCAGCCCCGCCTCCGCGGCAGCGCCGTCCACGATCTCGTCGGCCACCCGCACGAGTCCGTAGACGTTGCGGACGTGGGGACGGATGCGTCGATCCAGCAGTCGCGCCGCCATACCGAACGATGTCGAGTACGCGGAGATCACGCGAGCCGCGCTGTCCTGCGCGCACTCGGAATAGCGCGCCAGATCCGTGACCGGGGCCGTATCGGAGGCGCTCATGACGTGCGCCTCGTCGCTCGATCGGCCACGTCCACCAGGTACTCGTGGAGCTCGTCCGGCAGCCCGCCGGCATCGATCACGTCGACGGCGCTGCGCACCTGCGCCTCGATGAGCTCCTCGACGTAGACCTGCCCGCCGCACGACACGAGCACGGCACGAGCACGGGCGAGGGCCTCGGACGGGTCGCTCTCGGCGATCGCCTCGCGGAACTCGGCGCCGAACGGCGAGTCGTGCGCGAAGGCGGCGAGGGCCGTCATCTTCGTGCCGCGCAGATCGCTGAGCGTGGACTTCCCGGTGACACTCTCGGAGCCGAACATGCCCAGGAGGTCGTCGCGCAGCTGGAAGGCGAGGCCCACGCGTCGACCGTAGCGGGTGAGGGTCGCGATGGTCGCGTCGGACGCGCCGGCGAGGATGGCCCCCGCCGCGAGGGGCGCCTCGAACGAGTAGTGCGCGGTCTTCCACTCGGTCATGGCGAGCACGTCCGCCGCGGTCGGCTCGCTCACGCCGGCACTGAACGCCACGTCGAGCAGCTCACCCGCTGCCGTGACGAAGACGGATTCCTCGAAGAGGTCGAGAAGCCGGTGGCGGCGCGGCCCGTCCAGATCCAGGCGGGCGACCATCGCCTGCGCCGAGTGGAGCACGAGGTCTCCGGCGAGGATCGCGGCCGAACGGGCCCAGGCGAGCGCGTCGCTCCGCCCGAGACCGCCCTGCCGTGCGTCGCGGGCCAGGGAGCCGATGAGGTTCGGCCTCCCGCGACGCACGGTGTCGCCGTCGATCACGTCGTCGTGGAGCAGGAACGACGTGTGGAGGAGCTCGACGGCGGTGCCGGTCGCGATCGCTTCGGCCTCGGCCTCCCCGCCGAGAGCCCGGTGGGTGTCGACGACGAGCGCCGGACGGAATCGCTTGCCGCCGACCGTCGAAGCCGCCACCTCGTCCCAGAGGCGCAGGAACAGGGGCCCGTGCCGCGCCACCAGAGGGTGCGCATCGGCGAAGTAGTCCGCAAGGCGCGCATCGACGGCGGTGAGCGCATCCACCGCCTGGTCGGACTGCAGGGCGAGAGTCATCCCGCCAGCTCGCGTTGGGATGCGGCGGCGACGGGTGCGACGCCGCCGAGGAAGGGGAGCAGCTGGGCCTGAAGCACCAGCCACGGGCTGAACACCGACGGCGTGAGGCGGATCGAGTGGCCGAGGTCGATCGGGTCGACCCACGCGTATTCCATGACCTCGTCGGGGCGAGGCTTCACCTCATCCGCCGTCCGAGCGACGAACACCGGGCAGATCTCGTTCTCGACCATGCCCGCCGCGTCGACGGCCCGGTAGCGGAACAGCGGGAGAGAGAGCTCGACATCCGTCAGCTGCAGTCCGAGCTCGTGCTCCGCGTGACGGGTGACGGCGGTGCGCACCGGCTCCGCCGGGCGGGGATGGCCGCAGAACGAGTTCGACCAGACTCCGGGCCACGTCGCCTTGTCGAGCGAGCGTCGGGTGATGAGCACCTGTCCGTCGGAGTTGAGCACATGGCAGGAGAAGGCGAGATGCAGCGGGGTGTCCGCACCGTGCACGCTCGCCTTGGACGTGACGCCGATGGGGTTTCCCACCTCGTCCAGGAGCACGACGTGTCCGATTCTTTCCCTGTTCATATACCCAGCATTGCAGGTGGTTACTTGCCTAGCAAGTAGCTAGATAGACATGTAATCAACGTTTCGCCGTATGATGTCCGCATGGGCAGCCACAAACCGGACCAGGGCGTCGCGAACGCCATGCTGGATCCGCGCGTGATCGACCCGCGTCAGGAACTGGTCGACTACGGCGATCTGAGCGATGAGGAGATCGCTCAGATCGTGCGAGTGCTGATCGCCGTGCGCCGGTGGCGTGAGGCCGAGCAGGAGGTCAGATTCCGGTCGCGCACCGACATGAAGCTGGGCGAGACCGATATGGCGGCCCTGCGATACCTCGTGGCGCTCAAGAACCAGGCCACGATCGCGACGCCGAAGATGCTCGCCGACCACCTCGGCATCTCCACGGCGTCGACGACGAAGCTCCTCGACCGACTGGCCGTCGCCGGCCACATCGAGCGCTCCCCGCATCCCACGGACCGCCGCGCCCTGATGATCAAGATCACCCAGCAGACGCACGAGCAGGTGCGCGAAAGCGTCGGCCGCCTGCACGCCTACCGGTGGAAGGTGGCCGCTGAGATGTCGCCGCGCGAGCGGGAGACCGTCATCCGCTTCCTCGATCGGCTCAGCGAGACGCAGACGCAGGACCCCGACCGAGATCGGGATCGCGCCGCCGGCTGACCGAACTTTCTTACGCGGCGATGATGCCACGGGTGCCGCGCAGGCCGTACTCTCACTCTGTGAGCTCCGCGCAGATGCAGCCGCTACCCGAGACGACCACTCCCGTTCCCGGCCGCCGGGCCGAGTCCGAGGCGGTCTATGCCGCTCTCACCGCCGGCGCGCTGGGCGCTGTCTACGGCCTGCTCGTCGGCCTCTTCGCGCCGAAGCTTCAGCTCGGCGGCAACTCCCATTCGTTCGCCGTGTGGGCCGCGTGCGGGGCGGCGGTCGTCGCCGCCGTCATCGCGACGGTCGAATACTGGCGTGCGCGCAATCGCCCGGGCCAGGAGTGGCGGCGGTCGCTGCCCTCGTGGAAGTTCATCGTCAACACCGTCTCGGTGGTGATCGTGCACGCGGCGCTCTCCTTCGTGATCGTGTACGCGCTGTTCCGGCTCCTGGCCGCGGGATTCATCGGCCTGCCGATCGTGACGTTCTGGGCGGTCGTGCTCATGGCGGTGACGCTCGGCCTCACCACCTGGATCGTCTTCCTGTCCGTCTCGGCGATGACGACCCAGCGCATGGCGACGCTGCTGCTCGCCTTCATCGCGGTCGGAACCCTCACGGCGATGCTGACGACGCCGGACCCGGACTGGTGGAAGGTGCACTTCAGCCAGCTCGGCACATTCGACGACCTGTCGAGCTGGGTGTTCAACGGCACGCTGATCGCCGGCGGACTCCTCGTGACGACCTTCGCCGTGTACATCGCCAACGATATGCGCGAGCTCGCGGCTGCGGGCATTCTCGAGAACCCTCGCGGACCGCGCGTCATCCCCGTGCTCTTCGTGATCATGGGGATCATGCTCGCGTTCGTCGGCATCGTCCCGGTCGACGTCAACCTCACCGTGCACAACCTGTCGGCCTCCGGCATGGCGGTCATGTACCTCGTCATGCTCATCGGCGGGCCGAGGTTCTTCCGCGGGATGCCGCGCACCTACTTCGTCGCGTCGTGGGCGTTCCTCGCCGCGACGGTCGCCTCGGTCATCCTCTTCATCCCGGCGATCGGCTATTTCTCGTTGACCGCGTTCGAGATCCTCGTCTTCGCGCTGATCTTCGGCTGGATCGCCGTCTTCGTCCGCTTCCTCGGCGTAGCCGGACGCACCGATTGAGGGCACCTACGCGCTCACGAACAGCTGCGAGCTGACCGCACGTTCGGCGAGGGCCCGCGCGCAGGCTGCGGGCGCAACACCCTGCTCATCGAGCGTCGCTGCGTACAGAACGGCCTCGGGGCGGACGGCCCTGCCTAGACTCGGATCGCCGGATCACGGCGGCGTGAAAGGAACCATGAAATGAGTGACAAGCCGACCGTCCTCTTCGTCTGCGTGCACAACGCCGGTCGCTCGCAGATGGCCGCCGGCTTTCTGCGTGAGCTCGCCGGAGGCCGGATCGACGTGCTGTCTGCGGGTTCCGAGCCCAAGGACGCGATCAACCCCATCGCGATCCAGGCCATGGCCGAGGAGGGTATCGACATCGCCGGGAACACGCCGAAGATCCTGACGGTGGATGCCGTCAGGGAGTCGGACGTGGTCATCACGATGGGATGCGGCGACGCCTGCCCGATCTTCCCCGGCAAGCGCTACGAGGACTGGGTGCTGGACGACCCCGCGGGTCAGCCGATCGACGTCGTCCGGCCGATCCGCGACGAGATCCGGTCGCGCGTCCAGACGCTCGTCGAGGAGCTCCTCCCGCCCGCAGCCTGAGCGACATGCTAACCGCCGAGCTCCTGCGGATGCGTGAGCCGCCACCACGCGGTGGGCGGATGGATGCCGCCGACCACGGTCACCGGCACGGTCGTGGTGTTCGCGCCGGCCGTGAAGGTCACGCTTCCGACCACCGCGCCGTTCTCGTAGGAGGACGGCGTCTTCATCTTGAGGGTCGTGGTGATCGGGGTGTTCGACCACGTGAAGACCGATGCGTCCTTGGCGACGACGATCCCCGCGGTCGAGCCCCACGCGGTCGAGTAGGTGCCGATGTGCTGGCCCGACGAGGCGACCTCGACGTTGTGGAACCCCTGACGGATGCTCGCGAGCAGCTGCGTGACGTCCTGGTCGACCGACTGGTGCGTCGCGCCGCCGAGGACCACTCCGGTGACGGTGACGGGATGCGTGTCGCCCACGACGAAGGATGCCGTGTACAGCAGGTTGTAGGTGCCGTCGCCGAGGTTGCCGGTCTTGAGCCCCGTGATCCCGTCGGTGCCGAGCAGATCGTTCGTGTTGGTCAGCGTGCCGGGTCCGGGCAGGGAGATCGACTTCGTCGACGTGATCGCTGCGAGAGCGGGGTCGGCGGCGGCGAGCTTGCCGAGCGTGATGAGGTCGGCGGTCGTGCTCGTGTTGCGGGCGCTCATGCCCGTGGGCTCGACGATGGTGGTGCTGCCCAGCCCGTTCGCGGCGAGCCATTTCTTCGTCGCGCTGATGTAGCCGCCCTGCGAACCGAACGCCCAGTTCGCCACCGCCTCGGCGTAGTTCGCCGCTGACGGCAGAAGCATCGTCGCGAGCGCGTCGCGCTCGGACATCGTGCTTCCCGTGGGCATGGCGGCGATCGCCGCGCCCATCACGTAGTACTTGTCGTACAGCGCGTGATCGGCCTTGTTGAAGGTGATCCTCGGTCCGGGATCGCTCGCGCTCTTCAGGGGCTTCGCGTGCAGCACGACGAGTGCCGTGATGAGCTTGCTGATGCTCGCGATGGGCCGCGGGGCATCGCCGCCGCTCTTGGCCCAGATGCCGCTGGCCGTCGCGCCGACGTACTCGTCCGCTCCCGTCATCGAGATCGCCGATGCCCCTTCGGCCGGCAGGGCGAGGGTGGCGGCTGCGGGCAGCGCGACGTCCGGCTCCTGGGCGGTACCGGTCGGGGCGTGCAGAGGCGCATTCAGCGCCCACGCGACGTAGCCGCCGCCGGCGGCGAGGATCAGCACCAGGATGATCGCGGCGATGAGCAGGGCTCGCAGACCCCGCCGGTGGTCGCTCGGATCGCGTGCTTCGCGCCGATCGGAGTACTCGCGCTCGTTGCGCATGAGGTCCATGAGGTCGGCGAACTCGTCGGGCTGCTGGAGGTCGGTCGTCATCGCGGGTCCGGTCCGCTCGTGCGCCGGATTGCGGGGATGGACCGGTGCTGAGGCGCGCGTGGCATCCGTCTCCTTCGTAAAGTCTCAGGAGATATCTATCACGACTGGCCGACAGTCGACGCCACGAGTGCTCTCTCGCAACTGGGGAAACACCCAGTCTTTCGTCCCGCGATGGACGACCGCACGCGAGGCGGGGGATGGATGACCCCGGCAAAGCCCGCCTCGCCGGGGTCATCTCTTCGACACAGGAACTCGATCGGCGACCCGAAACGCCGGCTCCACTGCTGTCGATTTGTTGTTGCGTGAAAAGCCTATGGGCACGACGCGATTCGGCTCGGAGGGTTGACGCGCACTCATGGCGCTGGTATGCCCAATTCACATGGCTGTACGACTCGACCTCAACATCTCACTCGACGGGGTCGCGAGCCCGTCCGGCCAGAGCGCCGACAATCCGATGGGCGAGGACTGGGGGCGGCTCGTCGCGCACTACATCGCCACGAAGACCTTCCGTGAGCGTGTGCTGCACGACGGGTCCGGAGGGGGCACCACGGGCGTGGATGACCGCTACGCGGTCGAGTACTTCCAGGGCATCGGCGCCGAGATCATGGGAGCCGGGATGTTCGGGCTCCACGCCTTCCCGGACGACCCCGACTGGCGCGGATGGTGGGGCGAGGAGCCGCCCTTCGGCGGACCGGTCCTGGTGCTCACGCACCTCGAGCGGGCTCCGATCGAATTCGCGAACGGCACACGGTTCGAGTTCGTGTCCACGAGCCCGGAGGAGGCCCTCGCCCGCGCCCACGACCTCGCCGGGGGAGCGGACGTCCGCATCGGCGGAGGTGTCGGCATCGCGCGCAGCTTCCTCGCCGCCGGGCTGGTCGACCGCATCCACGTGGCGATCTCTCCGATCATCCTCGGGCACGGCGAGCGGCTCTGGGATGACCTCCGGAACTTCGACACCGGCTACGCCGTGTCGTCCGAGCTCGCCGACAGCGGCGTCATCCACGTCACACTCACCCGCTGACGCGAATCATGTGCGGCGGTGCCCGGCGGACCCGGCCACGGCATTCCGGACGCCTTGAGAGAGCCGCGAAAGAGCCGCGCAGGGACGGGCGTCGGGCTTCGCCGCCCGTCAGTCGCGGAAGATGTGTATCGCCTCGCGAGCGGCGTAGAACACGATGATCAGTCCGACGGCGGAGTCGGCCCACCACCAGCCGAGCGCGTAGTCGAGCAGGATTCCGACGAGCACGCTGGTCGCCAGGATGCCGTCGATGACGGTGACGCGCGCCTCCGTCATGAGGACCGGGTTTCCGAGGCGCCGGCCGACCGCCCGCTTGCCCCACGCCAGCCCGAACATGGCGAGTGCGGTGAGCGCCGTCCAGAGGATGCCGCCGATCATGGGCGTCGGACGGTGACCTGTCACGAGGGCGACCACGGACTGCACGAACAGATATCCCGCGAGGAGCACGAAGGCCCACCCGATGAGGCGCAGCGCGCGGTGCTGCCGCCGCTCGTCGGTGCCGGTGAGCTCCCAGATGACGACGGTGCTCGCCCCGATCTCGATAAGACTGTCCAGACCGAAGCCGAGAAGGGCGACGGATGCCGACTGCCACGCGAGGATCGCGAGCAGCACTACGCCGACGACGTTCCATGCCAGCGTGGCGAGCTCGAGGCCGATGCCCGTGCGGCGCAGGCGCGCCGCATCCGTCGTCGTCATCACGCTGCCGGTGAGTCGGCGTCGCGACGCACGCCTACGAGGAACTCGTCGATGTTCTTGACGTGCCCGCGCACGCTCTGCTCGGCCTCGACCGCGATGCGGCTCGCGTCGCCCGGCGAGATGACCAGGGCGTCGCCCTCGAGGCGATGGCCGATCCATCGCAGGCGCACGCGCTCGACGCGCTGGACGCCGTCGACGTGCTCCAGAGCGTGCTCGACCCGCCCGAGAAGGTCGGGCTCGATGCCGTCCATCAGGCGCCGGCCGATCGAGCGGACCGTGCCGATCAGCAGCACGAAGATCGTCGCGGAGATGACGAGGCCGATGAGGGGATCGGCGAGCGGGAAGCCGAGCAGCACACCGATCCCGCCGATGACGACGGCCAGCGACGTGAAGCCGTCGGTGCGCGCGTGCACGCCGTCGGCGACGAGGGCGGCCGAGCCGATCCGGCGACCGACGCGGATGCGGTAGATCGCGACAGCCTCGTTGCCCGCGAACCCGATGACGCCCGCGGCGATGACCCATCCGACGTTGTGCAGCGGCTGCGGATGCAGGAGGCGATCGATGGACTGCCAGGCCGCCACGATGGCCGAGAGCGCGACGACCGCGACGATGAACAGACCGGCGAGGTCCTCCGCACGGCCGAACCCGTAGGTGTAGCGGCGGGTCGCTGCACGGCGTCCGAGGACGAACGCGACCCACAGGGGCACGGCGGTCAGCGCGTCGGAGAAGTTGTGGATCGTGTCGGCCAGCAGGGCGACCGAGCCGCTGACGAAGAACACGACCGCCTGCAGGATGGTCGTGACCAGCAGGACGGCGAAGCTGACGATCAGAGCGCGGATGCCGGCCCGGCTCGCCTCCATCGCATCGTCGATCGCGTCGGCCGCGTCGTGGGTGTGGGGGACGAACAGGCTGTACAGGAATCCCCTGACGCCGGTCGGATGCTCGTGGTCGTGCCCGCCGTGCTCGTGGTCGTGCCCGGCGTGCTCGTGCCCGCCGTGCTCGTGGTCGTGGTGCACGTCGTGATCGTGGATGCGGCTCATACCGGCTCCCGATCCGTGTGGTGGTGGCGGGGCGTCCCGCCGAGCGAGTGCTCGGCCTGGGAGATCGCGTCGGCGACCAGGCGCGATGCATGCTCGTTCTCGAGGCGGTAGAACACGCGCTGGCCTTCCTGACGGGTGGAGACGATGCGGGCGAGGCGCAGCTTCGCCAGATGCTGGGACACGGCCGCCGGCGACTTGTCGACGATGTCGGCGAGGTGGTTCACCGACAGCTCGCCGGAGTCCTTGAGGGCGAGGATGATGCGCACGCGTGTGGCGTCGGCGAGCATCGCGAAGATCTCCACCGCCAATTCGACGTACGGGCTGTCGGTCGCGTACCCGCATCCCTGCTTATCTGCAGTCATACGCAGATAATACCGCGCGCCGAGACCTCGTCCCGTGCGCGGCGCGCTTACACGCGCCGGTACTGGCTGGCGAGGGGGCAGTCGAAGGGGTCGCGCGCGGCGAGCCCGACGCGGTTGAGGTAGTCGATGACGATGGCGTATGAGCGCACGAGCGACGTCTCGGTGTAAGGCACGTCGTTGCTGAGGCAGTAGTCGCGGACGATCTCGCGGGCCTTGGCGAGGTGCGGGCGGGCCATGCTGGGGAAGAGGTGGTGCTCGACCTGGTAGTTCAGGCCGCCCATCAGCCAGGTGGCCCACCATCCGCCGCGGATGTTGCGCGACGTGCGCACCTGCTTGGAGAAGAAGTCGAGCTTCGCGTCGGCGGCGATGATCGGCATGCCCTTGTGGTTGGGGGCGAAAGACGCGCCCATGTACACGCCGAACACGGCTGTCATGACGCCGACGAAGGCGAAAGCCATCCCGAGCGGGAGGAAGAGGAACACCGGCGTCAGAACGAGTGCGAATCGCAGCGTCAGCATGCCGATCTCGGTCCACCGGCCCTTGACCGGTCCGCGAGAGGACAGGTGCCGGAAGCTGAGGAAGTAGAGGTTGAAGCCCTCGAACGTCAGCAGCGGAAAGAACAGCCATCCCTGTTTGCGGGTGATGAGTCGGCGCAGTCCGCGGGCCTGCACGGCATCCTCCTCGAGGAAGGAGATGGTGTCGACCTCGATGTCGGGGTCCTTGCTGACGCGGTTCGGGTTCGCGTGGTGGCGGCTGTGCTTCGAGTCCCACCACGAGTAGCTCATGCCGACGACCGCGCCGAGCACTCGCGCGAGGCGGTCGTTCGCGGGCCCCGTGGAAAGGATCTGCCGGTGCGCCGCCTCGTGGGAGAGGAAGGCGACCTGCGTGAACAGGATGCCGAGCGCGCCGGCGATCAGCAGCTGGAACCAGCTGTCGCCGAGAAGGATGAAACCCGTGATCGCTCCACCGAACGCCACGGCGATGGCCGCACCGACAAGGAGGTAGAACCAGGGCGCGCGGCGCAGGAGACCGGTCTCGCGCACAACCTCGGACACGTGGGTGTACGCGCGCGTGATCGGCGGGAAGTCCTCGGCTCGAGCATACGTCTGTCGGATCGGCCCGAGGGTCGGAGATGCGACTGCGGCTAGAGACATGTGATCAGCGCCCTTGCATTCGGCCAGTCACCCGACGGGAGACTGATGTGAAGCCAAAGGCAGGTGCCGATCGCTACTCCTCACGCTACGCCGTCGTACATGCCGCAGGCTGAATGTTGGGTGCCAACTCTCCGACACAAGGCCGTGCAACACCCGTGTGCGACCACGCCCTCCGGCTTCGTCACGATCCCCAACGCGCGCCCTCGACCGTGTCAGTCTGTTCGCCGGCGAGCATCCGATCAGACTCTCGACAGGGAATTCCGGGCCTGGGAGGAACCCCAAGGCGTGCACGGCGTGTAGCGTCAGCCATACAGGGTCACCGTGGCTCTCAAAGGAGCACGACCATGGGCGAGAAGTCCACGCGGAAAGAGAGCGGCAAGACTGCGCCGGCCAAGACCCTCAAGGAGAAGCGCACCGCGAAGGCAGACAAGCGGGCGGCGCGCAATCGGGTGGAGAACAGCGACGCCGTCTCCAGCGTCAAGAAGCGCTAGCAGGCGACTGGGCGGGCCCACCCGCCGCATACTCCTGCGCTGTGCGCGGGCCCGGGACGACCGGTCAGAGCGAGCTTTCTCCCGACTGATCGCTCGCCACGGCTGGGGTCTCGACCTTCACCCAGATCGGTGGATGTGGTTTGCGGCGCTCGCGATAGAGCACGAACGCGAACGGGGCCCAGATGATCACGGCAAGGCCGACTCCGACGAGCATCCCGCCGATGGTGTCGGATATCCAATGCGCTCCGAGGTAGGTGCGGCTCAGCATCATCAGCAGTGTGTACGCGGCTCCCACGATCCATACCCACCTTCGCCAGAAGATGATTCCCAACGTCGTGGCGATGAGCGCCGCATTCGCGCTGTGGCCGGACGGGAACGAGCCGACGTCGGCCGTGACGAGGATGTCGGTCGGACGCGGACGACCGACGAGGTTCTTTATGACGAGGACGACCAGCCCGCTCGCGATCGTGGCACAGACGAAATAAAGCGCCGCCCACGGCCTTCGCCAGATGAGCAGGCCGCCGATGATGACGAGCGGAACGATCGCGACCCCGCCGATGCCCCCGCCGATCCAGTTCAAGACGAGCGCGGGGGCCGTGAACACCGGCGCGCGAGCCTCGACCAGTTCGCCCATCCACTCCACCTCGAAGCCGAACGGCTTGTCCGCCTGGCGATAGACGATCACCGCGCCGAGCAGGACGACGAGCAGCAGCGCGGCCGCCGCTGAGACCACCCACCACAGGCGGGCGATCTTCACCGGCGCGGGGGCTGTGCCGTCGACCGGCTCCGAGGCGTCGTCGTCATCCATCTGTCGATAGTACGTACAAGGGTCGTGGTGATGTCGCGAACGCGCGCGGAGACCCTCAGTGGAAGACGGCGAGTGCCGATCCGTAGCTGTCGGCCTGCGCGGAAGTGGTTCAGAAGCACGTGGTTGACGCGAGGGAGGAGTGCCGCGTCGAGGTCGGAGTGCTCGTCCTCCCTACGGGACCAACTGGTGCGCACCGCTTCGCCCGGGGGTTGGCTCGACGGCCGCAATTCAGCTGCCGAATCGTACTCACGCCGCGACGAGCACGCCCGAGATCTGGTCCAAGGCGCCCGGAACGAGAGCGTAGTAAGCCCATGTGCCGCGCTTGCTGCGGGTGAGGAAGCCGGCTTCGGTCAGCACTTTCAAGTGGTGTGAGACGGTGGGCTGGCTCAGGCCGACCGGTTCGATGAGATCGCACACGCAGGCTTCGGCTCCGTCGGAGGCAGCCACGATGGACAGCAGCCGGAGGCGGGTGGGGTCGGCGAGGGCTTTCATCGTGTGCGCGAGGCGCTCGGCATCCTGTGCAGACAGCGTCTCGCGGACGAGTGGCGCGCAGCAGGTCGCGGGCGCATCCGTCACCTCGATCGGGATCATGCATCGATAATAGTCGATATTGACAACCTTCGATACGTGGGGAAGACTGCTGCATCGAAGATCATCGATATATGGAGGACGCCATGACCCTGCTCGACCTCACCCCGCGTGTCGCCGCCGGCGACCGCCTGCAGACCCTGCCGGTCGCGATCATCGGCGCCGGGCCGATCGGGCTCGCGGCGGCGGCGAACCTTGCGGAGCGAGGCATCGACTTCATCGTGCTCGAGGCGGGGGAGGCGGTGGCGGCGAGCGTGCGCGCGTGGGGCCACACCCGGCTGTTCTCGCCGTGGAAGCATCTGGTCGACCCGGCGTCTCGTCGGCTGCTGGAAGCCACCGGATGGGAGTTGCCCGATCCCGAGCGCGCGCCGACCGGGGCCGAACTCGTGGATCGTTACGTGCTGCCGCTGGCGCAACTCGCCCCGATCGCATCGCGGATCCGGCTTGGCGTCGACGTCATCGGGGTTGCGCGGGAGGGGATGGACCGGACTCGTTCCCGCGGGCGGGCGGCGACACCATTCGTGCTGCGTACGCGTGAGGGCGGTGCCGTCGAAGAGTTGAGCGCCCGGGCTGTGATCGACGCATCCGGAACCTATCTGTCGCCCAACTCCCTCTCCTCGAACGGGCTCGGTTTGCGGGGATTCGACGAGATCGCGGATGTCGTCACGCACGCGCTGCCCGACGTCCTCGGCCGTGATCGCGCACGGTTCGCGGGCCGGCACACCACCGTCGTCGGCGCTGGACACTCCGCAGCCAACACCCTGTTGGGCCTTGCCGAGCTGGCGCGGCAGGAACCGGGCACCACCGTCACCTGGCTCATCCGGAACGCGAAGGCCGTGCGCGTGTCGTCGTCGGCAGACGATGAGCTCGCCGACCGTGCAGCTCTGGGTGGACGGGTCGAACGCGCCGTCGCCGATGGACGCATCGACGTCGTCGACGGTTTCGAGATCATCCGTGCTCGGCGTGTCGATGACCGGGCGGAGCTGGTCGGCCACCGCGGCGAGGAGGACGTCACACACGCCACCGATGTCATCGTGAACGCGACCGGGTTCCGACCCGACCTGGACATGCTGCGCGAGGTCCGGATCGACCTGGACGACATCGTCGAAGCACCCAGGCGACTCGCACCGCTGATCGACCCGAACGTCCACTCGTGCGGGACCGTGGAGCCCCACGGCTTCCGCGAACTGACCCACCCCGAGCACGGGTTCTTCATCGTCGGCATGAAGTCCTACGGTCGCGCGCCGACATTCCTGCTCGCCACTGGATACGAGCAGGTTCGTTCCGTGACCGCATGGCTCGCGGGGGACGTGGCATCGGCGTCGAACGTGGAGCTCGTTCTGCCCGCGACAGGGGTGTGCTCGACGAACGTGGGCGGCGGCTCGGGCTGCTGCTCGTGATCACGGTCCGCCCTCTGGCGCCGGCAGATTGGCCGGAGGTCGAGGCGATCTACGCCCAGGGCATCGAGGACGGGGAGGCGACCTTCGAGGTCGCCACCCCGACCTGGGAGGCCTTCGATGCCGGCAAGGTCCGGAATCTTCGCCTGGTCGCAGTCGACGAAGCGGATGCCGTCGTGGGTTGGGCCGCGGCATCGCCCGTGTCGAGCCGGCCCGCGTACCGAGGCGTCGTCGAGCATTCGGTGTATGTGGCGCGGTCTGCCCGCGGCGAGGGAGTGGGGAGACTTCTGCTGGAGGCCTTCATCGCGGAAGCGGACGAGGCCGGTGTCTGGACGGTCCAGTCGAGCGTCTTCCCCGAGAACGCCGCGAGCCTGCGGCTCCACCAGTCCGCAGGATTCCGGGTCATCGGGCGACGCGAGCGGATCGCCCGCTCCGGCGTCGGACCACACGCCGGGCGGTGGCGTGACACCGTGCTCATCGAGCGCCGCAGCATTCGGAACGGCATCGACTGAGAGGAGGGCATCGTCCACGACACGTCGGCTGAGGGACCTTCGACCCGACTTGTCGGGAGCGGGGCCACGAAGATGGATGGAGCCATGAGGTACCTCGAGAGCGCACCACGATTCCTGTTCTTCACCGGCAAGGGCGGCGTCGGCAAGACCTCGGTCGCGTGTGCCACGTCGGTGCGCCTCGCGACCCGCGAACGCCGTGTACTGCTGGTGAGCACGGATCCCGCATCCAATCTCGGCCAGGTATTCGGCATGACGATCGGCAACCGGGTCACGCAGATCGCTGCCGTGCCCGGCCTCGCGGCTCTGGAGATCGACCCTGAGCAAGCGGCCGAGGCCTACCGGGAACGCATCATCGGGCCCTTGCGGGGGCACATGCCCGAAGCGGAGATCGCGGGGATCACGGAAAGCCTCTCGGGCTCGTGCACGACCGAGATCGCGTCCTTCGATGAGTTCACCCAGCTCCTGACCGACGACGTCGCATACGGGCGCTATGACCACATCATCTTCGATACCGCTCCGACCGGCCACACGCTCCGACTGCTTCAGCTGCCGGGGGCGTGGACCGAGTTCCTCTCCGGCGGCGGGGATGCGTCGTGTCTGGGTCCGCTCGCCGGCCTTGACAAACACCGCGCGACCTACTCCGCTGCGGTCGATGCACTCACCGATCCCGCGCGCACGCGGCTGATCCTGGTTGCGCGGCCTCAGCCCTCGGCACTCAAGGAGATCGAGCGCACGTACTCCGAGTTGAGGGCGATCGGAATCGCCGACGGCTTCGTCGTGATCAACGGCGTGCTTCCGGAGATCGCCGGCGAGGAGCCCATCGCCCGTGCCGTGCGGCATCGGGAGGCCGTGGCGCTGTCGGCGATACCGGCGGCGATCGCCGACCTTCCCCGTGACGTGCTCGAGCTCAAGGCGGCGAATGTGGTCGACCTCGACGCGCTGCGCGCGTTCTTCACGCCGGAACCCGCAGACACGGCAGCCCGTGCTGCGGTGGATCCCGCGGACCTGCCGAATGCTCCCCTGGTCGCGCTCGTGGATCAGATCCAGAGCGACGGACATGGGCTCGTCATGTGCATGGGCAAGGGCGGCGTCGGCAAGACGACGATCGCTGCGGCCGTCGCACTCGCCTTGGCCGAACGCGGCCACGAGGTGCTGTTGACCACAACCGACCCGGCCGCCAACCTCACCGACACGCTCGGGGAGACGGTCGACCGCCTCACTGTCGCGCGGATAGACCCGGACAGCGCGCTCGCGCAGTACCGCTCCCATGTCATGGCGACGAAGGGCAGGGACCTTGACGAGCCGGGCCGTGCGGCGCTGGCCGAGGATCTGATGTCGCCGTGCACCGCGGAGGTCGCGGTCTTCCAGCAGTTCTCGCGGGCAGTTCACGACTCGAGACGCACGTTCGTCGTCATGGATACCGCGCCGACCGGTCACACGCTGCTCCTCCTGGACGCAGCCGGCTCGTATCATCGCGAGATCGCACGCCAGATGGGAGCGGCGAACATGGCGTACTCGACGCCTCTGATGCGCCTGCAGGATCCGGCGCAGACGAAGGTCATTCTCGTCACGCTCGCCGAGACGACGCCTGTCCTCGAAGCCGCCGATCTACAGGGGGATCTGGAGCGGGCAGGCATCCACCCGTGGGCATGGGTCGTGAACAGCTCGATCGCCGCGGCGCATCCCCGATCGGCGTTTCTCCGCACCCGCGCCCGCAACGAGGTCGCACAGATCGAGCGCGTGCGGGAACTGGCGGATCGCCTGGCGATCGTCCCACTGCTCTCGGAGGAACCGATCGGCGTGGCGCAGCTAGCCGCGCTGACCGGCGGTATGCCTCAGCTCGCATAGGCGCCACGGGTCCGCCCGCCTCGCCCGGGCGCTTACGCCGGTGTCTCGATCGTCATCCTGAGCGACTGACGCGTCCACTCCTGCGTCGCGACCTGCACGGCGTCCCACGGGGATCCGAGCGGCGGCGTGTAGGAGAGGTCGAGATCGCTGAGGGCCTCCACGGTCAACCCGGCGTGCAGCGCGGTGGCGAAGGTGTCGACCCGTTTGGCGATCTCGGCTCCGCGGCGGCCGACGAGCTGCGCGCCGAGCAGCTTCCCGTCGCGCTGGTCGCCGGTCACCCGGAAGTGGATGGGGTGGGCGCCGGGGTAGTAGCGCTTGTGATCGTCTGCGGCGGATGCGGCGGTGAAGGGCTCGTAGCCGGCGGCTTCGGCGTCGCGGTCGTGGAGCCCGGTGCGCGCTGCGACGAGGTCGAAGACCTTTACCACCTGCGTGCCGACCGACCCTGGGAAGGCGCGGTCTCCGCCGAGTGCGTTCTCGCCGGCGATGCGTCCCTGCTTGTGCGAGGTGGTTCCCAGGGGCAGGTAGGTGAGGCCGAGGAGGCGATGGTGGGTGACGATGCCGTCGCCGGCGGCCCACACGTGCGGTACGCCCGTCCGCATCCGATCGTCGACCGCGACGGCGCGTCCGGCGCCGAGCGTCGCGCCGGCGCGCTCGAGCAGTTCAGTGTTCGGCCGGACGCCCACGACGGCGAGGACCAGGTCGGCCGTGCAGGTGAAGGGGCCGCCGTCGCGCAGGCTGGTGACGGTCAGGCCCGCGGCCGTCTTCTGCACGGCGGTCACGATGGTGCCGGTGATGACGTCCACGCCGTGTGAGGCGAGTTCCTCGTGCACAAGCGCGCCGAGTCCGGGGTCGAGGGTGGAGAGGACCTCGGGTCCACGCTGCAGCTGGGTCACGGCCATCCCGCGCACCCGGAACGCTTCGGCCATCTCGAGTCCCACGTAGCCGGCGCCGACGATGATCGCCGACTGCGGCTGCCGGGTGGCGAGGTCGTGGTCGAGGGCGAAGGTGTCGCCCATCGAGTGGATGACGTGCACCCCGTCGGCGGGTCCCAGCTCGTCGAGTCCGTCGATCCCGGCGTGCGAAGGCAGTGCACCGGTGCCGACGATGAGCTCGTCATAGGCGATCGTCTGGGTGGCGCCGCTCGGTGTTCGGACCTCGAGACGCTTGCCGGAGACGTCGATGCCGGTCGCAAGGGTGTCCAGCCGGAGAGTCATCCCCGTGGCTTCCAGCTCCGCCGCGGTGCGGTGCGCGAGCGACTGCCAGGGGGTGACCTCGCCGGTGAAGTAGTAGGGGATGCCGCAGATGGAGAAGTTCGGGTATCGGTCGGCGACGACGACGGTCACCTCGGCGTCCGGGTCGAGCTCGCGGGCGCGGAGGGCCGCGGAGATGCCGGCGTCGGATCCGCCGACGATGGCGAGGTGGGTCATGCGAAGGCCTTTCGGACGGGCGGGAAGAAGAGGAAGACGAGTCCGACGCCGACCGCGGCGCCGACGAGCTGGGCGCCGAGGTAGGCGGCGGCGGAGATGGGCGCGATGCCCGCGAAGGTGTCGGTGAAGATGCGTCCGATGGTCACCGCCGGATTCGCGAAGGACGTCGACGAGGTGAACCAGTACGCGGCACCGATGTAGGCACCGACCGCGGGGCCGACCAGCGCCGTCCTTCCCGAACGGACCAGAGCGAAGATGAGCAGCAGCAGCCCGGCGGTGGCGACGACCTCACCGAGCAGGTGACCGGTCGAGATCCGGTCCTTGCTGGAGATCATCGTCGGGACGGCGAACATGAGGTTCGCGAGGACGGCGCCTCCGATACCGCCGAGGATCTGCGCGGCGATGTAGGTCACGATTCCGAGCGGTCGAGCCTCGGCCCCGAGGGCTCGGTCGGCGAGCGTGACCACCGGGTTGAAGTGCGATCCCGACACGGTCTGGAAGATCAGGATCAGCACCGCCAGACCGAACGCGGTCGCCGTCGAGTTCTCCAACAGCTGCAGTCCCGTCTCGGACGGGGACAGCCTCTGCGCGGCGATCCCCGATCCGACGATGATCGCGACCAGAAGCCCGGTGCCCAGGAACTCGGCGGCGACGGCGCGCCACAAGGGTGTTGTGTTCATCGCATCCATCCTTGACGACGGCCGATAGCTGAGTCAAGATTGAGTCAATGAACGTTGAGCGAATGAGTCTTGAAGGTCGAGCCAGCCGTTACGCGGCGCTTGCCGATCCGATGCGGCTGCGGATCGTCGACCTGCTCACGGTCGGCGACGCGTCGCCGACCGAGCTGCAGGGGCGGCTCCTGATCTCGTCGAGTCTGCTTGCCCATCACCTCGGGATCCTCGAGCGCGAGGCGATCATCGTCCGGGAACGGTCCGAAGCGGACCGGAGGCGCACCTACGTCCGCCTCAACGACACCGCGTTCGACGATCTGATCCCGGCGCCGCAGCTGGCTGCCCGCCGCGTGGTATTCGTGTGCACCGGAAACTCCGCGCGATCCCAGCTGGCGGCCGCCCTCTGGCAGGATGCGAGCGACATCCCCTCGACCTCTGCAGGCACCCACCCGGCGGACCGGATCGAACCGGGCGCGATCGCGACGGCCCAGCGACACGGACTGCACCTGGGTGCCAACAGACCGTGCGCGTTGGTCGACGTGCTCGAGGCCGACGACTTCGTAATCACCGTGTGCGACAGCGCGCACGAGGAGCTGGTCGAGCCCGGTCAGCTGCATTGGTCGATCCCGGATCCCGTCCGCGACGGCTCCGACGCCGCATTCGATGCCGCCTTCGATGAGATCGCCGCGCGGATCGAGAAGCTCGCCCCACGCGTGACTCCCACGTCACGTGCGGAGGACGCGGGATTCGCGCTTTCGTGAGACGAATCGCTTCGCCTTGTCTTGCCGCTCATGACCGGAACCACCCGACGCCATCCACTCTTCGCGTGTCGAGCCCTGCGTCCAGCGGTGTCTGCTGTCAGGGACGGCCGATCACGTCGCGGAGTCTGAGCGCCAGCAACGGGCAGAGCGACTCGGCATCGGCGGCGGCCGCGGCCAGGTGTGCGGGGATGGGGATATCGGACGCGTCAGCGCCGCGGGGGAGGGTGCCGGGGCGGGCGATGGGGTACCCCCATTCGTCGCGTTCGAGGACGTCTGCGAGCAGTTCGGTGCAGAGGCCTCGGCCGTCGCACCGGGTCCAGTCGATGTGCAAACGGATCGGGTGAGGTTCAACCATGGGTGCTCCTCGTCTCACGCGGTTCTGAGACAGCGGCCGCGGGCATGCTCGGCGAGGTCGTCGGCGAAGGCCTTCTGCGCGCTGCGGCTGAGCCGGACGCTACCGTCCGGGTGGGCGCAGGATCCGCGCCCGTCGATCGTGTTCCCGAGATCGGTGATCCGCGTGTACGTGGAGACGACGGAGGAGCCGTGTGCAAGCGAGCGCCAGTTCTCGGCGAGGGCGGGAAGCCCGAACTTGCAGGGACCGCATTGCCGTGCGGACTGGTCCGCGAGGTAGCCGAGGATCTCCGCCGTCGCCGCGACACCGCAGCGCTGGGTTCCCAGTGCTATCAGTATCCCGGCGCCGGGGCTTGCCCCGTACGGTGCCAGCGATGCCTTCGCGAGGGGTGTGCCGAGCTGGTCGCGTGTCAGCCAGGAACCGTGATATCCACCGACGAGCACCGCACTGAGGGTGCCCGGGTCCGCCCCGGCCTGCCGGATGATGTCGGCGATCGGGGCGCCCCCGGCCACCTCCAGCACGCGGGGCTCGGGGACGTCACCGCTGATGGTGACCAGGCGCGTGCCTGGATCATCCGGCGTCCCTTCGCTGCGGAACCACGCAGCGCCGTAACGGGAGATGAGGGCGACGTGTGCGAGCGTCTCGAGGTTGTGCACCAGTGTGGGATGTCCGCCAAGCCCCCGTTGGGTGAGCCGCACGGTGCGGTCCTGGGGGATCGCCTTGCCCTTCTCGATCGCGTTGACGACGGCACTGGCTTCCCCGGAGATGAAGGTGTCCGTCGCTTCGACGATGCGGATGCGGGCCGCGTTCCGGGCGGTGGGTCCTCCCACGGCGCGACGCTCGGCGATCGCCGCGGCGAGGTATTCGAGGTCGGCGCGGTTCGCGTAGACGTACATCCTGCGGGCGCCGACCGCCGCTGCGGTGGCCAGGAGCCCGTCGATGACGAGATGCGGAGCGTCTTGCAGGAGAACGGCGTCCTTGCCGCTTGCCGGTTCCCCCTCCGCGCCGTTGGCGATCACGATCGGTCGATTCATGCCGGTCGCCGCGTCCCGGCTCGCCGCGTGCTTCCGCCAGGCCGGGAACCCCGCGCCGCCGCGCCCGGTCAGCCCGGATGCGTCCAGTTCGGCGATGAGCGAGTCGGCAGCGCGCTGGAGGTCGAGGTCCCCGAAGGTCGCCAGGTGAGTGGCGAGCGTCGCCCGCTCGCCGGCAGCGAGCAGTCGGACAACGGACACAGACGTTGCGAGCTCGTTCATCGGGATCCTCCGTCGGGACGGCGGAGGCTGTTACGGGAAGCCTCCTGCAGCGTGGCGGCTTCTTCGAATCGCGGCGTGAGCCGCCAGAGGACGGCTGCGGCGACGGCGAGAGTGCAGAAGCCGGCGAGGACGAGAAACCAGCCGGAAGTGCCGTTGGTCCCGGACCCGATGGCGTGTGCGAGGGAGACCGGCCAGAGCAGGTAGGTCGCCCAGTGCACCGCCTTGAATGCGCGCGTGCCGATCCGATTGCGAAGCAGTGCCGTGACGATGACCGCGATCAGGAGATCCAGAGCCACGGTGCCGAACCCGACCCACACCGGGTTTTTCGCGGCGCTGAGGAACGGGACGAGGATGTCGCTCAGGGTCAGTTTCGCGTAGCTGTCGAGGAGCAGCGTGCCCACATGCAGCAGCACGAACACGGTGCTGGTGAGTGCGATGGTGCGGTGGATGAGCTGAACCGAGAAGCGGGGGATGACCGGCAGGGGCCGCCCTGACCGGGTGACGATGCCGATCACGACGGATGCGGTCAGAAGCACGAGCGCGACGACGCCGCTGGCGCGGCCGAATGCCCACATCACGTTATCGAGCACGGTCAGCGTCCTGTTCTTCGGGCCAGCCGCCGATGCAGTGGACGTTCCCGTCGATGTCCACGAGGCGGGCGGCGAGCTGGGCGTTCGCCAGCAACCGCGCAGCGCCGGGGCCGCGCACGATGGCGGCCGTGCTGAACGCATTCGCCCGCAGGCAGTCCGGGGCGGCGACGGTCGCGGTGCGCCACGTCATCGGGGCAGGCAGTCCACTGCGCGGATCGAGGATGTGGTGCATCCATCGCCCGCTCTTCCGCCATCGGCGGTGCAGCGTGCTCGACGTCGCGATCGCCCATCCCGGCTCCAATGACACCTGTTGGGTCGGCTCGCCCGCGCCATCGTCTATGCGCACCTGCCATGGCTCGTCGCGCGCACCCGCAGTCGATATATCGCCGCCCAGGCTGACGAGGACCGGGCCGCCCAGGTCCTCGGCCACCCGGGCGGCGATGAGGTCCGCAGCCATGGCCTTCGCGGTCGCGCCGAGGTCCAGGATCACGCCGGCGGGCACCTGAAGGTGGTTCCCGTTGAGCTGGACATCTCGCCACCCCACCCCGCGTGGGGGGACCGGCACGTCGCGGACCGAATCGTCCGTCAGAGGAGCGGAAGCTGATCCCAGGCGGATGTCGGCGATGTCGCGGTCGTATCCCAGATGCGACATCTGTGCACCCAGAGTGGGGTCGACATCGCCCTGCGTCCACTCGGCGGCGGACAGGCTCCCGCGCACCAGCGCGGCGAGCGTCGGGGACACGTCGACGCCCGAGGCGCTCGCGCCCGCCAGGGTGATGGTCTCGGAGTCGGGACGGAACCTGCTGCAGGCTCGGTCGACGTCGGCGAGAAGCTGGTCCGCGATCTCCCGGGCCTTGTGCAGGTGCTCAGACCTGGTGACAACAGACGCGTCCAGGTTCCAGATCGTCCAGTCCGCCCGTCCCTCCACCGCCCGATCGGAAGGGTGGGAAAGCGCAGGCATCTTCACGAACCCCTCGAGACGGCACTCGAGGAAGCGCCGTTGCCGGAGCTCACGCCGGTGTTCGGACTGATGCCGGTGTTGGAGCTGGTGCCACCCGAATCATCCTCGGATGTCGAAGCCCCTGTCGAATCGTCGCCGCCGGTGCCGGACTGGGTGGTCGTGCCGGCCTGAGATCCCGTCGAGGATGCCGAAGCGCCACTGAGCTCACCGCTCAAGAAGGTCGCGCTCAGCATCGCGGCTGACGCGATTGCGATCGCAGTCACTGACCCACCGACGAGGCTGGCGATACGTGTTCCCCGGCTCCTGATGCTCATGACGGCTCCTGTTCCTGTGCGTTGCGTACGCTAGCCAGCCTGCCGCCCGAATCTTTCGCGATTCTTATTCCGGCTGACAGGAACCCCAGAGTCGGCTATCCGTTCTTGATGCGCGGGAAGCGGACCGTGACCACGGCGCCTCCACCCGCGTGCGCTCCGATCTCGACCCGTCCGCCGTGACGTGCCGCCACCTCCGCGACCAAGGCCAGCCCGAGTCCGTAATGACGGGGGCTCGCGCCGCCGCGTCCCCCCCTCGCCGCGTCCGGGCGTGCGCTCGCGAACCGCGTCAAGGCATGCTGATCGAATCCCTCCGGAAAGCCCGGCCCGTCATCGGCCACCCGCAGCACCGCCTCGCGCCCGGTCGCAGTGACACTCACCTCCACATGCGTGGCAGCGTGATCCATCGCATTCGACACCAATGCCATGACAAGACGAATCAGGGCAGCGCGCGTGCCGAGCACGGCCACGTCGGATCCGCCCGGTGTCCTCGCGGCCGTCACCTGACGCGAGGCGGCCTCCGGCTCCACCGACGCGAGGACGTCGTCAGCCACCGAGGCCAGGAGCACAGGCACACGCTCAGCATCCTGTCTCGGATCTGCGGCGACCAGCAGGTCCTCCAGGATGTCCGTCAGGGACCGCGCGTCGGTCACGATCTCCTGAATGCCGGCCTTCTGACCGGGCGGGGAGGTCCGCAGCAGAAGCTGCGCGCGGGTGCTCAACAGCGTCACCGGGGTCCTCAGCTCGTGACCCGCGTCGGCGACGAACCGCCGCTGCATCGCGAGCGCATCAGCCATCGGCCGCATCGCACGCCCCGACATCCACCACGCGATCAAGACGGCGCCGGCCACGGCGGGCACCCCCGCCAGGAGCAGAGAAGACAGGAGACGAGCCATCTCCTCATCACCCTCCCTCGTGCTCACGGCGACCTGGACAACCCGCCCGGAGTCGGAGTCCGTGCGGATCATGTACGGGGCGCCGTCGAGAGTGACCCGCTCCACGACGGGTGCCCCGCCCTCCACGGCAGACGCCATGGAGGACGTCACAGGGAATCCTTCTGGGGCCTCGGGCGAGACCGTCACCCCGGACGATGACTGGATGGCGACGAACGTCCCGGGCGGCAACTCTGCGGACGGCCCGGCGTGCTCGGCGGAAGTCAATGCGTTCAGCAGAGACTCGTTCGCGGTCGCGGCGACGATGATGACCACGACACCGGCGATGACGAGGAACAATCCCACCATCAGGGCGGAGAAGGCGACCGTCAGTCGCCGCACCGCCCGGCGCAGCCCGGCAGCGTCGGCCGGCCCATCCCGCCGACGTCGACGGGACACCGTCACGAGACCGACCCGAGCGCGTAGCCCACGCCCCTGACGGTGAGCACGCAGGCTCGGCCGAGTTTCTTCCGAAGATGGTGCACGTACGCGTCGACGACGCCCGTCTCCTCGGCATCAGCGAAGACGCGCTCGAGCAGCTCCGCGCGGGTGAACACCTGAGTGGGGCGCCGCGCCAACGTCGCGAGCAAGCCGGTCTCCCGCTCCGAGAGGATCACCACACCGTCCTCACGTTCCACCTCATGCCGCGACGGGTACAGCACGCCGCCCGGCACTCGGACACCCTCCGTCGGGGCCGCGGACTTCCGTCGCAGCACGTTGATCCGCGCAAGCAGCTCATCGATGTCGAACGGCTTCGCCAGGTAGTCCTCCGCGCCCCTCTGAAGTCCCTCGACGCGATCCGCGGGGTTCCCCAGCGCAGACAGGATCAGCGCCGGCACAGTGTTGCCCCTTCCGCGCAGAGCCTCGATCACATCGAGACCCTCACGGCTCGGCAGCCCACGATCGAAGACCAGCACGTCGAACGAGCGTGTCATGGCCTCATGCAGAGCGCGCTGACCGTCATGGACGACCGTGACCTCGTGCCCCTCGGACTCCAGCAGATCAGCGAGCATCTCCGCTAGACGTACATCGTCCTCGGCGAGAAGCACGCGAGCACACTCAGTGGACACGAACCGCAGTATACGAAACTGGACCGACGTCTCCACGCGGTGACGGCAGCGTTGTGCGCTCCAACTCACTCTCGCAGAGCGCACGAACTCGACCACACACGCTCTGACGTCCGTACCACTGGACCTGTGCGCCGGACGATCTGCCGCTTCGTCGAGAAGGGCGCCCTCCTTCGCCTCGCCGGCGGCGTCTTTACGGCTCCGGCGGGTCCTGGGGTCGCAGGGCCCGACGGGTCGGTCCACGGCGATAGGGATCGCGAGCGGCTCCTCGGCCTCACCAACCCGCGGACGCCGGGGCACCCTTGAATGGACCCGCGATCGCCGAGGTGATCCATCCGCCGTAGAACCTGCCGGGCTGGGGTGTGACCAGTTCGCCGTCGAGTTCGCAGGCGTCCATGGGTCCGGCGTACACCGCCACGCGTCCGGTGAGGGCCTCGTACCCTTCGGATGGTCGCGGATAATTCCACGCTGCACGAGGAACGGTCACCCCACCTCCCCGCACGTCGAGGTAGCGGGCGAAGCCTTTGAACTCGCAGAACGAGCTGCCTTCGGCGTCCATGAGCGCTCCGTCGGCGAAGGCCGCCATCGGCAGATAGTAGACAGGTGGATGGCTCGTCTCGAGAACGCGCACGACGTCGTCGGTGTCGATGATGACGTCGCCTCCGAGGCGGATCAGCACCCGGCTCGAGACCCGCTCGATCCGGGGCGGTCGCGGGTAGTCCCACACCGACTCCTGGCCCGGTGCGACCGGATCGGGAGTGGGACGGGTCATCGTCTCAGCGTAGGTCACCCGCACACAGTGCGGGTCATCGAGCCTCGACGACTCGCGATCGCGGGCATCGGCGCGCGACGCGACCGTCAGCAGGTCGCGATCCTGGGACAGAACGGTGCCTTACTGAGACCAGCGTGACTCCAGACCTCACGCGGGTCTCAGAGAAGGAGGTCTGTCACGCGACGTTTGGAGGGGGCGCGATCCCAGTGTCTTCCAGGCAGAACAGGAGCGGAGGATGGGGGATTCGAACTCTCGTTTTACTAATGCCTCGAGCCGTGCAACCTGGTTTACACCCGATCCCTGATATTGCATGGGATCGGGGGCGTGACACTGCAAAGTGCCGGCGTGCGTTGCTTCTTCTCTCTCTCGGTTCTCGTCTTGGTTCTTCGTCTTGGTTCTTGGTCTTGGTCTTCGTCTTGGTTCTCGACCGCCTCTTGGTCCGTCCGTCGTCTTCGTCCTCCGTCTTGGGCCGGTAGAGGAGTCGGGCATAGTACGGCCACTCGAGGTTCGAGATGCCTCGCGCGTATGTCGCCCGCCGATCGGGCATGGGACCGAGCGGGTCATATGCGACGACAGGGCCGCAGGCCGGCGATCAGCAGCACCTCTCGAGCGCTTGCGTCTTCGGCCTGCTCCGCGGTCGGGCGGTCGAGAAGGCGAGATCGATACCATCGGCAGCGTGCTGCGCTTCGACGACCCGCTCCCGGTACGGCCGAAACGTGTCTTGGTCGCGGGAGTGTCGGGGGTCGGAAAGACGAGCCTCGCGAGTCGAATCGCGGAGATCATCGATGCCCCGCATACCGAGATCGACGCGCTGTATCACGGCGCCGGCTGGGTTCCGCGCGACGACTTCCTCGACGACGTGCGCACACTGATCGCCGAAGAGTCATGGACCACCGAGTGGCAGTACTCGACCGCGCGGCCGCTCCTCGCGGCCGCCGCCGACACGCTGGTCTGGCTGGATCTGCGGTTCGCGACGGTCACTCTCCCCCGCGTCGTGCGACGCACGATTCGGAGGCGATTGCGACGCGAGATCTTGTGGAACGGCAACGTCGAGCCCCCGTTGCACACGATCTTCAGCGACCGGGAGCACATCGTGCGATGGGCGGTCTCCACCCGGAACACGTATCGAACGCGCGTGCCGGCGCTCGAACATGACCATGCTGGTCTGGCTGTGGTCCGCCTCGAGTCTCAGCGCCAGGTCGAACGCTGGCTCCGCGGATCACTCGTCGACGCCGTTCGGTGAAGGACCGATTTGTGTTCACCGCGGCAGGCGTCCGCGTACTCGGTCGGACAGTCGAGCGAGCGTACCAGTATGGCGCGCGCACACCGAGTCGACGAATCGCAAGTTGATGTCGAGATCTGGCCGCACCGCGCGTTGCTTCAGGCCCCACACGACTGTGCCACATCGTCAGCGGAAGAGGGCGAGCGCGGACCGGTACCGGTCGATGTCGGCGCGGGTTTCGGCTGTGAGGAGCAGGGTGTGCGCGCCGATCACGCGGGTGAAGGATCCCCGGCAAGGGATCTGGACGATGGTGGTGAGCCCCGTCCGCCACGCCGCGATCACCGCGTCGAGCGCAACGTGTTCGGGTTGCTCGCCCACGGCGTTCATCGATTGTGCCATCCGGCGTTCGCCCACCGCCCGCTGCCAGCGCTGGTGATCCTCGGTCAGCGCATCACGACCGAAGATGTCGTCCCACGATGGACCGATCATCTCCTTGATGAGCGCGGCGCGTTCGTCTCCCGGCGACGCCGAACGCATCCGGTCGAACGCGTGGTCGTCACGGGGTGTGCCGGCAAACCGCAGGGCATCGCGCCAGATCCCGGGCCACGCATCCTCCCACTCGGCGATCGGCGCCGCTCGCCGCTCGGATTCGCCGACGACGGCCGGGGTGTCGACGAGCAACGGCGGTGGGTCGTCCATCATCGGTCTCAGCTGCCGTGAGAACGCCCCCGCTGGGCAGTGCGGCGCCGAGGCCGTAGACGTGAGGATCGGTGTCGATGCGGATGCCGTCCAGCATCCGCCCATCCACGACCACGCGGGCATCGCGCTGGATGGCGGCGGCCGTGACATCGGGCGCCGGGTTCAGACTCCCGAGCCGACCGTCCCAGCCGCGCTCGGCGCGGACGTAGTTCCGCAGCACGTGGTTGACGTGATGGAGCAGGATGGCATCCACGGTTGAGCGCTCGTGCTCTTCGCGGTGCCAGCTGGTGCGCACCGCCTCGTGAAGCTGCGGGAAGCGCAGTCGCTCGGCCATCTCCACGACCCAGTTCGGCCGGTTCCGGTAGGGGAGCTCCTCGAGCGCCCGCCGGGTGCCCTCGTCCAGCTCTCGGAGATTCTCGGGAGCCGCGCGATCGTCGGGACTGCGGACCAGCGTGTACGTGAAGTCGACGCACAACTCCACCAGGCCGGTGCCATCGTTCCCCGACTGGAAGCCTGGGATCGCATCCTCGACGGTCGGCTGCCGAACGAACGTCATCGCGGGAACGGGAAGCTCCCGGATCTTCTCCCACGACGCCGGGCGGGGATCCGGCACTCCCGCCTCTCCGTCATCGATGATCCGCACCGCACCAGCATCGCGATCGGCCACCCAGAACGGAAGAGGCATCGCCGAAACCCGACCTAGACACCTCGAGCCCATCGCCCACCACGATCAGCACCCCAACGCGACCGCCAGCAACTGCAGGAACACCGGGCACGGTGAAAGCGATTCCAACGCGCGAGGCACCCGTACGCCTCCGAGTCAAACGTCACAAGCGACGTCGCACGCAAGTGGACCCACCTTCAGCAACATCCTCGTAGATTGATCGAGTGCGCGGGGAGTATGTCGACGAGCGCGACTCGACCTGGGAGAGGAATGACCCACGCTTTCGCGTCTACGTTTTCAAAGGCGCGGGCAACACGACGACGGTGATGGACATCGCGGACGCTACGGTCGAGGAGGCGCTCGAGTCTGCACATGCGCTCGCGAACGGCGGCGAGCACCTGTGGTCGCTTGCGCTCGTCCAAGATGACGCTCGTGGTCGACGCGGGCTGCTGTGGCTTTCGGGCATGGACTACAACGATTGGCCAGCGACCGCGCTTGAATGGCGGCGCCGGCGGCAGATGCAAGACCGATACCTGAGCGCCAGACGCAGGCGCGGTTTGGCTGTGGTGCTGCCCAACGGCCTTCGACTGATCCGCGTCTTTCCCGAGTGGTGGGGCGGGTGGCCGTTGTGGGAGAGCTTCACCGACCACTACCGACTCGATGACCAGTCCCTGACCGTCACGCGCGAGCTGGCCGACGCCCTGTTCGACTGGAACGAGGAGTGGCTCGACCGCGACGAGAATGAGCCACTGGCGCATCCCGCCGAGTGGGAGCAGCGGGGCGTTGAGTTGGTCGAACAGCTGCGGCGCGAGCTTGATGGGGTTGCCGAGGTACGCCCCGAGTTCCTCTCCTAGGCGTTGCAAGCGCTCGTTGACGGACCCGCTGCGTGCCGGGGGTCCTGCCGGATGAAGCGTCCATGTACTCGGTATGCCCGTCGCGCAGGTCCCCCGACTTCCCCCACCTCACTATCTTGGGGGGAAGGATCGCGAAAGGATCTTGTGGATATCAGCCTGCTCATCCGGTTCGTCGCCGTCGCCGATGAGCTGCACTTTCCGCGAGCAGCGGACGCCTTGAACATCCCGCTGGCTGCCTTGTACTCGTCGATCGAGAAGCTCGAGAATGAGCTCGGGCAGCCGCTGTTCGTCCGCGACAGCGCCCAGACACGCTTGACCAAAGCCGGAGCGCTCCTTCTTGTCACGGCCAGGGAGGAGATCGCCGCCGCTCCCACGCCGGCGCCGAAACCTGTGGTTCCGCCCGGCGGCAAGGCCAAGGCCTCGAAGGGCAAGGGTCGCACCCCTGTCGTGAAAGGTCAGCCCAAGCCCTACAAGAAACGGCAGGGCCGGTAGTGTTCCTGCAGCGGGGACAGCGCACGCCCGAGGCGCTCGGCGATTGAGGTGAGCAGCCCGGTCAGCGACCGGCATCGTGCGGCCCTACCAGGAGAACTACCCTGATACGGTCGCGTCGCGACATCTGCGAGGAGGACCTGATGGGGATCAGTGCCGGAGCCTTGGTCGCGGTGTTCGCTACTCTGTTCGTTGTCCTAGTGGTGGTATTCCTCATCGTCCGACGCAGGCGGTAGTTTCCCGCACGCAAAGGGACCCGCCATCGGTCGCGAACGCGACGAATCCCGCGGTCGATCTCGCTTGTCGTTGTTCCCACGTTGCGGATGACGAGCATCGACAGGAAGATGTGGTCCTTGACAGCGTGCGAACGGGCACACTGTCTCGCGCATATCGGACGGGTTCTGAGATGGCTGTGATCGAGGATGTTCTGGCGCTTGGCGGCGCATTGGAGCGCTCATACCCGGTGTATGTGCGCGGGAGGTTGAAGTTCCGCGTCGGTCAGCTGGTCTACGTGGCGTTCTCGCTCGACGAAAGCGTGATGGGTTTCGCCTTCCCGAAGGAGGAGCGAGCGGCGTTGGTCGGCGGCGACCCACGCAAGTTCCAGATGCCATCGGCGTCAGACTTGCGCTTCAACTGGGTCCACGCAGATCTGGCGTCCCTGGAACCGACTGAGGCTCGCGAGCTCGTCGTCGACGCTTGGCGGATGGTCGTCCCCAAGAAGCTTTCTCGCGCCTACGATCTCACCAATCCCAACGGCCCGGGCTGAGGAACCGAAATGAACTCGCGCGGGTGGTGGGTTTGAGGCCAGCGGCGGGGCTGACGCCTCCGCCCCCACCTACATGGACCCGTTCGCTCGCGGACCGGCCTGCGGACGAGATATCACTGGTCCTCGACAGCGAGCTCACTAAGGTCCGCGACGCTCGGACGGTCGATACCCATGGCATCGGCGAGTGCCCGGATCGCCACGATCTCTCGCCTCAACAACGGCTCTGCGTCGTCCGATAGACGATCGCAGAGGATCTCGAGACCAACGCCGTACTCACCGACGTCGACGAACTCTACGAACTCGGCGACGAGCTCAGCCCCAATATGTGTCCCGAGGTCGTCCGCGAGTCGTCGAAGATCTCGTTCGAGCGCCATCAGCTACTCCCCGCATCGGGGTTCACGCACACAATCCGATCAAGAGCACACGTAACATCCTGCCCGCAAGCCGACCGAGTTAAGCACGGTGATCGAGCTCTCAACGACCGGCTGGCACAGACTTGGCCTTCCTACCGGGCGCGTTGGCCATCAGCGTTGCATAGAAAGTCTCACCGATCGCGTGGAATGTGTGCAGCAGCGAGATTGCTTCAACACGTGTGAACAACGACGTCAACACGGCCCTGCACCGAAGTCAGCTCATCGACTTGACCACGACCGGTCGCCGTAGCCGGCTACCTCGCCGCATCGAGATCTTCCTGCACGATGAGGACGGCGTGCTGTTCATCACCGGGATGCCGCGTCGAGACCGCATACGGGACTGGATCCAGAACATCACCGCTGACCCCCACGTCATCGTGCATTTGAAGAACGGCATCGAGGCCGACATTCCTGCCACGGCGCGGGTCATCACCGATCCCCACGAAGCACGGCCGCTCATCGAGGCCGCCGCACGCCGATGGCGCAGAGACGATGTCGACGAGATGATCGCGCACAGTCCGCTCATCGTGCTGACCGCGGCTACCGCGCCCGCCGCCTGACGGCATCCCGAGTCACTGGCCGCGGTCCCCGGCGCGAAGGAGCAGAGCCTCCCTGAGCCGACGAACAGCGGGAAGGCAAGTGCCAGAGTGATGGCGAACGTCGCCGGGATGACCGCGATCGCCACAACAACGATCCATGAGGCACCGACTCCCCCAACCACCCTCTCACACGCCCGAGCTGGTCCACGCACTGGCGGCATCACGCCAGGAGCGCGCAATAGCCGGTGACAGCACACGACACCGCCATCCGCGCCGGACTCTCCGGCCTCTTGCCCTCGTTCAATCCTCATCTCCCCAAGCCGACACCCCACCAAGGAAGACCATGACCACCGACGAAGAAGACCGCCAGTTCGCCGCCGCCCTGGACGAAGCAGAGCGGATGCTCGGATTCCGCCTCGAGCGATTCCTCGGCGCCACCGAGACCGAGCCGGCCAACGCAGCTGATTTCAAACGACTCGCCACCGTTCAGGCGTTCGGTGCCGCATGGCCCCGCACGGAACACATTGACACCCGCACCCGCGCCTTAATCTCAGTCACCATCGCCGCCACGCTCGGCGTCCTCGAACCGCTCCGTGGCCAGCTCCGTATCGCACTCAACAACGGTGTCACCAGAGAAGAAGTCGTCGAGGCCTTCATCCAAATCAGCGCGTACGCTGGCGCCGCCCGCGCCTTCGAGAGCTACGGCATCGCAGCCGAGGTATTCGCCGAATAGCACCCGCACTAGGACCACGCCCGCGTGCCACCCTCCGTTACAATCTGCCCGAACGGGGACGGTCTTCCGCACCTAAGGTGGTGGCTGCGGGCCATACACTCTGTGGCGCATGGGGAATTCCCGTCGTCCCTTCCGAACCCCGTAGGCGATCACGGCGGCCGCCCCGCTCGAACGGAAGTTCACTGAGGCCCGTCACTACTCGTCGGGGTCGGGCGTAGCCGCTGTGAGCTGTGCGCGGTAGAAACTGCCAACTGTGCGGAGCGTTGGCACGACCGCTCTCTGCGGGAGCATCTCTCTGTAGTCGGCCCGACGGTCACGCGCGCCAATCCTCGGAGCGACGAGGGCACCAGCGATGGCCCCATAGTCCGCCCATCGAAACGTGGGTCCGAGCGTGAGGTCCGCTCCGGGAAATACGTTCCGACTCGGGTGAACCTCAGAATGTCCCGACTCTATGACCAGCGAATGGGTATTGACGTTCCGAGCCACGTTGACTGCCCCGGTGAGAATCCCGTCGGCGGTTCCGTCGACGTCCGCCCAATAGGCTGCCCCGCGTCGCCCCTTTAGCGCGTCCTGTATCCGATACACGAGCGCGAGGGCAGCGTCCGTCGCTCGGCGCGCCTCGTCGGTCGAAGGTGCGTGCGCCAGCGATTCGGTGCGGAACTCGAGATCTATGATCATCGTCCCGATGCCGACGTCGCACCGCTCGAGACCAACGACGCGGTCGTAGCGCCCCCAAGTACTGCGTCATGCTGGACCCTGGTGCCCGGAACGCAAGCCAGGTCTGACCAGACTTCGGCCCGGTACGGGACCCCCATCGGACGGCGGTCAGGCCGGTGCGTTCCCGCTCGACTGGACGTGGATCCGTCCGCGGAGAAACGGCAGGACTGGCGCACGATATACGAGCGAGGGCGCGTGCGCCGGTTCGAGCGCGAACTCCGCCTGACCGAATCGCCAGAGCCTGTTGAAGAGGAATACCCGGATGATCACTGTCTGGTCTGAGGGAACCTGCCACGTGCCGAGCCCCCACTGGACGGGATGACCGCGCCCCGCGATCACGAGTGTCGGCTTGATCCTGGCGTAGAGCGCGAGCCTGGGCTTGTGCAGAGCCACCTCGATGCGGCGGGTCACGGTGCCGCCGACCAGTCGAACTCTCGCATGGTCGGACTGCGACGACCAACGCGGAACGAACCTCGATCTGCGTCCAAGGTGTGCAGAAGAGGTGCAAACGGCATATGGCATTCTCCCAGAGCGAGCCGAGCCTTCAGCACGGCGGCGCAGGATGCCGGTAGCAGTACGGTCTAGCCACCGTCCACACGCAACGCACCGAATCAGACCGATGCCCCGGCGTGGCGTCCACGTGGGCGGATGGGTCCCGCGAACGGGTGCGGCGCGTAGAGGGACCCGCCTTTGGGCACTTCTGGCAAGCGACAGGGAATCAGCGACCCTGGTCATTCAATGGCGGAGCGGCGCTCGTCTGGTGCGTCGCCGGCGGCGACTGTGAAGCAAGTCGGCTTTGCGGCGACGGCGACCAGAGCAAGGAGAATGAGCAACCCACCGCCGGGGAGAGCGAAGGATATGAGCATCCCGGCGGACAACAGTGCGAACGCGGCTGCCAGTCGCCAGCTTCGGAAGACCGCAAGAATCGCCGCGCACGCGAGCACACCGGCGAGCATCACAAGCATTCCCGCGACAAAGACGTCTCCCGTTCCCGGAAGGCGCAGCGCGTCCTCGGCGGCGTTCGCGAACCCCGCGAGCACCGCCCCTGCCCCGGCAACGAGCGCGATCACGCGGACGCTGCGCGACGGCGACAAGCGAGACAGGTAGACCACAGCAGGGCCGGTAAGGAGGAGCGCGGCGGTGAAACTCCAGACCGCCAGATAGTCAATCGGACTCACCGCGTCGTAGTAGCGCGGAGAGAGCGCATCCGATGCCGATTGCGCGCATCGGGACCCGAACCGAACGCGTTGGAGGCCGCACTCGAGCTACTTCTTGGGCTCACCGCCCGGATCAGGAGCTGCTGAGGGAAGGTCAGTGCGTGCTTCGCCCCGGGTGACGACAGGCAGGAGCCGGGCATAGGCTCAGCGCTGGGAGGGCGCGAATGAGCGAGCGGAATTCGGGTACAGGCGCCATCGTCGGCGGCGGCGCGATCTACAGCCTCGGCATCATCGGTGCGTGGTTCTGGTTCTGGTCGCAGGCCGATCAGTTCTGGGGCTACGTCTGGGCGATCGTCGAGGGCCTCTTCTGGCCGGCATTCATGGTCTACGACCTGTTCGCCTTCCTGCACCACTAGCGGTGTCGGCGGCGCTCGAAAACTGGACAGTAGCGGCGCTCGAAAAGTGAACACTCAACGATTGGAGAGTGATCACTTTGGAGGATTGGGCGTTGATCCGCAGGCTGGCTGCGGAGGGTGTTCCGAAGGCGCAGATCGCGGCGCGGCTGCAGATCTCGAGGACCACGGTCATCAAGGCGGTGGGTTCGGGTTCGCCGCCGCGGTATGAGCGGGCGGCGAGGCCGACCTCGTTCACGCCGTTCGAAGCGCGAGTCCGGCAGCTGTTGGTCGAGACTCCGGATATGCCGGCGACGGTGCTGGCCGAGCGGGTGGGGTGGACGGGGTCGATCCGCTGGTTCCGGGACAACGTGCACCGGCTGCGGCCGGAGCAACGGCGTATCGATCCCGCGGACCGGCTCACGTGGGAGCCCGGGGACGCGGCGCAGTGTGATCTGTGGTTCCCGCCGGAGAAGATCCCTCTGGAGGACGGCACCCGGAAGCTGCTGCCGGTGCTGGTGATCACGGCCGCGCACTCGAGGTTGATGCTCGCGCGGATGATTCCGACGCGGAAGACGGAGGATCTGCTGCTGGGGTCGTGGGAGCTGATCCAACAGCTCGGGCGGGTGCCGCGGCGGCTGATCTGGGACAACGAACCCGGCATCGGGCGCGGCAAACGGCACGCCGAGGGCGTTGACGCGTTCATGGGCACGCTGGCGACGAGGCTGGTGCTGCTTCCGCCGAAGGACCCGGAGTCCAAGGGCGTCGTGGAGCGCCGCAACGGCTGGTTCGAGACCTCGTTCATGCCGGGCCGGTCGTTCACTTCCGCTGCGGACTTCGACGCCCAGTTCCGGGACTGGCTGGGGCGGGTCAACGCCCGGGTGGTGCGCACCACAAAGGCGTCACCGCTGCAGCGGGTCGACGTGGACCGGGCGGCGATGCTGCCGTTGCCGCCGATCCCGCTGCACTTGGGTTGGCGCAACCGGGTCCGGCTCGGCCGGGATTACTACGTCCGTCTCGACACCAACGACTACTCCGTCGACCCGCAGGTAATCGGCCGGCTCGTGGACGTGACCGCGGACTTGGAACGGGTCAGAGTCCGCGCGGACGGGCGGATCGTGGCTGACCACGCGCGGGTCTGGGCCAGAGGGATGACGATCACCGATCCTGCCCATGTCGAGACCGCCGCGAGGCTGCGGAAACAGTTCCAACAGCCCCGCGCCGCCGCCGCCGGTGACGACCTGGCCCGTGACCTCGCGGACTACGACCGGGCCTTCGGGATCATCGATGGAGAGCTCAGCTGATGGCTACCACGAAGACGACCGAGTCGGTCAAGCAGCTCACGTATCTCGCCGGCGCGTTGAAAGCACCCCGGATCACCGAAGCCGCGACCCGGCTCGCCGACCAAGCCCGCGACGCGGGCTGGTCGTTCGAGGACTACCTCGCCGCCGTCCTGGAACGCGAGGTGTCGGCGCGCAACGCGTCCGGCGCGGAGCTGCGGATCAAGGCCGCCGGGTTCCCGGCACGGAAGACACTGGAGGACTTCGACTGGGACGCGCAGCCCCCAGCCCGGCAGCAGATCGCGCAACTCGCCTCCGGCGGGTTCCTCCTGGAAGCGCAGAACGTGGTGCTGCTCGGCCCGCCCGGAACGGGGAAGACGCATTTGGCGATCGCGTTGGGGATCGTCGCCGCCCGGCACGGGCATCGGGTGCTGTTCGCGACCGCGACGGACTGGGTCACCCGCCTCACCGACGCGCACCGGCAAGGCCGGCTCCCCCAAGAGCTCGCGAGGCTGCGGCGTTACGGGCTGGTCATCGTCGACGAAGTCGGCTACCTCCCGTTCGAGCAAGACGCGGCGAACTTGTTCTTTCAGCTGGTGTCCTCCCGCTACGAGCACGCGTCGCTGATCCTCACCTCGAACCTCCCGTTCTCCGGGTGGGGAGGGGTGTTCGGAGACCAGGCCGTCGCCGCTGCGATGATCGACCGGATCGTGCACCACGCCGACGTCCTCACCCTGAAAGGCGCCAGTTACCGGCTCCGCGGACGCGGCATCGACAGCCTCCCCAGCATCCGCACCACAACCGACGAAACCCCTGGCTAGACTGCCCGCAACCGTTCACAATTCGAGCGCCGAAAGCGACCAGGATTCAGGCGCCGCCGACAAGCGGATCGGGCGGACCGGGAAGTATCGCCGCGAGTCGGGGTCCTCAGAGTTCGGTACGCGTTGAGCCCGACGCAGATTTCGTACGCGGTTGCTACCAGATGAGCATTCCCAGTTGCCCCGTTCCCGCATGCTACCGGGACGCCACGGGCTCGTCGCGCAACCGGCAATGCGGCGGCCGCGGGGTAGCCTGGCGCCGTGTCGATTCATCGCGGTGTCGTTATCAACAACATCGACCCTCAGCAGCGGGGGCGACTGCAAATCACGGTTTACGACGTCTTCGGGGCTGATGTGTCGCCGTGGGCGCTCCCCGTCATCCCGCTTGGATCGGCAACCCCGATCACGCCTCCGATCGGCGCCGAAGTGTGGGTCACGTTCGAGAACGACGACGTCAACTACCCGGTGGTGCTCGGACTCGTCCCCACCATGCCAATGGTTACCCCGGTGCAGCTCGCCGCCGAGCTCGGCCACGACGATGGCGATCGACCCGGTCGGCGGGTCCGTCGGTACCTGCGTGAACGCTACCCCGGGCATCAGCACCATGGGCGTTGGCTCCTCACCCCCGAACAAGCCAACGACGTCAGAGCCCACTTCCAGCCTTGAGCCGTCCCCGCGTGTCAGCGCACGGACGGGTCATCAGATCGATCACCAAGTCACTCACCCGGTCGATCGCACTCGCGGTTCGCCCAGCAGCGCTTGGAGGAAGCTGGTGGGCGAATCGTGAACGGCACCACCCGGTCCACGGTGCCCTCCGGCGTCAACGAGACCCACGGGAACGACATCGACAACTCGGACTGCGAATGCGCGATCGTCGTGTTCCGGTAGACACGGATCATCTCGTGGGTTTCGACCAGATCTTCGGGAACATCAATGTGCTTGAGGAGTCCCGGCATGACGTTTGAATGTCCAAACGCCCGCATGTAGGCGACGACCGCGTGACTGGTCAGCGGCTGCCAAAGCGGAGACTGCGAGCCGGCCTCGAGGGCCTACTCCATCGCGGCTGCCGCCTCGGACAAATCATCGGAGTACGAGGTCAACTCCGCGAGCAACCGCGCCGCGGGAGTGTCCGGAAGGATCGTCAGATTGGGGCTGGTCGACATGACACCATCATCTAGCCAACGGAACCTCGCATCTGGCGGAGTGCGATGCCCGACCGAGGGCCGCCTACGTTCAATGCCTGTTTACGGATCGCTTGCGAGCCAGGCGTTCGTACCGGTAGCCAATGCTGCTTTCGGGATCCGCGCCTGGATCGATCCCGGTCGGCCGACGATCCGGTCTCTAGTTGATGATCTCGGCGTCGCCTTCGCGGAGCGCAATGAGCCGACCCCGCCACATCTCGATGGCCTCAGGACTCAATCGCGTCCACTCGGCGACCTCCTCGACCACCACCAACGGCGCGCTCGTCCGATAAGAACGTGTGGGGTTGCCGGGGAACTTCTTATCGGTGACGTTCGGGTCGTCCTCGAAGTCTCCGGTGGGCTCGACGACGTAGACATGGGGCTGTGCTCCGTCAGGTCCGAGCATGGCGGCGACCTCCGCCGCCAATCCTGCCCCATCCCGCAGGGCGGTGAAGTAGATGTGGTTCATGATGACGTCGGGCCTGTAGTTCGACGGGCGCCCGGCGGTAAGTCGATCGCCGACACGGAGGTTCGCCCGGGTCCCGTGGAAGAACGGGCCACGGTCGGCTGAGGTCGTCTCGGTCATCGCGTCATTGTCGCACCGGGACTCGACGCGCGTTGAGCCACCCTCCTGCGTACGCTCATGTCCCGGTGACGAGGTGCACGCCGGCGCTGAGTTCGTTCAGGAGGTACGGGGGAAGGTGACCTGCGGCGAAGGGTTGAATGTACTCGCGACTCACGGGCCCAAGCTGGGTGACCAGCGCAACGGAGTCCTTGTCCAGCCCGCTGGCGATCGCCGGAATCAGCACGTTGCCGGGGAAGGCCTCCTGTGCGAGGTTCGACGTCAGGGGGATCAAGAGGATCGTGTTGATGGATGTCGCGAGCAACCAGTCATCCTGAAAGACGACTGTCGGTCGCACCTTCGCCGGCTCGGATCCGCGGGGCTCGCCGAAGTCGACCCAGACGACGTCGCCGCGAGCGATCACCACCCAGAGCCCGACTCGATCACACGACGGTTCTCTTCGAGCAGAAGGCCATCCTCTGCCGGCTGACCGACGCGGGTCAGCACGTCCTGCGCGATCAGGGTGAGGCTGCTGGAGCCCTCCAACTCGTCCGCCAGCTTGGCGCCCGCGCGTCGGTAGAACTCCGAACGGCTCATGCCGTTGCGGGCCGCGATCCGTTCGAACCGCTCGAAGTCCTTGTCAGGGAGAGAGATCGCCGTCTTCATGGCTGAAGTATAACCGGTATGACTGTGAGTGCGCGTAGCGGGACCGTCCGGCGGGCGTCGTCGAATGAGCCGCGGGGGTCCGATGAAGTCGGCCGTGTCCAGTCAACCGTCCCCTGCGAGACTCCCAATATCGTTAGCGCGACTCCAGAAACTGGGAGAGCGACAGGGGCTGTCGCCCGGTCACGCGCTGGACGTCGTCGGTCACTCCGGCGAGCTCGCCTGCTGCGATGGCCGCGTAGTTGGAGATCCAAGCGTCGTACTGCCACTGCTGCGCCTTCCAGTGCTTGCGTGACTCGTACGCTTCGGGGAGGGTCTCATTGTGGAATGAGATGGCGCGGCCGAGCCGGCTGGAGAGCACCTCTGCGACTTCCGCCATCGTCAATGCCTCCGGACCTGTCAGATCGTAGGTGACATCGGCGTGGGAGTCCGTGTCCTGGAGCACGCGCGCGGCGACGCGGGCGACATCGGCTCGCGCGACCATCGCGGCGCGGCCGTTGCCCGCAGGACCGCGGATGACGTCATCCTGACCGATCATTCCGTCCACGAAGTCGAGGTACAGGTTGTCGCGGAGGAACGTGAACGTCATCCCCGTCTCTCGGATTCTCTGTTCGGTCGCGTAATCGTCTCGAGCCATGATGAAGGTGGCATCCGGTGCCGCGCGGAAGAACGATGTGTAGACGATGTGTCCGACGCCTGCCGCTGCGGCGGCGTCGACGAACGTGACCTGCTCAGCCAGCCGGTTCTCGTTCTCGGCGGCTGAGACCATGAAGAGCACCGCTACGCCCTCGAGGGCCGAGCGCGCCGCATCGGCGTCGGCGTATGCGGCCTGCAGTACGGCGCTGCCCGGCAGTCGCGGTGCTCGGACCGGGTCGCGGGCAAGCATCCGGAAGGGGACTCCCGCGTCGGCCAGTGCCTCCGCAGTGAGCCGGCCAACCGTTCCGGTCACCCCTGTGACAGCGAGAGAGGGGAGGGAGGCGGCACCTCCGGAATGCGATTCTGCTGCGGTCGTCATGACGGTATCAAACCGTCGCTCACAGCGCCGCGGCAACCGTGATCGTCCCCGGACGGCGGCGCAGTCACGGGGCGAGTGTCGAAAGGCCTGCCCGCGCCCAGCGATTTCTGACGACAGGCGCCCGCCAATGGTGATTCTCATCGCGTTGACCCGGGATCGAGTGGCAATTCGCGTTCTCACCCGCTGATACTTCCAGGCCAGCGCCAGCCGTAAAGACGCAGTGAGGGACGGATTCTGCACGCTCCAGGACCGTCTAGGGGCGCTTGGCCCAGCTACCCCGCGCCACGAGCACGGTCGCGACAACGACCACCCCCGTCAGAGTGAGCCACAGCCACATCGACGTATCGATCCCGATGAGCGACCGCTGGATCGTCTCGCATGTCGAGATCGCGCTTACGGGCGCGTCCGTGCACCAGCCGCCCGTGATGATCGGAGCGAACAACACCGCGACCGCAACGAGTCCGGCCATGCCCAGCAACACGACGATCGCGACGCGCGAATGATCTGTTCGGCGCGCCATCACCACGAGTCCGGCGAACCCGCCGCACGCGGCGCCGACCACAGCTCCCGGAATGCCGAGCTCCAAAATGGCGAACCACACGGTCGGCGGGTACGCAATCAACCCCAGAACCAACCCGGTCACCGCGCCGACGACAACGCCGATCGCCAGCCCCCGCAGCAGGAACCGTCCGAGCACCACCATGTCACGAGTATCGTCCTGAGCCGTCGCGGCCGTCCAGCGCCCGCACCGCGACTGGAATCAGCGCGTGGCCGGCGATGTTGCCCGCAGCTATCGGTCGACGGATGTTCTTCGCCGAATCGCAGCTGACTCAGGGTGCGACCCATGTTGGCGGCCACAAGAATTATTCGTCAATCATTCAGTCAAATCGGGAGGCCTGAGTTTCGGGTGACACGAGGTACCGAAGCGAGATAAGGCCCCCGATCATACTTTCCTCGACGGGGTCGCCTTGGAGCTTTAGCCCAACCTTGCGCAGGGTGAGGTCGATCGCTAGCTCCAGGGTGCTTCGCGGCTCCGAGAGTGTTGACCGGTATGCATTTTCTGCGATCGGGTCTCTCTTTGCGAGGGACCGGAGTGTCCAGTCCCAGCTGACCTGATCGTCGAGGATCGCGACCTGAGCCACAACGAGGTCGTTTGCGGCTCGTGCTTCTTCGAGGGGCAATACTTCGATAGGGCAGACCATTTTCGTACCGTAGTCGTACGCTCGGACGCTGGGAACCGAGGCGGACTCACGCGCGGACACTGCCGACCTGTACGACACCGCCGAGCGGCGCACGTCGCCGGCCGGCGACATGGAGGCGAAGGGCCTCGACCCTCAGGTCGTGGCCACGCGGATGCGTGCCGACGTCAGTCAGGCCACACCCGCCACCGAAGCTGCAAAGGGTGGCGTTCGATGAGGGATGGCAAACGAGCGGGCTGGGCAGTTTTCCAGGCAGAACAGGAGCGGAGGATGGGGGATTCGAACCCCCGAGGGCTTGCACCCAACACGCTTTCCAAGCGTGCGCCATAGGCCACTAGGCGAATCCTCCTGGGAGCCCCGAAGGGCCGCCGACCATCCTACCTTGCGGCGGCGGCGCCCGACGAACCGGAGGCTCCGGCGTACACCGAACCGGGCCGGACGAAGAGCGAACGGGGGAGGAGCACCGCGCGCCACCGGGTGCGCGCAGGCACTGACGCGAGCAGCGCGGTGCGGACGGATGCCGCCGCATCCGGCATCGCGTCGCCCTGCCAGTACCCGCGCAGACCGCCGCGCCCGTACGAAGCGCGCTCGATCGCGGCGAGCAGCAGGCCGATCGAATCGAGCGGCACCGGATGCTCCGCCGACAATCGGCCCGCGAAGGACCGGGGAGACTCGGCCGCCGGGACGGAGAGCCCGACGTCGATCGCGGCCTCCTGCACGTAGGTCCAGGCGGCGGCCGCATTCTCCTCGCGGGCGGCGGCGAGCAGGCGCCGGCGCCGCAGGACGCCGATCACGCTCGGCACCCCGGCGGCCACGAGCAGGGCGAGGAACGCTCCGATCCACGGCGCCGGGTTGGCGGCGGCGGCCGCGGCAGCGGCGGCGGCGGAGTTGCCGTTCGTCACGTCCAGCTTGTTTCCGGCCTCGTTCCGGATCGGCGTGGGGGTGCGGGCGCTCGTGGTCGGCGCATTCCCGCTCGTCACCGGCGAGCCGGGCGCGGCGGCGGCGGCGAACGCCGTCGGCACGCCGAGACCCTTGGTCGGATCGAACGGCACCCAGCCGATGCCCTGGAAGAAGACCTCCGGCCACGCGTGCAGCTCGGAGCTCATGACGGTGTACAGATTGGGGTCGGCGCCCACCTGCGAGGAGGCGGTGCCCGGCAGGTATCCGACGACGACGCGCGAGTGCATGCCGAGCAGGCGCGCCATGAGCGCGAAGGCCGACGCGAAGTGGATGCAGTAGCCCTCCTTCTTCTGAAGGAACGCCTCGATGGACTTCACCCCGGAGTCGTCGAAGCCGCCGGCGCGCGGCGCGAGCAGCGAGTACGTGAAGTCGGGTCCCCGGAACCAGTTCTGCAGGTCGAGGAGGGCGTCATAGTCGGTCGCGGCACCGGACGTGACGTCATGCGCGAGCTTCGCGATATCCACCGGCACCGAGCGGGGCACGGACGCGGTGAGAGGCGAACCGGCCTGCGCGCCGTTCACGATCGTCGCCGAGGAGGCGCGGATCTGCTCCGACGTCGGCGACGGCACCTGCGTCGTGATCTCGTAGCTCTGCCCGGCCGACGTGTCCACCGACCCGACGATCGTGCGGTTGTCGCGCATGACCGCCCACTCGGCGCCCAGGTTGGCGACGGCGGTGACGGGGTAGGGCACCGGGAGCCACCGTGACGTGAGGTTGATGATGTCGACGCGTGTCGTCGTCTTCGTCAGGGCGATGCCGCGGTCGACGTCGACCTTCGGGAAGCTCGAGGACCGGATGACGGGCGACGCCGGGCCCGTGTCGGGCTGCCAGTCGGCGCCGGAGAAGTCGGAGAGGGTCGCCACCCGCAGATACGGGGCGGATACGCCTGACGTGTGCACCTGCAGCACCGCGGTGTCGATCGGGCGGCGGAGGTCGTTGCCCAGCCGCAGCGACGGATCGATCGAGACCGTGGCGCCCCCGTACCCGGCCCGTGCGGCCGGCTGCGGCAGCAGCGGCGTGATGATGAGGGCGACCACCAGCGCGATCGCCCCGATGCCCGCGGCCATCGCGGACGTGCTCGAGCGCGCCGGGGCAGGGGCGCCCCCGCGCGTGTCGGCGGGTGCCGCCGTGATGTACGGGACGCGCCTGGGGATGCCGGCATCCACCTGTTCTCGGCGCAGCTGGGTGTCGGTGCGGATGAGGAACAGGATGCAGATCGCCAGCAGCACGAATGCCGCCGGATCGAAGTCGCCCGGCACGGCGATCGAGGGTGCGAGCGAGAGCGCGATGAAGCCCACGGAGGCCAGCAGCGGCATCCGTGCAGTCAGCACGACGTGGTCGAAGACGATCGCGAGCAGTCCCGTGAGGGCGGCGATGACGACGGACAGGCCCACGCGGGGTTCGAGCGGCGCGCTCCCGTACTGGACGTCGTCCAGCGCCGACTGCACCGCGGCCATCGCGGCATCGACCGTGCTGCGGGTCGGGATGATGAGCAGGATCGCCGTCCCTGAGAAGAACAGCGCGGTGACCGCCGCGATCCAGACGACCGCCTCGGCCACCGTCACGCCCACGGCCGGAACGCGCAGCCCGCGCATCACGACACCGGTCGCGAAGACGAGAGCCGCAACGACGAGCGCGGCGAGCACCCACCACGACAGCGTGATGACCCGGGCGAGCGGGACCATCGCGGCGAAGAGCGCAGCGAGCGTCCCGCCCGCGAGGACGAGGTCACCGGGGCGGGGGCGCCACTGGGAGAGGCTGCGGATGCGGCTCTGCTCAGGCGTGGACACGGCCGACCCTTCGATACGCGGCGACCCAGGACTCGACCAGATCGTCGCCCGGCGGCAGCGGTACGATGCGCCAGCCGGCGGCTGCTGCATCCTCGATCCCGTCCGCGTCCAGTCCGACGCCGACCAGCAGCGCGGGACTCCCGATCGGGGCGGGCATCGTCGTGCGTCCCGTCGGCCCGGTGATGAGGACGGTCGGTCCGCTTCCCGTGATCATCGCCGTGGCCGCGTCGAGCGGCGAACGCCGGGCGTCCTCGACGCGTGCCGTGAGGGTCGCGAAGTGCGTCGCGAGACTCTCGACCTCGTCGCCGTCGCCGCCGGCGATCGGATCCCACAGCTCGGTGCCGTCGGCATCCCGGATCGCCACGTGATAGCCGTCGCGCACGAGCCGTGCGACGACGGAGACGGCAGCGGTGACCGCGAGCTCGAACGCGGGATCCGCACCCGGCCGGCGCTGAGCGCCGGCGCCCCACGCGGCGGCGGCGCGCTCGAGGAGGACGGTCGCCTGCGGCGTCGACTCCTGCTCCTCCTGCCGCACCATCAGCGTGTCCCGGTGCGCGGTGGCTCGCCAGTGGATGCGGCGCATCGAGTCGCCCGAGACGTACGGGCGCGCGACGAGGTTGTCGGCGCCCTGACCGAGTTGCGTCGTCGTCGTGAGCGTGGTGCCCCCGGACTCACCCGCGGGATCCCACAGCGGCGGCAGCTCGACGATGGCGGGAGCGACGACGACCTTCGTCGCCGTGCCGACGGTCGTCGCGCGGCGGGCCAGCCCGAACGGGTCGCTCGTGGTGACGGAGAGCGGCCCGAGCGGATGTGCCCCCCGCTCGGTGGCCGTCACGGCGTATGCGAACTCGACCCTGCGGTCGCCGCCGGACAGGCCCGAGCCGATCGCGGGCAGGCCACCGTGAGCGACGCCGGCGATGCCGCGCGGCAGGGCGTCGCGCCACGTCCCCGCCGCGGTCGGCAGCGGGGAGCGCACATCCATGTGCACCAGGACCCGCATCTCACCGCCCACCGACGGGATGTCCGGCGTCAAGGTGCGCGTGACGCTCTCGCTGTGCCGCACGAGGTAGAGAGTCGCGAAGCCGGCGACATCGACCGCGATGAGCAGGACGCCGAAGTAGACGAGCTCGATGAGCCCGAGCTGGGCCGCGGTGATGAAGCAGATGACGGCGAGCAGCAGCGCCCCGGTTCCCCGGGCCGTCAGTGGCCACGCCTTCCGCATTCCGAACCCCCAGAGTCCCCTGTCGCGTCAGCGGCGCGACGCGATCGGCACCCGCACGGATGCCGCGATCTGCTCGAGCGTCTCGGCGATGCCGTCGCTCGACCGCGAGCGCGACGCCCCAGTCCCACGCGCCGCGATGAGCCGGTGCGCGAACACCGGGATGAGAAGAGCCGTGATGTCATCCGGGATGACGAAGCCCCGGCCGTCGAGCGCAGCCCGCACCTTCGCGGCCCGCACGAGCTGCAGCGTCGCGCGGGGGCTCGCGCCGAGCCGCAGGTCGGGGTGGATGCGCGTGGCCTGCGCGAGCGCCACCGCGTACTCCTCGATGGCGGGTGAGACGTGCACCGCGCGCACCCAGGCGATGAGGTCGAGCACGCGTGCCGACGTCACCACGGGCCGGATCTCGTCGAGCGGGTTGATCGTGTCGCGCTGCCGCAGCATGAGGGCCTCGGCCGCCGCATCCGGGTACCCCATCGAGATGCGCATCATGAACCGGTCGCGCTGCGCCTCGGGGAGGGCGTACGTGCCCTCCATCTCGAGGGGGTTCTGGGTCGCGACGACGAGGAAGGGCTCCGCGAGGAGGTGCGAGCGTCCGTCGACCGTGACCTGACCCTCCTCCATGGCCTCCAGCAGCGCGGACTGCGTCTTGGGGGAGGAGCGGTTGATCTCGTCCGCGATCACGATGTTCGCGAAGACCGCGCCCGGCTTGAACTCGAACTCGTGCTCGACCGGGTTGTAGACGCTCACACCCGTCACGTCGCCGGGCAGCAGGTCGGGCGTGAACTGGATGCGGCGGACCGTCGCATCCACCGACGCCGCCAGCGCCCGCGCGAGCATCGTCTTCCCGACGCCCGGAACGTCTTCGATCAGCAGGTGACCCTCGGCCAGCAGCGCCGTGAGGGCGAAGCGCACCGCCTCGGGCTTCCCGTCGATCACCCGCCCGACCACGTCCAGGATCGCGGTGGTCGCCTGCGCGAACAAGGCGTCGGTGATCGGTTCGGTGCCTTTCAGGGTGCCTGGCATGAGCCCTCCCGTGGGCGAGCGTCGGCGCTCGATGAATCGATCGTAGCCCGCTCGTCGTCGACTGGTCTCGGCTCACGGTAGACTGTCGGAAGCTCTCCGCGAGGCGGCATCCAGGCCAACTCCCCCAGGACGGAAACGTAGCAAGGGTAACCGGGCTCTGCCGGGTTCGCGGAGAGTCTTACTTTTCCCGGGGTCCCGCTGCCTTTCCCCGGCCGTCTCCGGTGGGGGCGGTCGCGCCACGCGCGTAGGCTGGCGCCGTGGCGCAGAGCATCTACATCACCTCCGCGGAAGGCCACTCCGGGAAGTCGACGATCGCGCTCGGCGTGCTCGACGTCCTGCGCCGGACGACCCCGCGCGTGGGCATCTTCCGCACGATCGCCCGTTCGACGCGCGAGCGCGACTACGTCCTCGAGATGCTGCTCGATCACGACGGCGTCGATCTGCCCTACGAGGCGTGCATCGGCACGACCTACGACGAGGTGCGCGCGGATCCGGAATCCGCGCTCGCCGCGATCGTCGAGCGCTTCAAGACCGTGGAGGCGCAGTGCGACGCGGTCGTCGTGCTCGGCAGCGACTACACGGATGTGGGCAGCCCGGCCGAGCTCGCGTACAACGCGCGGATCGCGGTGAACCTCGGCGTCCCGGTTCTGCTCGTGCTCGGCGGCCGCGCCCAGAACGGCGAGGTGCCCGAGCAGCTGGGCACCACCATCCCGCGCACGCCCTCGGAGGTCGCGCAGCTCGCGGCGAGCGCCCTCACCGAGCTCGCGCACGAGCGGGCGCACCTGCTCGGCCTCGTCGTGAACCGCGCCGACCCCGAGCGGCTCGAGGAGATCGTGGCATCCGTCAGCGCCGTGGCGGCCACCGGATCGGCCGCCGCGTCGGACCGACCCGTCTGGGCGCTCCCCGAGGACCGCCTGCTCGTGGCGCCCTCGGTGCGCGATGTCATGCGCGCGGTCGACGGGCGGCTCGTCAGCGGCGACCCGGAGCTGCTCGCCCGCGAAGTCCTCACGGTCGTCATCGCGGGGATGTCGATGGTCAACGTCCTGCCGCGGCTTCAGGACAGCGCGGTCGTCATCATCGCCGCCGACCGCACCGAGGTGCTCCTCGCCACCCTGCTCGCGAACTCCTCGGGCACCTTCCCGTCGCTTGCGGCCATCGTGCTGAACGGGCCGTTCGCCCTGCCCGACGAGATCCAGCGGCTCATCGACGGACTCGACTCGCCGCTGCCGATCCTCCGGGCGGACCTCGGCACCTACGACACCGCGACGCGGGTCATGCGCGCTCGTGGCCGGCTCGCCGCCGAGTCGCAGCAGCGCTACGAGAAGGCGCTGCGGATGTTCGACGAGCACGTCGACACCGCGGAGCTCGTCCGGCTGCTGGGCCTCGCGCAGGCGGACGTCGTCACGCCGCTCATGTTCGAGTACGGGCTCATGGAGCGGGCGCGCGCCGACCGCCGGCACATCGTGCTGCCCGAGGGCGAGGACGACCGCATCCTGCGCGCCGCTGCGACCGTGCTCGCTCGGGGCATCGCCGATCTCACGATCCTCGGCGAGGAGATCGAGGTGCGCCATCGCGCGATCGAGCTCGGCATCGACATCCGGGCGGCGAGCATCGTCAGCCCCTTCGACCCCGTGCTCGTCGACCGCTTCGCCACGGAGTACGCGCGCCTGCGCGCCCACAAGGGGATGACGCATGCCCGCGCGGCGGACACCGTGACCGACGGCTCGTACTTCGGCACCCTCATGGTGCACATGGGCCTCGCGGACGGCATGGTGTCGGGCGCCGTGCACACGACGGCGCACACCATCCGTCCGGCCTTCGAGATCGTGAAGACGAAGCCGGGGGTCTCGGTGGTCTCCTCGGTCTTCCTCATGGCGCTCGCCGACCGTGTGCTGGTCTACGGCGACTGCGCCGTCATCCCCGACCCGACGAGCATCCAGCTCGCCGACATCGCCATCTCGTCCGCAGCGACGGCGCGGCAGTTCGGGATCGAGCCGCGCGTCGCGATGCTCTCGTACTCGACGGGCGAGTCGGGCTCGGGCGCCGACGTCGACAAGGTGCGCGAGGCGACGGAGCTCGTGCGCGCGCGGGAGCCCGACCTGCCTGTGGAGGGCCCGATCCAGTACGACGCCGCGGCGGATGCGGCGGTGGCGAAGGCGAAGCTCCCCGGGTCCGCCGTCGCCGGACGTGCCACGGTGTTCATCTTCCCCGACCTCAACACGGGCAACAACACGTACAAGGCGGTGCAGCGGTCGGCGGGTGCCGTGGCGATCGGCCCGGTGTTGCAGGGCCTCGCGAAGCCCATCAACGACCTGTCCCGGGGCGCCCTCGTGGAGGACATCGTCAACACCATCGCCATCACCGCCATCCAGGCACAAGGAGGGTCATGACGCCCGTCCTCGTCATCAACAGCGGCTCGTCGTCGCTCAAGTACCAGCTGCTGGACATGGACACCGAGGCCGTTCTGGCGACCGGGCTCATCGAGCGCATCGGCCACGAGCACGGGATGCGGGCGCACACCGTGCGCGGCGCGGCGGAGGGCGCCGCGTTCCTCGACGCGACGTATCGCGACGAGCTGCCGGTTCCCGACCACGACGCCGCGTTCGCCGCGATGCTCGACGCCTTCGCGAGGAACGGGCCGGCGCTCGACCCGACGGCCGTGGGTCACCGTGTCGTCCACGGCGGCGCGCGGTTCTTCGCTCCGACGCTCATCACACCGCTGGTCGAGATCAACATCGACGAGCTGTCGGTGCTCGCGCCGCTGCACAACCCGGCCAACCTCGCCGGCATCGTGGCGGCCCGCGCCGCGTTCCCCGACATCCCGCACGTGGCCGTGTTCGACACGGCCTTCCACCAGACGCTCGCCCCCGCCGCCTACACCTATGCGATCGACGCGCACATCGCCGAGAAGCACCGCATCCGCCGGTACGGGTTCCACGGCACGAGCCACAAGTACGTGAGCGAGATCGCCGCCGAATTCCTCGGGCGTCCGCTGGAGAGCCTGCGGCAGATCGTGTTCCACCTCGGCAACGGCGCATCCGTCACCGCCATCGACGGCGGGCGCTCGGTGGACACCTCGATGGGCTTCACACCGCTCGAGGGGCTCGTGATGGGCACCCGCTCGGGCGACCTCGACCCCGCGCTGCTGTTCCAGCTGGCCCGGCGCGACGGCATGACCATCGACGACCTCGACGCGCTCCTGAACACCCGCAGCGGCCTCAAGGGCATCGCGGGCGTCTCGGACATGCGCGACGTCCTCGCCGGCGTCGAGCGGGGGGATGCCGCATCCGTCCTCGCCTTCGACGTCTACGTGCATCGCCTGCGCGCGTACGCGGGCGCCTACATCGCGCAGCTCGGGGGAGTGGATGTCATCTCGTTCACAGCCGGCGTCGGCGAGAACGCGGCGCCGGTGCGGGCGGCCGCGCTGGAGACGCTCGGCTTCGCGGGAGTCGAGCTGGACGCGCAGCGCAACATCGGTCGCGAGCGCGGCACGCGCGTGATCTCGACGGATGCCTCGGCCGTCACGGTCCTCGTGGTGCCGACGAACGAGGAGCTCGAGATCGCCCACCAGACGCTGGAGGTCGCCGGCCGCGCGGGCGCGCACTGACACGTCACGCGGACCCGGACTAGCCTGGGTGCGGACGTATCGCGGGCTGCCCGCATCCCACCTTCCAGGAGGCTTCGTGACGAGCATCGACCTTCCCGATCTGACCGCCACCCGAGCTGTGCTGTTCGATCTGGACGGCGTGCTCACGCCGACGGCCGAGGTGCACATGCGCGCCTGGCGCGCCCTGTTCGAGGCGCTGTTCGACGAGTGGGACATCACGCCCCCCTACACGAGCGCCGACTACTACACGCACCTCGACGGGCGCACGCGCTACGAGGGCGTCGCGGCCGTCCTGCGCTCGCGCGACGTCGAGCTGCACTGGGGCGATCCGTCGGACTCGCCGGATGCCAAGACCGTGTGCGGCGTCGGCAACCGCAAGAACGCGGAGTTCGCCGCCATCCTCCGCAACGAGGGCATCGCGCCCTTCCCCGGTTCGCTGCGCCTGCTCGACGCGCTCGCGGCCGCCGGAGTGCCGGTCGCGGTGGTGTCCAGCTCCAAGAACGCCGAGGAGGTGCTGCAGGCCGCCGGCATCCGCGACCGCTTCCCGGTGGTCGTCGACGGCGTCGTGGCGGCGCGCGAGCACCTGGCGTCGAAGCCGGCGCCCGACATCTTCCTCCTCGCCGCGCGAGAGCTCGGCGTGGAGCCGGCCGACAGCGCCGCCGTCGAGGACGCCATCAGCGGCGTGCAGTCCGCCGCCGCGGGCGGCTTCGGCATCGTCGTCGGCGTCGACCGCGGCGTCGGCGCGGAAGCCCTGACGGCCGCGGGCGCCACCGTGGTCGTCTCCGATCTGGACGCATTCACCACGTGAGCGGTGCTGACCGCACACCCCGTACCGATACCTGGAAGGCATGATGATCGATCGCGACCGCTTCCCCGTCGACGAGTGGCGCCTGGTGGAGACCGCGTTCTCGCTGGACGACGCCGGTGTCACCGAGACGCTCTTCGCCGTCGGCAACGGATATCTCGGCCTGCGCGGGAACCACCCCGAGGGCCGGTTCGCGCACGAGCACGGCACGTTCGTCAACGGCTTCCACGAGACCTTCGCGATCCAGCACGCGGAGAACGCCTACGGCCTCGCCGAGGTCGGGCAGACGATCGTGGATGCGCCGGACGCCAAGGTCATGCGCGTGTACGTCGACGACGAGCCGCTGTCTCTCGACGTCGACGAGCTGCTCGAGTACGAGCGCGTGCTCGATCTGCGCGACGGCGTCATGCGCCGCCACCTTCTCTGGCGCACACCGTCCGGCAAGGACGTGCTCGTCGACTACCAGCGCCTCGTGTCGTTCGACGAGCGCCACCTCGCGGTGATGCAGCTCGACGTCACGGTGCTGAACGCCGATGCGCCCGTCACGATCACCTGCCAGCTCGTCAACCGCCAGGACGGCGAGGACGTGTACGGCGGCGCCGCTCCGGCCAACACGGGTGCGGCGACCTTCGACCCGCGCAAGGCCGAGCGCCTGCGCGAGCGGGTGCTCCAGCCGCAGGAGTTCTGGCAGGACGGGCTGCGTTCCGTGCTCAGCTACCGCGTGACGCGGTCGGGGATGACGATCGCCGTCGTCGCGGACCACATCATCGAGACCGACAACGCCTACACCGCGCGGCAGCAGATCGAGCCGGACATGGCCAAGAACGTCTTCCGGGTCCAGGCGAGGGCCGGCGTGCCGGTGCGCGTCCGCAAGCTCGTCGCGTATCACACGTCACGCGGCGTGCCGGCGCGCGAGCTCGTCGACCGCGGTCGCCGCGTCCTGGATCGGGCGGCCACGGAGCACGTGTCGCGGCTGTTCGAACGGCAGCGCGCCTGGCTCGACGCCTTCTGGGCCCGATCGGACGTGCGGATCGGCGGCCGCCCGGATGTGCAGCAGGCGACGCGCTGGTGCCTCTACCAGCTCGCGCAGGCCGCGGCTCGCGCCGACTCCATGGGCGTGCCGGCCAAGGGCGTGACGGGGTCGGGGTACAGCGGCCACTACTTCTGGGACACCGAGATCTACGTGGTGCCCTTCCTCTCGTACACGACGCCGCTGTGGGCGCGGAATGCGCTGCGCATGCGCTACCTCATGCTGCCCGCCGCCCGGCGCAGGGCCGCGATGCTCAACGAGGCCGGCGCGCTGTTCCCGTGGCGCTCCATCAGCGGTGAGGAGGCGTCCGCCTACTACGCGGCCGGCACGGCGCAGTACCACATCAACGCGGACGTGGCCTTCGCGCTCGCGAAGTACGTCCGCGCGAGCGGCGACGAGGCCTTCGTCGAGGCCGAGGGCGTCGACATCCTCGTCGAGACCGCCCGGCTCTGGGCGACGCTCGGGTTCTGGCGCGAGGTTCACGGTGTCGGCACCTTCCACATCCACGGCGTGACAGGTCCCGACGAGTACACGACCGTCGTGAACGACAACATGTTCACGAACGTCATGGCCCGGTTCAACCTGCGCTACGCCGCCCGCACGGTGCGAGAGCTCGCCGACAAGGACGGGGAGATGTACCGGCGGCTCGTCGCACGTCTGCACCTCGACCCCGCCGAGCCGGACGCGTGGGAGATGGCCGCCGAGGCGATGCACATCCCGTACAGCGACGCCCTCGGCATCCATCCCCAGGACGAGGTCTTCCTCGAGCGCGAGGTCTGGGACCTGGAGAACACGCCGGCCGACAAGCGCCCGCTGCTCCTGCACTTCCACCCGCTGGTGATCTACCGGTACCAGGTGCTCAAGCAGGCCGACGTCGTGCTCGCGCTGTTCCTGCAGGGCAACCACTTCACGCGCGAGCAGAAGCGCGCCGACTTCGACTACTACGACCCGCTGACGACCGGCGACTCGACGCTGTCGGCGGTCGTGCAGTCGATCCTCGCGGCCGAGGTGGGGTACCAGGACCTCGCGCTCGAGTACTTCTACCAGGCGCTGTTCGTCGACCTCGCGGATCTGCACCACAACGCGTCGGACGGCGTGCACGTCGCCTCGGCCGGCGGCGTCTGGTCCGCCCTGGTCAGCGGATTCGGCGGGATGCGCGACCACTTCGGTCAGCTCTCGTTCGATCCGCGCCTGCCGTTCCAGTGGGACCACCTCGAGTTCGCCATGCAGTGGCACGGCACGCCGTTGCACGTCCGCGTCGAGCGCGACGCACTGCACGTGCGGGCGGATGCGGGCGACCCTGTGACGTTCGAGGTGCGCGGCGTCATGCACACCGTCGAGGGTGGCGGGCAGCTCGTGATCCCGCTGCAGGGGCAGGGGCCGGTCATCGTGGGGCGACCGTCGCACGACCGCTTCTCGACGGCGCGGCGCGAGGACGGAACCCTGCTGTCGGCGTCGGTTCCCACCGTCACGTCCGCCATCCCGATCATCGACGACGTGGGGTTCATCGATACCGCAGCGGACGACTGAAGAGGCTCGATCCGGCTGTCCGAGCCACGCCGTAGGCTGTTCGGGTGACCACCGCTCTGTATCGCCGCTACCGTCCCGAGACGTTCGGCGAGATGATCGGCCAGGCACAGGTGACCGAGCCGCTCATGACGGCGCTGCGCAGCGACCGGGTCGGTCACGCGTACCTGTTCTCGGGGCCCCGCGGCTGCGGCAAGACCACCTCGGCGCGCATCCTCGCACGCTGCCTGAACTGCGCCGAGGGGCCGACCGACGTCCCGTGCGGGACGTGCGACAGCTGCATCGAGCTCGGCCGTGGCGGTGGCGGATCGCTCGACGTCGTCGAGATCGACGCGGCGAGTCACAACGGCGTCGACGACGCCCGCGACCTGCGCGAGCGTGCGATCTTCGCCCCGGCCCGCGACCGCTTCAAGATCTTCATCCTGGACGAGGCGCACATGGTGACCCCCCAGGGGTTCAACGCGCTGCTGAAGCTCGTCGAGGAGCCGCCGGACCACGTCAAGTTCATCTTCGCCACGACCGAGCCCGAGAAGGTCATCGGCACGATCCGTTCGCGCACCCACCACTACCCGTTCCGTCTCGTCGCGCCCGCCGCCATGCTCGACTACGTCGCTCAGCTGTGCGAGACCGAGGGCGTGCACGTGGAGGCGGGTGTCCTCCCGCTCGTCGTGCGCGCTGGGGGAGGGTCTCCGCGAGACACGCTGTCGCTCCTGGACCAGCTGATCGCCGGCTCCGACTCGGAGGACGATCGGGTGCTCGTGCGGTACGCCCGCGCCGTCGCCCTCCTCGGCTACACGCCGGGTGAGCTCCTGGACGAGGTCATCGACGCGTTCGCGGGTCAGGATGCGGCTGCCGCCTTCGCCGCGGTCGATCGTGTGGTGCAGACCGGACAGGATCCGCGGCGCTTCGTCGACGACCTGCTCGAGCGTCTGCGCGACCTCATCGTCATCGCGGCGACGGGCGCCGGCGCGGCGAGCGTCATGCGGGGCGTGCCGGCGGACGAACTGGAGAGGATGTCGCGCCAGGCCGCCGCGTTCGGCTCCGAGCGGTTGTCGCGCACCGCCGACCTCGTGATCGCGACGCTCGACGAGATGACGGGCGCGACGTCGCCGCGCCTGCAGCTGGAGTTGATGGTGGCCCGCGTGCTCGCCCACGGCGGTCCCGCGGCTGCGGCCCCGGTCGCGCCCGTGGCGCAGGCCGCCGCGCCCGCCGTGGCGCAGGTCTCCGCTCCTGAGCCGTCCCGAGCGCCGGTCGTCGAGCGAGCGGGGAACGAGCGAGACGACACGTCGCAGGCCGACGACGAGTCGTCACCCCGTTTCGAGTCGCCCGCCGACCCGCACGAGGAAGCCGCGCAGCCGGTCGGAGCTTCCACGTCCACGGCAGCCGCTGCACCGGCTTCCGAGCCCGCGCCCGCCGCTGCCGTGCCCGCAGCTGCCGCTCCCGCCGGGCCGCTGACCGTGGAGCGCCTGCGCGAGTCGTGGCCCGACGTCCTCGCCCGGCTCGAGCGCATCAGTCGTTCCTCGTGGCTCGTCGCCTCGGCCGCAAGCGTGGCCGACCTTCGCGACGGCGACGTCCTGACGCTGGCCTTCCGCAGTGCGAGCGACCTCAACCGCTTCAAGCAGCGCTCGGCGGACGGCGGCCCGAGCGAGGCACTGCGCGCGGCGATCCGCGGGGTCACCGGTGTCACGGTGAAGTACCTCGCGCGGATGGAGGACGACTCGGCACCCGAGGGTCCCGGTGGCGACGACGGCGGATCCGGCCCGCGCACGCCCCCTCCCCCCGCTGACGGCGGCACCGGCGCGGCCGCACCGCGGAGCACCGCCGCACGGGCGGCCGGGCCCGCGCGCCCCGCCGAGCGACGTGCCGTCACCCCCGAGCGCCAGGCGTCGGCATCCGCCACCGTCACCGAGTGGGCCGTCGCGCCGATCCCGACCAGCACGCCCCCGAGCGCGTCGACAAGCCCGGGCCGGTCGCTGGCCGTCGACGACGACCCGGAAGAGCCGCCCGCCCGCATGGCCACCGCGACGATCGCCCGTGAGGGCGACGTGCTCCCCGCCGCCGATGTCGTCCCGTCGATGGACGAGCCGCCCGCCTACGACGACGAGGACGCGCCTCCGCCGCCGCCCGACGACGACATCCCCACGATCGTGGCGCCCCGTCTCACGCCCACCGTGACGGCGCGCGCCGACGGGGTCCAGCGTTACGGCGAGGCGGTCGTGCGTCAGGTGCTCGGTGCGACTTTCGTCCGCGAGGAGACCTACGAGTCCGGCACGAGGTTCTCCTGATGTACGACGGCATCGTCCAGGACCTGATCGACGAGTTCGGCCGCCTCCCCGGCATCGGGCCGAAGTCGGCGCAGCGCATCACGTTCCACATCCTGCAGACCCCGAACTTCGACGTCTCCCACCTTGCGCAGCTGCTCGCCGAGGTGCGCGAGAAGGTGCGCTTCTGCGAGATCTGCGGCAACGTCTCGGAGCAGGATCGCTGCGCCATCTGCCGCGACCCGCGCCGCAACCAGACGCTCATCTGCGTCGTCGAGGACGCGAAGGATGTCGCGGCCATCGAGCGCACGCGCGAATTCCGCGGGGTCTATCACGTCCTGGGCGGCGCGATCAGCCCGATCGCGGGAATCGGGCCCGACGACCTGCGCATCGCGCAGCTCATGCAGCGGCTCGCGGACGGCACGGTGCAGGAGGTCATCCTCGCGACCAACCCCAATCTCGAGGGCGAGGCGACCGCGACCTACCTCAGCCGGTTGCTCCACACGCTCGAGATCTCCGTGACACGACTCGCCTCCGGCCTGCCCGTCGGCGGCGACCTGGAGTACGCCGACGAGGTCACGCTCGGCCGCGCGTTCGAGGGACGCCGGTCCATATGACACTGCAGCACACCGTGAGCGCCCGCGCGTGGTGGCTGTACGCGGCGATGGCCGTCCTCTGGGGCGTCCCGTACCTCTTCATCAGCGTCACGGTCGAGACCATCTCGCCTGCGGCGATGGTCGCCGGGCGCACGCTCATCGGAGCCCTCATCCTGCTGCCCTTCGCCATTCGCAGCGGCGCGCTCAAGGCGGCCTTCGCGCGCTGGCCGTGGGTGCTGCTGTTCGGCGCCATCGAGATGGCCGGCCCGTTCCTGCTGCTCGGCCACGCCGAGCAGACGATCCCGTCGGGTCTGACCGGACTCCTCGTCGCGACGGTGCCTCTCTTCGCCGCGATCATCGCGTTCTTCGGCGGGGATCGAGGGATGCTGCGCCCCGTCCGGCTCACCGGCCTCATCGTCGGCTTCCTCGGAGTCGCCATCATCGTCGGCGGACCGGGACTGGCCTCGGGCGGTCCGCGGGCCCTCGTCGCGATCGGCGAGGTGCTGCTCGTGGCCGTCTGCTACGCGACCGCGCCCTTCGTCGTGGCGCACAAGCTGCAGGGCGTGCCCGCCCTCGGCTCCGTCACGATCTCGCTCGCGGCCGTCGGCCTCTTCTACCTGCCCATCGGGCTCCTCACGCAGCACGGGTTGCCGAGCGTGCGCAGCGCGGTGTCGCTCCTCGCCCTCGCGATCTTCTGCACCGCCCTCGCGTTCATCGCGTTCTTCGCGCTGATCTCCCTGGTGGGCCCGGCGCGCGCGCCCCTGTTCACGTATGTGAACCCCGTCGTCGCGATCGCGCTCGGCGCTCTCATCCTCGGCGAGCCGCTCACGCTCGGCCTGCTCATCGGATTCCCTGTCGTGCTCATCGGATGCTGGCTCGCCGCGACCGGGGGAGTGCTGCGCGCGAAGCCGTCCACAGACCTCGGGCCGCCGCCCGACGTCACCGGGCTGCCCCAGGCCTGAAGCGAGGCCCGCCGCGGCGCCGTCACGTGGTGAAGGGGATGCCGCGGCATCCGTACAATCGAATCCGGCGGTCCTCGTCCACCGCCGAGATCCCCGGGAGTTCCACTGTGGCGCTGATCGTCCAGAAGTACGGCGGCTCGTCCGTCGCCGACGCCGAGAGCATCAAGCGCGTCGCGAAGCGCATCGTCGACACGCGCCGCGCCGGGCACGATGTCGTGGTCGCGGTGAGTGCGATGGGCGACACGACCGACGAGCTCCTCGACCTCGCGGCAGAGGTGGCCCCCATCCCGGCCCCCCGTGAGCTGGACATGCTGCTCTCGAGCGGCGAGCGCATCTCGATGGCGCTGCTCGCGATGGCCATCCACTCCATGGGTTTCGAGGCCCGCTCGTTCACCGGCAGCCAGGCCGGCATGATCACCGACGCCACGCACGGCGCCGCCCGCATCGTCGACGTCACGCCGGTACGCCTGCGCGAGGCCCTCGACGAGGGGGCGATCGTGATCGTCGCCGGTTTCCAGGGCTTCAATCGCGACACCCGCGACATCACCACGCTCGGCCGCGGCGGATCCGACACGACCGCGGTGGCCCTCGCCGCCGCTCTCGACGCCGACGTCTGCGAGATTTACAGTGACGTCGACGGCATCTTCACCGCCGACCCGCGCGTCGTGCCGAAGGCCCGCAAGCTCGATCGCATCTCGAGCGAGGAGATGCTCGAGCTCGCCGCGAACGGCGCGAAGGTCCTCTACATCCGTGCCGTGGAATACGCCCGCCGCCATGGCGTGCTGATCCACGCGCGTTCTACGTTCAGCTCGAGCGACGGCACCCTCGTCATCGACAGCCGCCGCGCCGAGCTCCTCGCACAGGGAGAGCACATGGAAGAGCCGATCGTCGCGGGAGTCGCGACCGACCTGGGCCAGGCCAAGGTCACCATCATCGGCGTGCCGGACGTGCCCGGCAAGGCCGCCGAGATCTTCAAGATCGTGGCGAAGTCCGGCGCCAACGTCGACATGATCGTCCAGAACGTGTCTGCCGCAGCGACCGGGCGCACGGACATCTCCTTCACGCTGCCGAAGTCCGAGGCATCCATGGCGCTGAAGGCGCTCGCGGGGGAGCAGGCCGGCATCGGCTTCGAGAGCCTCGTGCACGACGACCAGATCGGCAAGCTGTCGGTCGTCGGCGCCGGCATGCGCACGCACTCCGGGGTCTCGGCCACGTTGTTCGAGGCGCTCAGCGTCGCGGGCGTCAACATCGAGATGATCTCGACCTCGGAGATCCGCATCTCGGTCGTCGTGCGCGGCGACGAGCTCGCCGAGGCGGCGCGTGTCGTGCACACCGCTTACGGTCTCGACGGAGACGCGGATGCCGTGATCCACGCCGGCACCGGACGCTGAGGCCCCTCAACCGATCGGCCCTCTCGTCACGGCCTGACACACGGCGACCGGTCACCCGCGGGCGCCGGTAGAATCTCGACAACGCCAGCGCCGGCGCATCCCGATCGCTGCGCTGCTGCGCGGCCCGCGACTCCCCGAGGAGCCTCCCATGACCCGCATCTCCGATTCCGGACTCTCTATCGCCGTCGTGGGCGCCACCGGCCAGGTCGGCGGCGCCATGCTCGACATCCTCGAGGAGCGCGGCTTCCCGGTTCGCGAGCTGCGCGCCTTCGCGACGGCCCGCTCCGCCGGCTCCGACGTCGTCTTCCAGGGCCGGGCCGTGACGGTCGAGGACGTCGCCACCGCAGATCTCTCGGGCATCGACATCGCGCTCTTCTCCGCGGGCGCCACCGGCAGCCGGGCACACGCACCGCGCTTCGCCGAGGCCGGCGCCACGGTCATCGACAACTCCAGCGCCTGGCGCATGGACCCCGATGTGCCGCTCGTCGTGAGCGAGGTCAACCCGCACGCGATCGCCGAGGCGCGCAAGGGCATCATCGCCAACCCCAACTGCACCACGATGGCCGCGATGCCCGTCCTCAAGGTGCTCGACGGCGAGGCGGGGCTCGAGCGCCTGATCGTCAGCACGTACCAGGCCGTCAGCGGCTCCGGCCTCGCCGGCGTCCAGGAGCTGCTCGGCCAGGTCGAAGGCGTCCTCGCGCAGGGCGACGTCGAGCGACTCGCGCGCGATGGGTCGGCGCTCGACTTCCCGCAGCCGGAGAAGTACATCGCGCCGATCGCGTTCGACGTCATCCCCTTCGCCGGCAACCTCGTCGAGGACGGCGAGAACGAGACCGACGAGGAGAAGAAGCTCCGCAACGAGAGCCGCAAGATCCTCGAGCTGCCCGAGCTCCGCGTCGCCGGAACGTGCGTGCGCGTCCCGGTCTTCACCGGTCACTCGCTCAGCATCCACGCGGAGTTCTCGCGCGACATCACGCCGGACCGCGCCCGGGCGCTGCTCGCATCGGCCCCCGGCGTGAAGCTCGAAGAGGTGCCCACGCCCCTGCAGGCCGCCGGTACCGACCCGAGCTACGTCGGTCGCATCCGCGCCGACCAGTCGGCCCCGGAGGGCAAGGGCCTCGTGCTGTTCATCAGCAATGACAACCTGCGCAAGGGCGCGGCGCTCAACGCCGTGCAGATCGCCGAGATCGTCGGCGCCCAGCTCACCGCTGCCGCCTGACGGGACGTACGCGGGGGACAGCGGGGTGCCCTGGACCGGACGTCGGGGCGAACAAGCCGGTATCCGGCGCGCGCCTAGAATTGACGGGTGACTGAAACCGTAGACGTCCTCCTCATCGGCGGCGGCATCATGAGCGCCACCCTGGGAACGCTCATCCACGAGCTCCAGCCGGACTGGAAGATCGCGGTCTATGAGCGGCTGCACGACGTCGCGCTGGAGAGCTCCAACGCCTGGAACAACGCCGGCACCGGTCACGCCGCGCTGTGCGAGCTGAACTACATGCCCGAGGGCCCCGACGGATCCGTCGACCCGGCCAAGGCGATCTCGATCAACGAGCAGTTCCAGCTGAGCCGCCAGCTGTGGTCGACGCTCGTCGAGCGCGGCGTGCTCGACGCGCCGACCACCTTCATCAACTCGACGCCGCACATGACCTTCGTGCGCGGTGAGAAGGATGTCGCGTACCTCAAGAAGCGTTACGAGGCGCTCAAGGACCAGCCGCTGTTCGCGGGCATCGAGTACAGCGAGGACTCCCGCGTCATCAACACCTGGGCGCCGCTGCTCATGCAGAAGCGCCGCAAGGGCGAGCCGTTCGCCGCGACGCGTGTGCCCGCGGGCACCGACGTCGACTTCGGCGCGCTCACGCACCAGCTGATCGACAACCTCCGCGATGCCGGTATGGATGTCGTGAAGAACCGCGAGGTGCGCAGCCTCAAGAAGCAGAGCGACGGCACGTGGCTCGTCAAGTACCGCAACTCGATCGGGCGCGCCCCCGGGCAGGTGCGCGCGCGCTTCGTGTTCGTCGGCGCGGGTGGCTGGGCCCTCAAGCTGCTGCAGAAGTCCGGCATCGACGAGATCAAGGGCTACGGCTGCTTCCCGATCGGTGGCCAGTGGCTGATGACGAGCGACCCGGCGATCGTGCAGCAGCACAAGGCGAAGGTGTACTCGCAGGCATCCGTCGGAGCTCCGCCCATGTCGGTTCCGCACCTGGACACGCGTGTCGTGGACGGTGAGACCTCCGTGCTGTTCGGTCCGTTCGCGACCTTCAGCCCCAAGTTCCTGAAGAACGGATCGTGGTGGGACATCGTCGGCCAGGTGCGGCCGAGCAACCTCGGCAGCATGCTCAAGGTCGCGTTCACGAACTTCCCGCTCATCAAGTACCTCGTCAGCGAGCTGGCGAAGAACCACCGCCGCAAGGTCGACAGCCTGCGCATCTTCGTCCCGACCGCGAAGGACGACGACTGGACGCTGCTCCAGGCGGGCCAGCGGGCTCAGGTGATGAAGGGTGGCAAGCTGCAGTTCGGCACCGAGGTCGTCGCGGCGAAGGACGGCTCCATCGCGGGCCTGCTCGGGGCCTCGCCCGGCGCATCCACCGCCGTGCCCATCATGCTCGACCTGCTCCAGCGCTGCTTCCCCGACCAGTACCCGGACTGGGAGCCGACGCTGCGCGATCTGATCCCGACCCTGGGTCAGAAGCTCAACACCGACCCGGCACTCGCCGAGGAGACCATGGCCGAAACGGCCGAGGAGCTCCAGCTCACCGCCTGACGCGGGGAGCCGGCGCACCCCGCGTGAGCCGGGCCGAGGCCGCCGCCATTCCGTAGACTCGGCGGGTGGCAAAACTGTACTTCCGCTACGGCGCGATGAACTCCGGCAAGTCCACCGCTCTGCTGCAGGCCGCATACAACTACGAGGAGCGCGGCCAGCGCGTCCTGCTGGCCAAGCCGCTGATCGACACGAAGGGCGCCGACCAGATCGAGAGCCGGCTCGGCGTCTCCCGCCCCGTCGACTTCCTGATCGGGCCGGAAGACGATGCCCGTGACCTGTTCGCCGAGCACCATGCCCGTGTGCGCTACACGCACGACGAGCTCGCCGGCCTCAATCGGCCGCCCGCCGAGGTCGCGTGCCTCCTCGTCGACGAGGCGCAGTTCCTCACCGCGGAGCAGGTCGACGACCTGCTGCGGATCGCGGTGCTCCACGGCATCCCGGTGCTGGCGTACGGCATCCGCACGGATTTCCTGACGCACGCCTTCCCCGGGTCGAGGCGGCTGCTCGACATCGCGCACACCATCGAGGAGTTGAAGACGATCTGCCGGTGCGGGCGGAAGGCGCTGTTCAACGCGCGGCTCGTCGACGGTCGCTTCGTGTTCGAGGGCGACCAGGTCGCGATCGACGGCGCCGAGGTCACGTACGAGTCGCTCTGTGCGGAGTGCTACCTGCGCGAGTCCGGCGGGCGACTGGGCTGAACCGCCGCAGACGACCTCAGACGGCCTCTGCGGAGCGCCGTCGGGGCGGCCAGGGGATGAGCATCGACGTCATGCGCCGGTACTCGGCGTAGGCGGGGTACTTCGACGACGAGATCGATTCGGTGAAGATCGTCGAGCCGATGAAGAGCACGCTGAGCAGGATCGGACCGGCGATCGTCGCGTTGACCGCACCGCCCCAGAAGCCGAGCCCCGAGGTTACGGCGGCCGTCGCGCCGAGGCAGTACAGCATCCACCACTGCGCCTGCTCGGCGAAGAAGTTGGGATGCCTGCTCCAGCGGAACAGGCCCGTCGTGAGGAACCCCGGTTCGAGCCGGCCGCCGGCCGCCGCCTTCGCCCGGTGGAAGTCCCACTGCTGCTGATCGGCCGCCGTCTCGAGGACGAGGAAGCCGAGGAAGAGCGCCGCGAACAGCGTGTCCCAGCTTGTGAAGCCGATCGGATGCAGCCAGGCCATCCCCGCGGGAAGGGCGATGAGCACGAGCAGCGCGTTCTGGTACAGCACGATGAAGAAGAGGTTGAACAGCTGGAACTGCCAGGGCTTCATGCGCGCGCGCAGGACCGCCCATCGGTAGTCCTCCACTCCGCTGTAGCCGCCCTTCCGAGCGAAGTTGAAGGTCAGGCGTGCACCCCACAGGGTGACGAGCACGGCCATGACGAGCAGTCGTCCGGCATCCCGGCCATCGATGAGCGCCGCTCCGGCGAAGACCCACACGTAGGCGACGGGTGCGATCGACCAGATGCGATCGACCCACGACGTGTCCTTCGTGATGAGCGAGGCGATCCAGCAGAACGCCGAGACGGCCGCGGCGAGGAGGAGGACGACGGTGACAGGCTGCACGCGATTCAGGCTAGTGTCCCCGGCCCCGGTGGCGTGGTCTGACCACAGGTGATAATGTGGTCGGACCACACGGCGGTCCGCGACGATCGCTCACCGAGGAGGTCCCGATGACGGCCGCGCCGACCCGCGCCTGGCGTCTCGTGCTCGAGCACATCGAGACCGACCTGCTCGACGGCCGCCTCGGCCCGGGCGACCATCTGCCTCCCGAGCGCGAGCTGGCGGCGAGCCTCGGCGTGGGCCGCTCCAGTGTCCGCGAGGCGCTGCGTGTGCTCGAGGTGATGGGACTCATCCGCACGGCCACCGGGTCGGGGCCCGCATCCGGCGCCATCGTCGTGGCGACGCCCTCGGGCGGCATGTCGGCCCTGCTGCGACTGCAGGTCGCCGCGCAGGGGTTCCCGCTCCCCGATGTCGTGAGCACTCGCATCATCCTCGAGACCGCGGTGGTCGGCGCCCTCGCCGACGAGCCGGGACCGCAGCTCGGCCCGGTGCACGAGGTGCTCGATGCGATGGATGCCGGCACCCTCACCCCCGCGGAGTTCCTGGCCCTCGACGCGCAGCTGCACGTCGCCCTCGCCGAAGCATCCGGCAACGTCGTCGTGGCGGCCATGATGGCGGGCCTGCGCACCGCCATCGAGTCGTACGTCCGCGCCGGCGCCGAGCGCGTGCCGGACTGGGCCGCGACCGCCGACCGTCTCCGCCACGAGCACCGCGACATCGTCGCCGCCGTCGAGCGGAGGGATGCCGCATCCGCCCGCCGTCTCGTCCACCAACACATCACGGGCTACTACGCGCAGACCGGCCTCTCGGCCGCCCCTGCACCGCCCACCGAACTCCCCGCATGAAAGGCCCCGCCATGGTCACCCGCCAGCTTCCGAATCCCGCCGAGCTGCTCGAGCTGATGCAGTTCAAGAAGATCGACCTGAACGGCAAGAGGCGCCGCCTCAGCTCGGCCCTCACGATCGACGACCTGCGGACCATCGCCCAGCGCCGCACGCCCAAGGCCGCGTTCGACTACACCGACGGCGCTGCAGAGGGCGAGCTCTCGCTCGCCCGCGCGCGCCAGGCGTTCCGCGACATCGAGTTCCACCCCGACATCCTGCGGCCCGCGGTCGACGTCGACACCTCCGTCGAGATCCTCGGCGGTCCGTCCGCCCTGCCGTTCGGCATCGCGCCGACCGGGTTCACGCGTCTCATGCAGACGGAGGGTGAGATCGCGGGGGCGGGGGCGGCGGCGGCGGCCGGCATCCCGTTCACTCTCTCGACACTCGGCACGACGTCCATCGAGGATGTGAAGGCGGCGACCCTTCGAGAGCCGCAGGGGGCGGTTCCCGGGCGCAACTGGTTCCAGCTGTATGTCATGCGCGACCGCGAGATCTCGTACGGCCTCGCGCGGCGCGCCGCCGCCGCGGGCTTCGACACCCTCATGTTCACCGTCGACACCCCGGTCGCCGGTGCGCGCCTGCGCGACAAGCGCAACGGCTTCTCGATCCCGCCGCAGCTCTCGCTCGGCACGATCGTGAACGCACTCCCGCGGCCGTGGTGGTGGATCGACTTCCTCACGACGCCCAAGCTCGAGTTCGCGTCGCTGTCGACGACGGGCGGCACCGTGGGCGAGCTGCTGGATGCGGCGATGGACCCCACGATCAGCTACGACGACCTCGCGATCATCCGCGAGCTGTGGCCCGGCAAGATCGTGGTCAAGGGCGTGCAGAACGTCACCGACTCGAAGCGCCTGGTCGACCTCGGCGTCGACGGCATCGTGCTGTCGAACCACGGTGGACGCCAGCTCGACCGCGCCCCGATCCCGTTCCACCTGCTGCCGGAGGTCGTGCGCGAGGTGGGCCGGGACGCCACGGTCATGGTCGACACCGGCATCATGAACGGCGCCGACATCGTCGCATCCATCGCCCTCGGCGCGAAGTTCACCCTGATCGGCCGCGCCTACCTCTACGGGCTCATGGCAGGCGGGCGCGCGGGCGTCGATCGCACGATCGAGATCCTGCGCAGCGAGATCGTCCGCACGATGCGCCTGCTCGGCGTCTCATCGCTCGCCGAGCTGGAGCCGCGCCACGTCACGCAGCTCACGCGCCTCGTGCCGGTGAGTCCGGCCGCCTCGGCCGCGAAGCCCGTCGCCACGCGCTGAGTCGACCTCCGCGCGGGGTCTGCTCGCCTGTCGCGTGCGATGGGGTAGAGCCTGTGTTCGTGACAGGTGAGCGGGGATGGGGTCTGCTCGCCTGTCACGTTCGAGGGGGTGGAGCCTGTGTTCGTGACAGGTGAGCGGGCGTGGGTTTGCTCGCCTGTCACGTTCGATGGGGTGGAGCTTGTGTTCGTGACAGGTGAGCGGGCATGGGGTCTGCTCGCCTGTCACGTTCGATGGGGTGGAGCTTGTGTTCGTGACAGGTGAGCGGGCATGGGTCTGCTCGCCTGTCACGTTCGATGGGTGGAGCCTGTGTTCGTGACAGGTGAGCGGGCGCACCATCCGCTCAGAGGGTCGGGATGAGTCCTTCGAGGAACAGGGCGGTGTCCTCCCAGCCCCGCACGGCCTGGCACGGCACGCCGAGGGCGAGCACGGGGTAGTCGTTGCCATCCGGGTCGAGCCGATCGCCGACGAACAGCATCTCCTCGAGGGGGATGCCGGTCGCATCGGCCAGCTGACGCATCCCGTACGCCTTGTCGATGCCGCGGTGGGTGATGTCGACCGAGGTCGATCCGCCGGAGCGCACCTCGAGCTCGGGGAGTCGTGCGGCGACCGCCGCACGCAGCTCGTTCTTCTTGGCGCCGGTCGGATCCCACGTGGACTTCGCCTCGATCGGCGCATGCTGGCCGAGCGCCGAGAAGGTGATCTGCGATCCGCGGTCCTCGAGGATCGGCCCCCACGTCTTGGTCTCCCAGAAGCCGAGGCGCTTGGCCTCCTCCTCGACAGCGGTGAGCGCCGCGCTCTTCTCCTCCTCGGTGAGCGCGTGCGCGTACACGGTCTCGATGCCGTCGGGGCGGATGCGGTAGTACTGCGTGCCGCACGTGGGCAGCAGGTGGATCTTCGAGAGCGTGGATGCGTCGGCCTCCGGCAGCCTGTCGACCACCTGGCTGCGGAACTGCTGGAGCTGGCCGCCGGAGATCACGGCGACGTCGACGCGCCCCGCGAGCGCGACGAGCAGGTCGCCGATGCGAGGGTCGATCGCGGCTTTGCTGGGGGCGAGGGTGTCGTCGAGGTCGAAGGCGACGAGGCGCGGCATCCAGGGATCCTTTCGGGCTTATGCGAAAGGCTCCACCTCGCGGCGGAGCCCTTCTGCTGTCGGGGTGACAGGATTTGAACCTGCGGCCTCTTCGTCCCGAACGAAGCGCGCTACCAAGCTGCGCCACACCCCGCTGACAACCCTCCGAGTCTAACCGAAACAGACCGTCGGCAGAAATCGGCGGATGCGCGACCGGGTGTCGTGGAAACCTCCGGGGAGGTCAGTGCTTACGCCCGTGCGGCGGCGGACTCGGAGTGATCTGGCCGCCACCACCGGTACCGCCTCCGCCGCCACCGGTTCCGCCACCGCCGTTACCCGCGCCCGGCCCTGGTGCCGGAGCGGGAGCGGGGGCCGCCGCCGGCGGAGGGGGTGCGCCGGTGCCGAGAAGGTTCGCCAGAGGCGCCGGCAACGGGCCGCCGGGGTAGAACTGGTCGGCGGCGCGCTGCAGCTGCGCCGCCATGGCGTAACGGATCGAGGCGAGATCCGTGCCGTGGAAGAAGAAATGGAAGAGGTCGAGCGTGTCTCCGTAGCCGCCGTGGTTGACCGTACCCGACCAGATGAGCGACGTCATCGCGGTGCTGGATTCGATGAGCCAGGTCTGGTCGCCGTTGTTCGTACCCGTCTTGGCGAACAGCGGCGTGCCGTCGTTCGGGTTGCCCTGGTACGCGGTTCCGCCGGGCTGCAGAGGAGTCTGCAGGGCGTACATCGCCGTGGCGGCGATGCCGGGATCCACGACCTGCGTGCATGTCCGCTTCGGGATCGGCCGGTCGGCGCCGTGGGAATCGGTGACGCGCGCGATGGCCTGAGGCTGGCAGAAGATGCCGTTGTTCGCGATCGCGGCGTAGGCCCCGGCCATGGCGATGGGGGAGACCGGGTTGGTGCCGATCACCGATGACAGGAAGTTCATCTTGACGGGGCTGCCGTTCGTGAGCGTCACACCGAGCTTCGTGGCGTCGTGCATGACGTCGCACATGTCGAGCTGCTGCGCCATCCCGATGAAGCCGGTGTTGAGCGACACCTTGGTGAACTGGAGCGGTGTGCCGACGAATCCCGCTCCCTCCGTTCCGAAGTTCGGGATCGTCTCGTTCTTGAAATTGACCCAGTTGCCCTGGCACGAGTTCGTGAGGCGCGGGATGACGCGCTTCACGCCGTCCACCACCTGGTTGAGCGTGTGGCCCTTCTCCAGCCAGTCGAGCAGCGTGAAGAGCTTGAACGACGACCCCGCCGGGAACCCGTGAGCGCCCTGCAGGATGTCGCCGGCATACACGATGCTGCTCTTGCCGGGGCCGGCGTTCGCGGCATCCGAGTAGGCGGTGTTCTGCGCGATGGAGAGGATGTTCCCCGTGCCCGGCTGCACGTTCACAGCGACTGCGCCGTAGTCGAAGCCGGGCTCGGATTGCGGGGCGTGCTGCGAGACGTCCGCCTGCGCGACGTTCTGCAGCCGCCAGTCGAGCGTCGTATAGATGTGCAGGCCGCCTTGCCGCAGTGCCTGGTCGCGATCGGCCTGCGTGGCGCCGAACGCGGGATCTGACGTGATGATCGACCTCACGTAGGCGCAGAAGTACGGTGCGGCCGTTGCCGCGCAGCCGGTCACGGCAGGCGTGATCTTCGGGGTGATCGCATCCTTCATCGCCTGCGTGTACTGGGCCGGCGTGATCCTGCCGAGCGTCTGCATACGTCCGAGGACATACTCCTGGCGGTGCTTGGTCAGCGCGTAGCCGTTGGCGCTGCCGTTCGTCTTGCTCGCCGGCTGGTCGATCCGGAAGGTGTTGGGGTTCTGGACCATGCCCGCAAGGGCGGCCGCCTGGTCGAGGTTCAGCTGACTCGCGTGCACACCGAAGTAGTACTCTGAGGCGGCCTCGATGCCGTACGTGGTCCCGCCGAAGTTCGCGATGTTGAGGTAGGCGAGCAGCACCTCGTTCTTCGAGTACTTCTGGCTCACCGCGATCGCGTAGCGCATCTCCTGCAGCTTGCGCATGTAGCCGGACGTGCCGCTGGCGTTCGTCGCCTCGTTGTAGCAGTCCTGGAGCGCCGCATCCTTCTGCTGCTGTGCGGTCAGCTTGCCCTTGTCTTTGAAGGTCTTCTCATCCACGGTCGAGTAGCAGTCCTGCACGAGCACGTTCTTGACGTACTGCTGGCTGATCGACGAGCCGCCCTGGGTGTTGCTCTGACCCTTGAGGTTCGACACCAAGGCGCGTGCGGTGCCGATGAGGTCGACGCCGCCCTCCTGGTAGAACCGCGGGTCTTCGCTGGAGAGGATCGCGTCGTACATGACCGGCGCGACCTGGTCCCACGTCACGGGAACGCGGTTCTGGTCGTAGAACCGGGTCAGCTCGGCGTACTGGCCGGTGTTGGGGTCCTTGGCGTAGATCGTCGTGGGCAGCTGAAGCTGCTCGATCTGGAGTTCGCTCGGAAGGTTGTCGAACGCGTTGATGGCGCCACTGGCGGCCGTGCTGGCCGTTGCGATGGCGGGCGTCACCGCGGCCGCGACGAGGAGTCCCGCCACCGCACTGAGCGCGACGACGCCGACGAGGCCTCCGAGTACGCCGCCCAGATGCCGTTTACGCGTCGACGGCATGTTGTTCGTCACGTCTTCGACGCTATGACCTCAGCCTGTGCGTCGAGTGCGAACGACCCGCTCCGCGGGTCACGGTTGCGTGAGATTCGGGATGCGTCGGGCCGTCAGCGGCGGGGGAGGAGCGTGATGAGCGATGCCTCCGGACGGCATCCGAACCGCACCGGCGCGTAGATCGAATGGCCGATGCCGGCGCTCACATTGAGCGGCACGGTGCGCCCGCCGTGCGTCCAGGTGCTCAGGCCGCGGGCCTGGTCGAGCGGGATGTCGCAGTTCGCCACGAGCGCCCTCGGCGAGCCCGGGATGCGCACCTGACCGCCGTGCGTGTGCCCGCCGAAGAGCACGTCGGCGCCGAGGTCGATGAAGTCGTTCAGCACCCGCTGGTACGGCGCGTGCGTCACTCCGAGCGTGAGTTCCACATCGGACAGATCGAGGGATGCGAGCGCCCGCGGCAGCATGTCGAGCTTGTCCCACCCGCGGTGCGCGTCGCTCACGCCGAAGGCGGCGATGCGGAGGCCGCCGGCATCCATCGTCGTCGCCGTGTTGTTGAGCGCATGCCAGCCGAGCTCGTCGGTCAGGTAGTCGTCGAGGGCGTCGGTGTCGAGCGGCTCCGGCGCGCGTTTGATCTTCGACGGCCCGGAGAAGTACAGCAGCGGGTTTCGCGGCGCGGGCGCAGCGTGGTCGTTCGATCCGTGCACGAAGACGCCGGGGATGCCGCGCAGCGGCGCGAAGGCGCGGCGTAGGCCGTCGAGACCCTTCGCATGGCCGAGGTTGTCTCCCGTGTTGACGATGAAGTCCGGGTGGAGGTCGGCCAGCGAGGCGATCCAGTCCTGCTTGCGGTGCTGCCAGGGGGCCATATGCGCGTCGGAGAGGTGCAGGACGCGCACCGGCTCGGCGCCGGCAGGCAGGATGCGCAGCTCATGGCGACGGACGGTGAACAGGAAGCGCTCGATGCCGATGCCCCAGACCGCGGCGCCGACACCGACCGCCCCCACCGCTCCGAGAGCAGTGAGGGCGGTGCGTGTGGGAGAGGGCATCAGCCGTTGCCCCCGCCACCGCCGCCTCCGGGTCCGCCTCCGCACTTGTCCTTCTGGTACGTGAGGTTGACCGTCTGGCTCGTGTCGGCGGCCGTGCCGGGAGCCGGATCAGAGGTGAGCACGGTGCCCTGGCCGCCCGGTGTGGCGACGCACTGCGCAGTGATCTTCGTGAACCCGGCCTGCTGCAGCTCGGCCTGTGCGTCGCTGAGCTTCTTGCCGATGATGTCGGCCGGGATGGTGGCACCGGTGCCTGTGCTGAGCGAGATCGTCACGGTGGAACCCGACGCGGCCTTGCCGGCGCCCGGGTTCTGTGCGGCGACCGTGTTCTGCGGGAGGTTCGACGGCACGGGCTGACCCACCTGGACGTCGAAGCCGGCATCCTGCAGGGTCTGCGTGGCCTGGTCCTGGGTCATGCCGACGACATTGGGAAGGTCGACCATCACGGTCTTCAACAGATCCTGGTCGGGGGCGGGGAACTTCGCGCCCTTGTACAGCTGGTTCGCGACCTTCTGCACGGCCTTGGACATCGAGTAGCGGATCTGGTTCAGCGCGACGCCGTGGCTGTTGCGCGTCTTGGTGACGTTCGCATCGGCCTTGTCCTGGCCGTTCGCCACGCCCGACCACACCGCGGTGGTCACCGCCGTGCTCGACTGGATGAGCCAGGTCTGGGTGCCCTCGTTCGTACCGGTCTTGCCCATGACGGGGGTCCCGTCACCGGCGTTTCCGAGCGAACCGGTGCCGCCCGAGTTCATGACGCCCTGCAGGTCGTACGCCGCGGTGGCCGCGATCTGCGGATCGACCTTCTGCGTACAGGTCGTCTGCGGGATGGGGCGGTCGTTGCCGGCGGAGTCGGTGACCTTGTCGATCACCTTCGGCGTGCACTGGACGCCGCCGTTGGCGACGGAGGCGAAGGCGCTCATCATCGTCACCGGAGACACATACTGCGCGTTGCCGATGATCGAGTTCTGGTACTTCATTTCGATGGCGGTGCCGTCAGCGTTGGTCACGTTGAGCTTGGCCGCATCCTTGCCGATGTCGCACAGATCGAGCTTGGCCGCCATGGCGAAGAATCCGGTGTTGAGCGAGTCCTTCGTGAATCGCAGCGGCGTGCCGACGTAGCCGCCGGCGCTTCCGCCACCGTAGTTCTGGATCTTCTGTCCGGGGATGTTGCCGCCGGTGCAGGAGTTCTTGAAGTTCCTGATGAGGTTCAGAGTGCCGTTCAGGGTCTCGTTGAGCGAATGGCCCTGCTCGAGCCAGTCGAGGATGGTGAACAGCTTGAAGGTCGATCCAGGCTGGAAGCCGCTCGATCCGCCGTATTTGGCGTCGGCCGCATAGTTGACGCTCGTCTGACCCGGCTGCGGGCTCGGCTCATTCGAGAACGTGGTGTTCTGCGCCATGGAGAGGATGCGCCCGGTGCTGGTCTCCTCGTTGGTGATGACGGAGCCGTACGTCCAGTCCTTGTTGACCGTGGCGGGTGCCGACTTCGTCAGCTGGTCCTGCGCGACATTCTGCAGGCGCCAGTCGAGGGTCGTGTAGATCTTGAGGCCGCCCTGCCGCAAGGCGGCCTGGCGCTCCTGCGCGGTGGATCCGAAAGCGGGGTCGTTCTGGATGACGGAAACCACGTACTGGCAGAAGTACGCGGCGCTGCCGGCGGCCTGGCAGCCCGTCGTCGGCGTCGTGACGTGAGGGACGATCTGCGCCTTCATCGCCTCGTCATACTGCGCCTGGGTGATCTTGCCATCGTGCTTCATGCGCCCGAGGACATACGTCTGACGCTTCTTGGTCTCGGCGTAATGGTTCGCGTCGCCGTTGGTCTTGCTGTCTTTGAGGTCGATCCGGTACAGGTTGGGGTTCTGCACCATTCCGGCGAGGACTGCCGCCTGCGACAGGTTCAGCTGGCTGGCCGGGACACCGAAGTATCGCTGCGCGGCGGCGTCGACGCCGTAGGTCGTGCCGCCGAAGTTCGCGATGTTCATGTAGCCGAGCAGGATCTCCTTCTTGGAGTACTTCTGCTCGAGCGCGATCGCGTAGCGCATCTCCTGGAGCTTGCGCTGGATGCCCGCGGGGCCGGACGAGTTCGTCGCATCCGTGTAGCACTGCTGGAGAGCGACGGCGCGCTTGTCCTCGGCCGAGGACTTCTTGTCGGTCTTGTAGGTCTTCTGGTCGACGGTGCTGTAGCACTGCTGGACGAGCACATTCTTGACGTACTGCTGGCTGATCGATGAACCGCCCTGGGTGTCCGCGCCGCCCTTGATGTTGGACAGGATGGCGCGGGCCGTGCCCATCATGTCGATGCCGCCGTGCTGGTAGAAGCGCGGGTCCTCACTGGAGAGGAGAGCGTCGTACATGACCGGAGCGATCTGGTCGTACTTCACCGGATTGCGGTTCTGGTCGTAGAACTTGGTCATCTCCACGTACTGGCCCGTGTTCGGGTCCTTCGCGTAGAGCGTGGTCGGCACCATCAGCGCTTGGATGTTGAGCGATGCGGGCAGGTTGTCGAACATCGTGATCGCGTTCGACGTGGCGGCTCCGGTGACCGCGATGGCGGGGGTGACCGCGGTCGCGATGAGGATGCCGGCAACCGCGCTCAGGCCGACGAGACCCGCCAGGCCGCCGAGCACGCCCGTACCCGTCCGTTTCGATTCAGGCATAGGCTTGATCGTAGGGGAGCTACCTGTGCGAAGACTGACGCACGGCCCCGTTTTCCGCCCCTCGACGCGCTCGGGGACCGAAGGCTAGGAGCCCCTCATGATCACGTGGGAATACCTCACGACACCTCTGCTCATCCACAACACCGCCGCCATCCTCAACAACTGGGGCAAGCAGGGCTGGGAGCTCGTGCAGGTCGTCACGGGGCCCGAGGGCGGGCTCGTCGCGTACCTCAAGCGCCCGGTCGGCGGCGGCACCGCGAACGCGGGACTGGATGCCGCGGCCCAGGCAGCCACGCAGTTCGAAGGGAACTGAACATGACCGTCTCCGAGAACCTCGCCCAGCTCGGCATCGATCTGCCGACGGTCGCGACGCCCGCCGGCGCCTACGTGCCGGCGAAGCTGCACGGCGACCTCGTCTACACCGCGGGGCAGCTGCCGCTCGTCGCGGGGGTCCTCCCGGCGACCGGCAAGGTCGGCGACGGCCACAACCTCGTCCCCCCGAGCGATGCGCGCGAATACGCGCGGCTGAGCGCGCTCAACGCGATCGCGGCCGCCGCATCCGTCGTCGGGGGAGTCGACAACCTCACCGGTGTGCTCAAGGTCACCGGGTTCGTCGCATCCGTCCCCGAGTTCACCGGGCAGCCGGGCGTCATCAACGGCGCCAGCGAGCTTCTCGGCGACGTGTTCGGGGATGCCGGGCGCCACGCGCGGTCGGCCGTCGGCGTGCCCGTGCTGCCGCTCGACAGCCCCGTCGAGGTCGAGGTCGTCTTCACCGTCGCCGTCTGAGGTCACACAGCAGAGCGCCCCCGCCGAGGTGGGGGCGCTCTGCTGTTCGCTGCCTATTTCACCTGGGCGCTGATGACGGACATGACCATCGTGTCGGCGAGCGTGGTGGTGTCGCCCACCTCGCGGCCCTCCGCCACGTCGCGCAGCAGACGGCGCATGATCTTGCCGGAGCGGGTCTTGGGCAGCTCTCCCACGATGTAGACGTCTCGGGGGCGCGCGATCGGGCCGATCTGCTCGCCGACCCAGACGCGGAGGTGCGTCGCGAGACCCTCCGGTGTGTGCTGCGACAGGTAGCTCTCCTTGATGATGACGAAGGCGACGACCGCCTGTCCCGTGGTCTCGTCCGACGCGCCGACGACGGCGGCCTCTGCGGTGGCCTCGTGCGCGACGAGCGCGGATTCGATCTCCGCCGTCGACAGCCGGTGGCCCGACACATTCATGACGTCATCCACGCGGCCCATAAGCCAGACGTCGCCGTCGTCGTCGAGGCGCGCACCGTCACCCGCGAAGTAGTAGCCGCCCTTGTCGGCGAACTTCTCCCAATAGGTCTCGACATAGCGATCCGGGTCGCCCCAGATCCCGCGAAGCATGCTCGGCCACGGCTCGGTGATGACCAGCAGTCCGCCGTTGCCGTTGCCGACGTGCACGCCGGCGTCGTCGACGACATCCACGGCGATGCCGGGCAGCGCGACCTGTGCCGAACCGGGCTTGGTCTCGGTGATGCCGGGCAGCGCGGAGATCATGATCGCGCCGGTCTCGGTCTGCCACCACGTGTCGACGACCGGAGTCCGGTCGTCGCCGATGACCTTGCGGTACCAGATCCACGCCTCGGGGTTGATCGGCTCACCCACCGAGCCGAGCAGGCGCAGGCTCGACAGATCGAACTTCTTCGGCACCGAGCGACCGATCTTCATGAACGAGCGGATGGCGGTCGGCGCCGTGTAGAGGATCGTGACGCCGTACTTCTCGACGACCTCCCACCAGCGGCCGGGGTGCGGCGTGTCGGGCGTGCCCTCGTAGAGAACCTGCGTCGCACCGTTCGCGAGCGGCCCGTAGACGACGTACGAGTGCCCGGTGATCCAGCCGATGTCGGCGGTGCACCAGTAGACGTCGGTCTCGGGGTGAAGGTCGAACACGTTCTTGTGCGTGAACGCGGTCTGGGTCAGGTACCCGCCCGAGGTGTGCAGGATGCCCTTGGGCTTGCCGGTCGTCCCCGACGTATAGAGGATGAACAGCGGATTCTCCGCCGGGAAGCCGCTCGCCTCGTGCTCGGCGGACGCCTGCGGCACGACGTCATGCCACCAGAGGTCGCGACCCTCGGTCCACTCGACGTCGTTGCCGCCGCGCTTGACGACGAGGACGTGCTCGACAGTCTCCTGGACGCCCGAGCCGTTCCGGTCGCCGAGCGCCATGTCGACCGCGGGCTTGAGCGCAGACACCTTGCCCTTGCGGTAGCCGCCGTCGGCGGTGATCACGAGCTTGGCGCCCGCATCGTCGATGCGCGCACGAAGGCTGTCCGCCGAGAAGCCGCCGAAGACGACGGAGTGGATCGCGCCGACGCGGACCACCGCGAGCATCGCGGTGACGGCCTCCGGGATCATCGGGAGGTAGATCGCGACGCGGTCGCCCGCACCGACGCCGAGGTCGGTGAGCACGTTGGCGACGCGCTTGACCTCTTCCGTCAGCTCCGCGTATGTGATGCGGCGAGAGTCGCCCGGCTCGCCCTCCCACAGCAGCGCGACGCGGTCGCCGTTGCCTGCCTCGACGTGGCGGTCGAGGCAGTTGTAGGCGACATTGAGCTCGCCGTCGGCGAACCAGGTCGCGAACGGCGGGTTCGACCAGTCGAGCGCCTCGGTGAACGGCTTCGACCACGTCAGCAGCTCGCGTGCCTCATCGGCCCAGAAGCCGACACGGTCCGCCTGGGCCCGGTGGTACAGCTCTTTCGTCGCAATGGCTTCGGCGGCGAACTCGGCGCTCGGCGCGAATCGCCGGGATTCGTCGAGGAGATGGTCGATCTGGCTGCTCATGAGCACGCTCCTTCGCGGGCGGAACCGGGGGATGCCGTGGACGAGACCGTCGTGCGGCGACGGGGTCACTCTAACGCCGGGGTCGAAACGCGACTACCTCCGATAGTGGGTGGCACTCTCACCGGATCGATAGCCGATATATCACTTCTGAACCTGGGAAATCGTTTGGAGCGTTGCCGAATGTTGCGTAAGCTCAACTTCGGCCGAACATCGATTCTGGCATTGCAGCTCCCGGTAAACCCCCCGATTCGGGGGCTGCGCGTGGCGGCATCCCATTCCCCCCATGGGATGCCGCCCTCTTTTTTGGGCGCGCTCCCACACCTCTCTCCTCCCCATGCGGAGGGGCGGCCGTCGTGTCCACGGGCGGCCGGATGCGGCGGAGCCGCAGTCCGGGCGGAACCTACCGTCGTCGACATGTCCGCTCCGTTCGTCGTCGCCCCTCGCCCCGACTCCCATACGCCGCGCCCTGCCGACGTGCCTCGTCCTGCCGTGTTCGGTCCGCGGCTCGTCGGCGACCCGCGGGCGGGTGAGCCCAGGCGTCTGCGCCCCACGCGAGAGGATCCGTTCCCCGCGGGACTGGCCTTCATCCCGGTGCCTGCAGCGCGCGCACCGATCGAGCCGGTCGAGGAGCCACCCCCGCCCGCATCCCGACATCCGGCGCTCGCGCCGCTCGCCGACTGGCTCGACGATCCCGAGGTCACGGACGTCTTCCTCAACGGAGCCGACGGGCTGTACGTCGACCGCGGTCACGGGGCCCAGCGCGACACGCGCTGGCGCGCGTCCGAGGCGGATGTGCGCGCGCTCGCCGTCGCGCTGATCTCCCTCGGCGGGCGGCATGTCGACGCCAGCTCGCCGTGCGTCGATGTGCGGTTGGAGGACGGAATCCGCGTGCACGCCGTGCTCCCGCCGATCGCGCCCGACGGCACGCTCGTCTCGCTGCGGGTGCCACGAGTCGGCCGGGCGAATCTCGATGAGCTGCAGGGACGCGGAATGTTCGGACCGCGGACGGCCGCCCGCCTTCGAGAGCTCGTCGAGTCCCGGGAGAACCTCCTCGTCACGGGCGCGGCGGGCGCGGGCAAGACCACGCTGCTCGCGGCGCTGCTCGGAGGCGCGGCATCCACCGATCGCATCGTGACGATCGAGGACGTCGCCGAGCTGCGCATCGACCATCCCCATCACGTGCGGCTCGAGTCCCGTCAGCCGAACCTCGAGGGCGTCGGCGAGGTCGGACTCGCGCGACTCGTCCGCGAGGCGCTGCGGATGCGTCCGGACCGGCTCGTCCTCGGCGAATGCCGTGGGCAGGAGGTGCGCGACCTCCTGTCGGCACTGAACACCGGCCACGACGGGGGAGCGGGAACCGTTCATGCGAATGGCATCCGTGACGTGGCGGCGCGGCTGGAGGCTCTGGGGGCGCTCGCGGGGCTCGACGACCGCGCGCTGGCCCGGCAGGTCGTCAGCGCGATCGGCTGGGTGCTGCATGTGGAAAGGGATGCGTCCGGCCGACGTCGTCTCGCGGGGATGGGCCGTCCGCTGCTTGACGGCGACCGGCTCGCGATAGAGGAGGTGCCGTGTCCCGACTGAGGGTTGCGCGGCTCTTCGGCCGCAGGCGAGCCGAGCCGCCGGGTCGGGATGCGGAGACGGCCGATGCCGTGCTGCGGCTCGCGGTGCTGCTGGAGGCCGGCGTGCCCGCTGCGCGGGCGTGGCCGTACGTACGTCCCGGCGCGTCGGCCGAGTCGCCCTCACCGGCGGCGATCGCCGAGCTCGGAGGGGCCTGGCGTGCGGTCGGAGCGGCGTGGTCCGTCTCCGCCGCGGTCGGAGCCCCGCTCGCCGACAGCCTCCGTGCCATCGCGGCCGCGCTGCGTGACGCGCAGGAGACCGCGGATCAGGTGCGGGTCACCCTCGCCGAGCCGGCGGGTACGGCCCGGTTGATGGCATGGCTGCCGCTCGTGGCCGTCGCCCTCGGCTCCGCACTCGGGTTCGACACGGTCTCCGTCCTCGTCGGCAGCCCGGCCGGCTGGGCGTGCGGGACGGCGGGCCTGCTCTGCATGGTCGGTGCGCGACGCTGGTCCGCGCGCCTCGTGCGCCGGGCGGGTACTCCCGAGGGCATTCCCGGCCTGCGCGCGGAGCTCAGCGCGATCGCGCTGCGCGGCGGGGTGTCGGTCGAGCGCGCAGAGGGGATCGTCGGGACGGCCCTGGCGTCCGCGGGCATCGACGAGCCGGCAACGGGCGACGAGTCGCACGCGGATGCGGACATCCTCACGCTCTCGCGGGAGGCAGGGGTGCCCGCGGTCGAGCTCCTGCGCGCGACTGCGGTGCTCGCCCGGCATCGCGTGCGCACGGAGGGTCGGCTGCGCGCCGCCAAGCTCGCCTCGCACCTCCTGATCCCGCTCGGCGTGTGCACGCTGCCCGCCTTCCTGCTGCTCGGCGTCGCGCCGATGCTGCTGAGCGTGCTCGGCACCACCGCGCTCAATCTCTGACCGGATCGGGCCCGACGGGCCTCATCCGACGATCCACCCCGTGCCCACGACCGAAAGGAACAGCAATGACCAAGACCGACCCGACCGCCCCGATTCCGTTGACACGGCGCCGCGCGGCCCAGCTGTTCGGCGACGAGACCGGAGCCGCGACGGCCGAATACGCCGTGGCGACGATGGCGGCCGTCGCCTTCGCCGGCCTCCTGGTCGTCATCATGCGCAGCGATGAGGTGCGCGGCATCCTGACCGATCTCGTCCGCCGCGCGCTCACCGTTGCATGAGCGGCGCATGAGCGCCCGGCTGGGCGATCGCGGATCGGTCACGGCCGAATTCGCGATCGCCCTGCCGGCGGCGGTGCTCGTCCTCGCTCTCGGAGCCGCGATCCTCGCGGCCTGCGGACACCAGATACGGCTGCAGGATGCGGCAGCAGACGCCGCCCGTCTGGCGGGCCGCGGCGAGACCGACCGCGGCACGGCGCTCGTCGCCGACGTGGGCGGGACGGTGTTCGTCTCGCGTGAGAACGAGCTCGTGTGCGTCACCGCGACGGCCCCGGCAGGAGCCCCGCTCATCGGTGTCGAGCTGCGGGCGCGCTCCTGCGCGCTCGACGAGAACGCGCTGGATGACACCGCAGGAAGCGCCGAATCCGGCGTCGTACCCTCGGACGGCTGAGCGATGGCCGGAGCAGTGCTCGTGGTGGGACTTCTCGGAGTCTCCGCCACGCTCGGACTGGGACTCGCGAGCGTGGGTGCCGCATCCGCGACCGCCCAGCGCGCGGCATCGGCTGCGGACGCCGCAGCGCTGGCGGCGGCGGATGTCGCATCCGGTGCCGTCCTCGTGCCGGAAGATGCAGCGCCGTGCCTCATCGCGCGGCGTGTCGCCGAGGGCTCCGGTGCGGACCTCACCGCATGCGAAGTCGACGGACTGATCGCGACGGTGACCGTGCGGGTGCCCTTCGGCCCTCTCGCGGCTCGTGCGTCGGCTCGCGCAGGCCCGCCCGACGCGCGATGATGCAGGTTCCCGCTGAGCGAACGGCTGTCCCGCTCCCAGGAACTCGTGTGTATGGTGTGCTTCGACAGAAGAGGGGAACCCGTGGCACAAGGCAAGAAGCTCGTCATCGTCGAGTCGCCCACCAAGATGAAGTCCATCCAGGGCTATCTGGGGGACGGCTACGAGGTGCTGAGCTCCGTCGGCCACATCCGCGACCTCGCCGACAAGAAGGACATCCCGGCGGACAAGAAGGCCGCGTATGGCAAGTACTCGATCGACATCGACAACGGGTTCGACCCCTATTACGTCGTCAACGCCCGCAAGACGAAGACCGTCGCGGACCTCAAGCGCGCGCTGAAGGATGCCGACGAGGTCCTCCTCGCGACAGATGAGGACCGCGAGGGCGAGGCCATCGCGTGGCACCTGCTCCAGGTGCTCAAGCCCAAGGTCCCCGTCAAGCGCATGGTGTTCCACGAGATCACCAAGGACGCGATCCGCGCGGCCGTCGACAACACGCGCGAGCTCGACCTCGCGCTCGTCGACGCGCAGGAGACCCGTCGCATCCTCGACCGCCTCTACGGGTGGGATGTGTCGCCGGTGCTCTGGATGAAGGTGCAGCAGGGCACGTCCGCCGGTCGCGTGCAGTCCGCCGCCACCCGTCTCGTCGTGGACCGCGAGCGCGAGCGCATGGCGTTCGTCCCGGCCGGCTACTGGGACCTCGAGGCGCTCGCCGTCAGGCGTTCGCCGAACGATCCCGACGCGGAGAGCTCGTTCACCTCGCGCCTGGCGCGCCTCGGCGGCGCCCCGCTCGCCCGCGGCACCGACTTCGACGACGCCGGTGTGCTGAAGAAGGCCGTGCTCGTCCTCGATGAGCAGCGGGCGCGCGCGCTCGCTGCCGCCGTCGAGGCCGTGGGGCTCGCGTCCGTCACGAGCATCGAGGCGAAGCCCGGGACCCGCAGCCCGCGCGCCCCGTTCACGACCTCCACGATGCAGCAGGAGGCGGGTCGCAAGCTCTCGATGAGCGCGAAGCACGCGATGAGCGTCGCCCAGCGTCTCTACGAGAAGGGCTTCATCACCTACATGCGCACCGACTCGACCGCCCTGAGCACCCAGGCGGTGCAGGCGGCGCGTGCGCAGGCCGTGAAGCTCTACGGCGAGAAGGCCGTGCCGCTGAACCCCCGCGTGTACCGCAGCAACAGCAAGAACGCGCAGGAGGCGCACGAGGCGATCCGCCCGTCGGGCGAGGAGTTCCGCACGCCTTCGCAGGTGTCCGGCGAGCTCGACCGCGACGAGCTGCGGCTCTACGACCTCATCTGGAAGCGCACGGTCGCCAGCCAGATGGCCGACGCCAAATACGAGACGACGACCGTCACCCTCGCTGTCGACGCCCACGGCGAGCTTGCCGAGTTCACCGCATCCGGCACCGTCTACACCTTCAAGGGCTTCCTGGAGGCGTATGAGGAGGGCAAGGACGAGAAGCGCAGCGACGCCGACCGCGCCGACGACCAGTCCCTGCCGCAGCTCGCTGTCGGCGACGAGATCCGGATGCGCGAGGTCGAGCCCAAGGGCCACACGACGACCCCGAAGCCCCGCTACACCGAGGCGAGCCTCGTCAAGGCGCTGGAGGAGAAGGGCATCGGCCGCCCGTCGACGTTCGCCAGCATCATCGACGTGATCCTCGAGCGCGGCTACGTCACGAAGAAGGGGCAGGCGCTCGTGCCGAGCTGGCTCGCCTTCAGCGTGGTCCGGCTGCTCGAGCAGCACTTCGCCGACCTCGTCGACTACGACTTCACGGCGGCGCTCGAGGACGACCTCGACGCGATCGCCCGCGGCGAGCAGCAGCGCGTCGGATGGCTGCAGGACTTCTATTTCGGCTCGGATGCCCAGGTCGGCCTGCGCAACGTCGTCGACAACCTCGGCGAGATCGACGCCCGCGAGCTCAACTCGACGCGTATCAGCGACGTGGCGACTCTTCGCTTCGGCAAGTACGGTCCGTATCTGGAGGTCTCCGACCCACAGCAGCCCGATGCGGCGCCGCGTCGCGTCAACGTGCCCGAGGACCTCGCGCCGGACGAGCTCACCGCCGCGCGCGCCCAGGAGCTCATCGACGCCCCCGTCGCGGGCGATCGCGTTCTGGGGGAGAACCCGGCCAACGGCAAGATCGTCGTCGTCAAGGACGGCCGGTTCGGGCCGTACGTGCAGGAGGAGGATCCGGTCGACCCGGATGCCGCGGACCTCGAGACCGGCGAGATCGAGGACGCCCCCAAGAAGCGCACGGCCAAGAAGGCGGCCGCGGCTCCGAAGCCGCGCACGGCATCCCTCTTCAAGACGATGTCGGTCGACACCGTCGATCTGGAGACCGCGCTCAAGCTCCTCGACCTGCCCCGCACGGTCGGCGCCGACCCGGAGTCCGGTGAGCCGATCACCGCGCAGAACGGCCGGTACGGCGCGTACATCAAGAAGGGCGCGGACTCGCGCTCGCTCGACGACGAGGACCAGATCTTCACCATCACGCTCGACCAGGCGCTCGCGCGCTTCGCCGAACCGAAGTACGGCGCCCGGCGCGCCTCGAGCGCGCTCAAGGAGTTCGAGAACGACCCGGTGAGCGGCAAGCCGATCAAGCTCAAGGACGGCCGCTTCGGCCCGTACGTGACCGACGGCACGACGAACGCGACGATCCCGCGCGGAGAGGACGCGATGGCGGTCACGTTCGACCGGGCGGTCCAGCTGCTGGCGGACAAGCGCGCGAAGGGACCCGCGCCCAAGCGCACCACGCGTACGACGACCGCCCGCAGCGCCGCGAAGAGCACGAAGAAGTGACGGGCCTGTTCGTCACATTCGAGGGCGGCGACGGGGTCGGAAAGTCGACTCAGGCGCGTCTGCTGGAGGAGTGGCTGACCTCCGCCGGACGCATCGTGCTGCGCACGCGCGAACCCGGTGGAACCGAGGTCGGTGAGCTGATCCGCGACATCGTCCTCCATCATCGGGGAGAGGTCGCCCCCCGCGCCGAAGCGCTGCTCTACGCCGCCGACCGGGCGCACCATGTCGCGACCGTCGTCCGGCCTGCACTCGCGCGCGGCGAGGTCGTCATCCAGGACCGCTATCTCGATTCGTCGATCGCCTATCAGGGCTCCGGTCGGGTGCTCGGCGCCGACGACGTCCGACGGCTGTCGGTCTGGGCTGCCGAGGGCCTGCTGCCCGACCTCACCGTCCTCCTCGACCTCGATCACGACATCGCGCGGGATCGCCTGAACGCCGACGACAAGCCGTTCGACCGGCTGGAGGCCGAGCAGTCCGATTTCCACGAGCGGGTGCGCGAGGCGTTCCTGGGACTTGCCGCGGCGGAGCCGGAGCGGTTCCTCGTGCTCGATGCATCCGCCCCGGCCGACGAGCTCGCCGCAGCGGTCCGCGACCGAATCGAGACCTTGCTCACACCGGGCGTGTAGGCGCCCCCGTTTAGGGTGGACAGCATGGATGCCACGGCCCCCGCGACCGCGCTCTCCGCCCTGCCGTGGGGTGAGGTGTGGGGGCAGGATGAGGCTGTCGCCCAGCTGTCGGCCGCCGCATCCGATCCCGCGAACCTCGCCCATGCCTGGCTCATCACCGGGCCGCCCGGATCCGGTCGTTCCACGCTCGCGCACGCGTTCGCGGCCGCCCTCATCGCCGAGGAGGGCGACGAGCGGGCGATGCACCAGGTGCTCTCGGGCACGCATCCCGACATCACGGCGTTGCGCACCGAGGGTGTCATCATCTCGATCAAGGATGCGCGCGCCCTCGTCGAGCGCTCGTACTTCGCGCCGTCCCTGGGCCGCTACCGCGTCATCGTGATGGAGGACGCCGACCGCATGACGGAGCGCACCTCCAACGTCCTCCTGAAGGCCCTGGAAGAGCCGCCCGAGCGCACGGTGTGGGTGCTCTGCGCGCCGAGCGACGCCGACCTGCTGCCGACGATCCGCTCGCGCGTGCGCACGCTGCGCCTGCGCGAGCCCGAGGTCGCCGACGTCGCAGCCCTCATCGTCCAGCGCACGGGAGCAGACCCGGCTGTCGCCGAGCAGTCGGCCCGTCACGCGCAGCGGCACATCGGCATGGCCCAGCGGCTGGCGACGGATGCCGCCGCCCGCGACCGGCGTGATCTGACGCTGCGCGGCGTCCTGCGCGTGCGCGGGGTGGGCGACGCGGTCGACGTGGCCGGCGAGATCGCCAAGGCCGCCAAGGACGACGCGGACGCCCTGACGCTCGAGCGCAACGAGCAAGAGCGTGCGGAGCTGCTGCGCATGGTCGGCGTCGCCGAGGGCGCGGCCGTGCCGCCCGCGGTCCGCTCGCAGCTGAACGCCCTCGAGGAGGAGCAGAAGCGTCGGGCGACCCGGAGTCTCCGCGACGGCATCGACAGGGTGCTGACCGACCTGCAGTCGATGTTCCGAGACGTGGTGGTGCTGCAGTACGGCCGTCATGACCTGGTGAACTCGGAGCTCGCACCCGAGCTCGAGACGCTCGCCGGATCGTGGAGCCCCCAGCGCACCCTGATCGTGCTCGACAAGATCGCGCTGACCCGCCGCAACCTCGAGCAGAACGTCGCCCCCGCCCTTGCCCTGGAGAGTCTGCTCGTGACCGTCGCGAGCGGGAGGACGCTGTGAGAACACGAACCCGAGTGCTGGCCGTCATCGCCGGACTGGCCGCCGCATCCATCGCCCTCTCGGGATGTCTGTACTCGATGATCCCGCCGGAGACGACTCCGACGAAGGGCGTGACCGCGTCGCCCGACACGTCGGGGGTCTCGGACGATCTGCTCCCGTACTACGGGCAGCACGTCGAGTGGACGTCGTGCGGGCAGGGCTTCGAATGCGCGGACATCAAAGTCCCGCTCGACTGGGAGAACCCGTCGAAGGCCGACCTGAAGATCGCGGTCATCCGTCACCTCGCGCCGAGCTCGTCCCGCATCGGATCGCTCGTGACCAATCCGGGCGGTCCGGGCGAGAGCGGCGTGCAGTTCGTACGCGACGGGATGAGCACCGCCGTCGACAAGACGGTGGAGAACGCGTACGACGTGATCGGGTTCGACCCGCGGGGCGTCGGCGCATCGACGTCGGTCGTCTGCCTCGACGCGAAGGACATGGACTCGTATCTGTTCGACATCCCGAGCGGAACGCGCGGGAGCGCCGCATGGGACGCGCAGCTGAAGGAGAACAACACGAGGTTCGCCGAGTCCTGCGACCAGAACAGCAAGGGGATCCTGCAGTACATCACCACCGAGAACGCCGCGCGCGACATGGATGTGCTGCGCGCAGTCCTGGGCGAGTCCAAGCTCGACTACCTCGGCTACTCGTACGGCACGATGCTCGGCGCGACCTACGCGAACCTCTACCCGGAGCGGGTCGGGCGATTCGTGCTCGACGGCGCAGTCGATCCGTCGGTGTCATCGCTGCAGTCCGGCGTCACACAGGGTATCGGCTTCGAGTCGGCGCTGCGCGCGTACATGGCGGACTGCCTCAAGAAGAGCGGGTGCCCCTTCCGCGGCACGGTCGACGATGCGATGGCCGATCTCGGAACCCTGCTCGCGAGTGTGGATGCCAAGCCCCTCAAGAACGATGACGGACGCTACCTCGGCGCCGACTCGCTCATGACCGGGATCGTCGCGGCCCTGTATTCGCAGGACAGCTGGAAGTACCTCACCGAAGCGCTCAAGGACGTGCTCGCGGGCGACCCGAACGTCGCCTTCCAGCTCGCCGACTTCTATTACAACCGGACTCCCGAAGGCAAGTACACCGACAACCTCTTCGAGGCGTTCAACACGTACCAGTGCATGGACTACCCGAACGACGCGACACAGGCCGAGAAGGATGCCGCGCAGGCCGAGCTGAAGGCGAAGGCGCCGACGATCGCGCCCTATTGGTCGAACCCCGATGTCAGCATCTGCGACAGCTGGCCCTACCCCGCCACGGGCAAGCCCGGGAAGATCGCGGCGAACGGGGCCGCCCCGATCGTCGTCATCGGCACGACCAACGACCCGGCCACGCCCTATTCGTGGGCGGTCTCCTTGGCCGATCAGCTGTCGTCGGGTGTGCTTGTGACGCGTGTCGGCGAGGGCCACACCGGATACAACAAGGGCAACGTGTGCGTCGACACCGCGATCGATGCATACCTCATCAAGGGGACGGTGCCGAAGGACGGACTGCACTGCGGCTGACGAGCCCGGCTCGGTTTCGTGTCGGCGCCGCCGCCGTGTAAACTCGTTACTCGTGCCTCGCAGGGCGAAGCACACGCCGCTTTAGCTCAGTCGGCAGAGCGATTCACTCGTAATGAATAGGTCTGGGGTTCGATTCCCCAAAGCGGCTCCACTATCCCCATGCTCGTTCGACGGCGTCGGAGCGCGTCCGAGCTCGCTCACCTGGCCAGAGCACGGCGACCCGACGAGCTGCGCTTCTCGCATTCACGGTGCGCAGGCGAGCGCACCTCGCACGCGACGGCGATGCCCCAGACCCGCCTGAGGCGTGCGACTGACACGTCCTCATGCCTCCGATCGGAGGTGAAGGAGGTGTTACACGCGCGAAACGTGACGACAACCGACTCGACACGCGTCCTGGCCAAGCTTTCCTATACCTGTCGCTCGACAGGTATCCGGAGCAGGGGAGCAGGCCATGTCCACCGTCCACGTCTCGCGCCGCACGGCGCCCCTCATCGACCTCGTCGTCCCGCGCTCTCTCCTCGCCGACGTCGTTCTCGTCGGCGGGGGAGCGCTGCTGACCGCGCTCGCCGCACAGATCGTCGTCCCGCTGCAGCCCGTGCCGTTCACGCTGCAGACCTTCAGCGTCCTGCTCGTCGGCGCGGCGCTCGGTTCGCTGCGCGGCGCGTTGTCGATGCTCGTCTACCTCGCCGCGGGAGTCATCGGACTCCCGGTCTTCGCATCCGCCTCGGGTGGTGCGCACGTCGTGTTCGGCGCGACCGGCGGCTATCTCGTCGGGTTCGTCCTCGCCGCCTGGATCGTCGGCTTCATCGCCGAACGCGGGGGCGGCCGCATCCTTCCGACCGTCGGCGCCCTGCTCGCCGGCTCAGCGACCGTCTACCTCGTCGGCGTCCCGTGGCTCGCCGTCGCGCTCGGGATGCCCCTCTCCGTCGCCGTCGGTGTCGGACTCGCACCGTTCCTCGTCGGTGACCTCATCAAGCTGGCTGCGGCCGCAATGCTGCTCCCCGGCGCCTGGGCGGTCATCGCCCGCCTCACGGGGAAGGCCGGACGATGAGCCTTGCGGCCGAGCACACGACCGACACCGTGGGCAACGCGCGCGCCGATGCGCGCGCGCAGGGGAGTCTCACGAGCGAGTGGATGCCGTACCTCCCCGCCTCCTCGTCGCCCTTCGTTCCGGACGGCGTCGACGCTGCGGAGCTGATCTGGGCGGAGACCGTCGCGCCGGGCGGCTACACCCACCGGGTCGTTGCCCGCGGCACCCGCATCCGCTTCGACGATCCGACGGGAGACGCGAACGCGCATGTGGTTCTGTTCAACGCGCTGGAGCCGTGGGAGCGGCTGAATGCCGCGGACACGGTGAAGATCCCGTGGCAGGCGTACCTCGGCGCCGGGCACCCGCTGCTCTCGGGCGACGGGCGCGCGCTCGCGACGATCATCGAGGACAACTCCGGCCGTCACGATGCGCTGTTCGGAACCTCGACGGATGCCGGCAACCTGGCGCGCTACGGCGATGCACGTCCGGAGGGACCGGCGCCCTCGGGGCGTGCCCTGTTCGTCAAGGCGGGCGCGAAGCACGGGCTCGCCTCGCGCGACCTGCCGCCGAGCATCTCGTTCTTCCAGGGTGTACGCGTCGGCCCCGACGGGGACGCGGCGTGGACGGGCTCGGCGGGCGCGGGCACCTCGGTGACCCTCGTCGCCGAGCTCCCGCTCATCCTGCTCGTCGCGAACGTCGCCCATCCGCTCGACCCGCGCGACGGCTACCTCGTCGGACCGCTGCGCGTGCACGCGTGGCGCGGCGAGCCGACGCGACCCGGCGATCCGCTCGTCGACGCGTCGCCGGAGTCGCGTCGCGTCTACCTCAACACCCTCGACTACGCGGAGGCTCGCGCATGCTGAACACCCTCGATCTCGACAGCACCGTGCCCGTCGGCGCGGTCGCCGCACCGGAATCCGTCCTGGACTGGGGCGCGAGCGCTGTCGCGGGCGATGTCGTCCTCGACGAGCGCGTGGCATCCAACGCGTCCTGGTCCGCGGTCGTCGCGGCCGGCCACGTCCTCACGATCGTTGATGTCGGCGGCAACCAGTCGGCGGACTTCCTCGCCTTCGACGCCCACGACACGACCCACCGATACAGCGCGCCGGACACGATCGCAGCGCAGCGGAACGCGTACCTGCGCACGGGATCGGTCCTGATGTCGAACGAGTCGCAGCCGCTCATGACGATCGTCGCCACCGACATCGACCGCCACGACACGATCGGCGGCGCCTGCTCGAAGGAGTCGAACACGCTGCGCTACGGGCACCACGTCGCCTTCCAGCACGCGTGCCGCGAGAACTTCCTCTCCGAGGGCGCCGCGCACGGGCTCGGCGCACGCGATCTGGTCTCGAACATCAACTGGTTCATGAACGTGCCGATCGAATCCGACGGTGCCTTGGGCATCGTCGACGGTATGAGCGGGCCGGGCAAGCGGGTCGCGCTTCGTGCCGAGCGCGACGTGCTGGTCCTGCTCTCGAACTGCCCGCAGATGAACAACCCGTGCAATGACTTCAACCCCACCCCGCTGCGCATGATCGTCGTCGACCCCGCGGGCCGCGACGCATTCGAGGAGGCCTCCCGGTGACATCCCTGTCGCTCGACACCCTGCTCGTCGCGAACCGCGGTGAGATCGCGCGGCGCATCATGCGGTCCGCCCGGGACCTCGGGATGCGGACCGTCGCGGTCTACTCCGATGCCGACCGCGCCGCTCCGCACGTGCGCGAGGCGGACACCGCCGTGCGCCTCGGACCCGCGGCCCCCAAGGAGTCGTACCTGCGTATCGACGCCGTGCTCGAGGCAGCACAGAGCACCGGCGCGGGGCTCATCCATCCTGGTTACGGATTCCTGTCCGAGAGCCTCGCGTTCTCGAGCGCGGTCGAGGAGACCGGCATCCGCTTCGTCGGTCCGTCCGCCGAGCACATCTCCAAGTTCGGCGAGAAGCACACGGCGCGCGAGCTCGCCCGGCTCGCGGGTGTGCCGCTCGTACAAGGGACAGACCTCCTCCCGGATGCCGACGCGGCGGTCGAGGCGGCGGAGCTCATCGGGCTGCCCGTCATGCTGAAGGCCACCGGCGGTGGCGGCGGCATCGGCATGCAGGCGTGCTTCACGCTCGACGAGGTCCGTGACGCGTACGCCCGCGTCGCCGCCCTCGCCGCATCGAACTTCGGCTCAACCGGCATCTTCCTCGAGCGCTTCGTGCGGCCCGCCCGACACGTCGAGGTGCAGGTGTTCGGCGATGGCGAAGGACGGGTCGCGGTGTTCGGCGACCGCGACTGCTCTCTGCAGCGGCGCAACCAGAAGGTCATCGAAGAGGCGCCGGCGCCGGCGCTCCCCACCCATGTGCGGGAGCTGCTGCATCGCTCCGCGCGAGAGCTCGCCGCATCCGTCTCGTATCGCAGCGCCGGCACCGTCGAGTTCGTGTACGACGCCGCCCGCGAGGAGGCCTCCTTCCTCGAGGTCAACACGCGCCTGCAGGTCGAGCACCCGGTGACGGAGGAGGCGTTCGGCGTCGATCTCGTCGCGATGATGCTGCGACTGGCCCGGGATGGCGCTGGAGCGCTCGACGACGTCTTCGAGCGTGAGTGGACGTCGCGCGGTGCGGCGGTCGAGGCGCGCGTGTACGCGGAGGATCCGGGCCGCGGGTCGCTGCCGTCGACGGGACTGGTGACGCGCGCTGTCTTTCCGGAGTCCCTGCCCGGCGTCCGCGTCGACGGCTGGATCGAGGACGGCACCGAGGTCACCGCATCCTACGATCCGATGCTCGCGAAGGTCATCGCGCATGCCGACGACCGCCCCGCCGCCCTCGCCCTCCTCGGCGAGGCTCTCGGCGCGAGCCGGGTGGACGGCATCGTCACGAACATCGGGATGCTGCGCGCCCTGACGTGCTCGCCCGACCTCGTCGCGGCCACCCACAGCACGTCGACGCTGGATGTCACGACCGACCCCGAGCCGCGCATCGACGTCGTGGCGCCGGGTGCGATGACGACCGTGCAGGACCTGCCCGGACGTGTCGGGTACTGGCAGATCGGCGTGCCTCCGAGCGGGCCGTTCGACCGCGTCTCGTTCGCGGAGGCCAACCTCGCCGTGGGCAACCCGGAGACGGCTCCGGGGCTCGAGATCATGCTCACGGGCCCGACGCTGACGTTCTCCGACGCGGCCGTCGTCGCTGTGACCGGCGCACCGGCCGTCGTCACCGTCGACGGCGAGCCCGTGCCGCAGTGGGAGCCGGTCGATGTCCCCTCCGGAGCGACCCTGGCGGTGGGTCCCCTGAACGGCCCCGGCCTGCGTGCGTACCTCGCGGTGCGCGGCGGCCTCGATGTGCCGACGTATCTCGGCAGCGCGTCGACGTTCACGCTCGGGGGCTTCGGCGGACACGGCGGACGGGCGCTCCTCGCGGGCGACGTGCTGCGGCCGGGGGCCGCGGCGTCGGGGCCCACCGCCCCGACCCCGCCCGAGCGGCGTCCCGCCTTCACCCACTCGTGGACGATCGGCGTGACCGAGGGACCGCACGGAGCACCCGAGTTCTTCACCGACGACGACCTCGACACGTTCTATCAGACGGAGTTCGAGGTGCACTTGAACTCTGCGCGGACCGGCGTGCGCCTCATGGGCCCGAAGCCGCGGTGGGCGCGGCAGGACGGCGGTGAGGCGGGGCTGCATCCGTCGAACATCCACGACACGGCGTACGCGGTGGGGGCGATCGACTTCACCGGTGACACGCCGATCATCCTCGGACCCGACGGGCCCTCGCTCGGCGGATTCGTGTGCCCCGCGGTCGTCACGAGCGACGAGCTCTTCAAGGTCGGCCAGCTGCGCCCGGGGGATCGGGTGCGGTTCGTTCCGGTCCGCGAGGCGGAGGCGCCGTCACTCGTCGCTCAGCGCACGTCGCCCACGCTCCTCACGAGCGGCGGCGATGGGGACGACGGCGTGTATGCGCGCCAGGAGGGGACGGATGCGGCGCCCAGCGTCACCTACCGCCGCGACGGCGACGCCAACGTGCTGGTCGAGTACGGCCCGATGCAGCTCGACCTGGCCCTGCGCATGCGCGTCCACGCGCTGCAGGAGACGCTCGCCGCGCACGCGCCGGACGGCGTGCTCGATGTGACTCCCGGCATCCGCTCGCTGCAGGTCCACACGGATCCGTCGGTGATGCCCGCATCCCGCATGGCGGCGCTGCTGCAGGAGCTCGAGGCGGAGGTCCCGCCCACGAGCGAGCTCGTCGTGCCCTCGCGCACGGTGCGCCTGCCCCTCAGCTGGGACGATCCGGCGACGCGGCTCGCGATCGAGCGCTACATGAACGGAGTGCGCAACGACGCTCCGTGGACGCCGTGGAACATCGAGTTCATCCGCCGCATCAACGGCCTCGACTCGGTCGACGACGTGTACCGCACCGTGTTCGACGCGAGCTACCTCGTGCTCGGCCTCGGGGACGTGTACCTCGGGGCGCCGGTCGCGACGCCGCTGGATCCCCGCCACCGCCTCGTGACGACGAAGTACAACCCCGCCCGCACGTGGACGGCGGAGAACTCCGTCGGAATCGGCGGCGCGTACATGTGCATCTACGGGATGGAGGGCCCGGGCGGCTACCAGTTCGTGGGACGTACGGTGCAGATCTGGAACAGGTTCCGCCGCGGCGGCCTGTTCACCGAGCACCCGTGGGCGCTGCGCTTCTTCGACCGCATCGAGTGGTACCCGGTCTCGGCCGAGGAGCTCCTCGAGCTGCGCGCCGAGACGGATGCCGGCCGCGGCGCGTTCGAGACGGCCGACGGTACGTTCTCCATCGCCGAGTACCGCCGGTTCCTGGATGCGAACGCGGACTCGATCGCCGAGTTCCGCGCGCGGCAGGCTGAGGCCTTCGCCGAGGAGCGCGAGCGCTGGCGTCTCGCGGGCGAGTTCGAGCGGGTGGATGCCCCGCCTGCTGCGCCGCAGACGGCGGACGCGACCCTTCCCGAGGGGGCGGAGCCGGTCTATGCGCCGTTCGCGTCGACGGTCTGGAAGCTCGCCGTCGAGGTCGGTGCGACGGTCGCCGCGGGCGACCCCATCCTGTCCGTGGAGGCGATGAAGATGGAGTCCAAGGTGACCGCGCCGCGCGGCGGCCGGATCGTCGAGCTGTATGCGGCACCGGGGGAGCAGGTCGCCCCCGGCCAGCTGCTCGCGGCGATCGGAGCGCACGCATGATCCGCCGGACCGCAGTGGATGCGGTGTCCCACGCGCTTGCACGTGTCGACGAGGTCGACCGCCCCGAGGTGTGGATCTCGCTGCGCGATCGCGGCGACCTGGGCGCCGAGGCCGAGCGCATCGACGCCCGCGTCGCCGCGGGAGAGAGCCTCCCCCTTGCGGGACTCACGGTCGCGGTGAAGGACAACATCGACGTCGCGGGCGTGGCGACGACCGCGGCATCGGCATCCTTCGCCTACGACCCGGACTCCGACGCGACGGCCGTCGCCCGTCTGCGGGCGGCCGGCGCGATCGTCGTGGGAAAGACGAACCTCGACCAGTTCGCGACCGGTCTCGTCGGCTCGCGGTCGCCGTTCGGCGCGGTCCGCAATGCGTGGGATCCGTCGCGGATCTCGGGCGGGTCGTCATCCGGATCCGCGGTCGCCGTGGCCCTCGGTCTCGTGGACCTCGCGCTCGGCACCGACACGGCGGGCTCGGGCCGCGTGCCGGCCGCACTCAACGGCATCTACGGCGTGAAGCCGACCAAGGGCATCGTGCCCACCACGGGCGTCGTCCCCGCGTGCCGCACGCAGGACGTCGTCACGGTGTTCGCCCGGGACCTCGCCCTGGCCCGTCGCGCGGTCGAGCTCATGAGCGGGCCGGACGGTCTCGACCCGCTCGCGCGGACGGATGCGGCGCACGCCGCGCTGCCCGCAGGGTCCACGATCGCCGTCCCCCTGCCGGAGCAGCTCGACGGCCTCGCAGCCGGGTGGGGCGAGGCTTTCGCCGCCGCGGTCGCGCGCGCAGAACGGGCGGGTTTCACCGTCGTCGAACGCGACATCGCCCCCCTCCTCGAGGCGGCGCGCCTGCTGTACGACGGCGCGTTCGTCGCCGAGCGGTACAGCGCTGTCGGCGCGCATATCGAGGCGAATCGCGCACTCATCGGCCGCGACCTCGACGCGACGGTCGCGGGCATCATCCTCGCCGGTGCCGAGCCGACCGCCCACGAGCTGTTCGACGACCTCGCGCACCTCGCCGAGCTGCGCCTGCGCGGTGCGGCGGAGCTCGACGGATGCGTCGCACTCCTCACGCCGACGACGACGTGGCATCCGACGCTCGCCGAGGTCGCGGCGGATCCTGTCGGAGCCAACTCGCGCATGGGCAGGTACACGAACTTCGCGAACCTGCTCGACTTCGCCGCTCTCGCCATCCCCGCGGGCTTCGTCGACGGGCTGCCGTTCGGCGTCATGCTGTCCGGACCCGCGTTCTCGGACAATGTGCTCGGCCAGATCGCGCAGCGCATGGCCGAGGCATCCCGCCGCATCTTCGTCGTCGGAGCGCACCTGGCGGGCCAGCCGCTCAACCGCGAACTCGTCGCGGCGGGCGCGTCGTTCGTCGCCGCGGCGCGGACCGCGCCCGAGTACGGCCTGTTCGCGCTGGCGACGACGCCCCCCAAGCCGGGGCTCGCGCATACGGGTGGCGGCGGTGCGTCCATCGCGGGCGAGGTGTGGGAACTCCCGGCTACCGGCTTCGCAGCCTTCGTCGACGCGGTGCCCGCACCCCTCGCCATCGGCTCCGTGCTCCTTGCGGACGGCACGCGGGTCGCCGGCTTCCTCGCGACCCCCGGCGCCCTCGCGGGTGCGCTCGACATCTCGGAGCTCGGCGGGTGGCGGGCGCATCTCGCCCTGGGCTGAGTCAGGAGCACGGGATCCTCTCACCACGGTCCGCGGAGCGTGCGAGGATGCCGTTATGGAGCCCGCGACCGTCCGCAGCAGAGCAGGTCGCCCCCGGGCGACCCGCGGCTCCACGGGCCGCGATCCCCGGGAGGAGATCCTGGATGCCGCGGCCGCGCTGTTCGTCGAGAACGGGTACGCCGCCACGACGACGCGCGCGATCGCGGAGCGCACCGGCATCCGTCAGGCCTCGCTGTACTACCACTTCGCCGGCAAGGAGGAGATCCTCGCCGCACTCCTGGAGCAGACGGTCCGGCCGAGCGTCGACGTGGCGCGATCGTTGCGTGCCGACGACCGGTTGAGCCCTGCCGCCGCGCTGCACCGCCTCGCCGTGTACGACGTCGAGGCGCTCGCCGCCGCGCCCCACAACGTGGGCACGCTGTACCTCTCGCCGGAAGCGCGGCACGAGCGGTTCGCCGGCTTCCGGGCGGCCCGCCGCGAACTCCGTGACGCCTACGGCGCGCTGGCGGAGGAGGCGCTCGCCGATGCGCTCCGGGGGACCTGGAGGGCGGACGAGCTCGGCGCCGTCATCATCCATCTCGTCGAGATCGCGATCACGCTGCGCAACGACGGCGATCCGGTGGATGCGGAGCACGTCGCCGATGCGTGCCTGCGCGTGTGCGGCCTCCACGAGGACGCGATCGCGGCCGCACGCGCTGCAGGCTGACGCCGCGCTCCCAATGTGCGAACCCTGTTACATCGCCGAAACGGACCGGCCACAGGGGGGCAATCGCGCACGAGCACACTCGGACGCACGATAACTATCATCCGACAGGTATCGGGCTCCATCGCCTGTCGGGTCGTCCTCCGAAAGGGTCCGACATGACATCCACCGCTCGGCGCCTCCAGACCGCCGGCTCCACCACGGCGGACAGCGGCTACACACAGGAGCTGCACAGGGGAGTGGGGTCGTTCTCCTCGTTCGCCGCCGGCTTCTCCTTCGTCTCCATCCTCACCACCGTGTTCCAGCTCTTCGCCCTCGGCTTCGGGCTCGGGGGAGCGGCGTTCTTCTGGACCTGGCCGGTCGTCTTCGCCGGCCAGCTCCTCGTCGCACTCAACTTCGCGCAGCTCGCCGCGCGCTGGCCGATCGCCGGCGCCATCTTCCAGTGGTCGAGCCGGCTCGCCGGGACGGTCCTCGGCTGGCTGACGGGATGGACGATGGTCATCGGCCAGGTGATCACCGTCGCCGTCGCCGCCATCGCCGTGCAGGTGGTGCTCCCGGCCATCTGGGACGGCTTCCAGATCGTCGGCGGCCCGGCGGCCGACCCGTCCGTCACGTCGCCTACGGGCGCCGCGAACGCCATCGTGCTGGGCCTCATCATGCTCGTCGTCACCACGACGGTGAACATCCTCAGCGTCAGGCTGATGGCGCGCATCACGTCGTTCGGCGTGGTCGTGGAGATCGTCGGCGCCGCCGTCCTGATCGTGCTCCTCTTCCTGCTGCCGCAGCGGGGACCGGCCGTGCTGTTCTCGAGCGTCGGACGCGTCGGTACCGAGCCGTACGTGTTCGCGTGGCTCGCATCCTCCCTCATGGCGGCGTACGTCCTCGTCGGCTTCGACTCCGCCGGCGAGCTCGCCGAGGAGACGCACAATCCGCGTCGCACGACCCCGCGCACCATCCTGCGTGCCCTCCTGTTCTCCGGCCTCGGGGGAGCTCTGCTCATTGTCGCGGCGATCCTCGCCGCGCCGAGCCTGACCGACGGCAACCTCTCCAGCTACGGCCTGTCGTACGTCATCACCGCGGTCCTCGGCGACACGGTGGGACGCCTCATCCTGTGCGCCGTCGCGGTCGCCGTCTTCGCCTGCACCCTCGCCGTGCAGACCGCCGGCGCGCGGATGATGTACTCGATGTCGCGTGAGCGCGCGTTCCCGTTCCACCGCTTCGTCGGACGCGTCTCGCCCCGCACCGGGACCCCCGTCGTCGCGTCGCTCGTCGTGGGCGTCGGGGCCGCCGCCGCGCTCCTCGTGAACCTCGGGCAGCCGGCGGTCTTCACAGCCCTGTCGAGCATCTGCATCGCGATGCTGTACATCGCCTACCTCGGTGTCACCGCACCGCTGCTGGTCACCCGCATCCGTCGCCGCCGCACCGGGGGACTGCCCGGCGGGGTCGACGAGGACGGCAAGCGGCTGTTCACCCTCGGACGCTGGGGGATCCCGCTCAACGTGATCGCAGTGGCGTTCCAGGTCGGGATGATCGTGAACCTCATGTGGCCTCGCCCCGAGATCTACGATCTCTCCGGGAAGAACATCCTCCTGCAGTGGAGCGCCCTCATCACGATCGGACTCACGCTCGCGATCGGCGGCGGCTACCTGTGGCTGCGGCACCGCTCGCACGGCCCGATCGTGCTCCCCCACCTTCCGGTCACCGCCGAGACCCCGATCATCGCCGTCGCCGACTGATCCGCCTCGCCTCGCGAAGGCAGGCGGCGGGCGGCGCGAATCGTCGCTCGCCGCCTCCTTCTTGCGCGCGGGACGGCGACGACGGACCGCAGGGCCCCGACCAGCCCAGTCGGGCCTACCCTCGAGATATGGGAAAGGCACTGTTCATCGTCGACGTGCAGAACGACTTCACGGAGGAGGGTGCGCTCGCGGTCGCCGGCGGTGATGCCGTCGCCGCCGGGATCTCACGTTTCCTCGGCGGCCATGCGGGCGACTACGACCTCATCGTCGCGTCCCGTGACTGGCACGACGCGACCAACGACAACGGCGGGCACTTCTCGGAGACGCCCGACTTCGTCGACTCGTGGCCGGTCCACTGCGTCGCCGGAACGGCGGGCGCCGAGTACGACCCGGAACTGGATGCGACCGCCGTCACCCATCACGTCAAGAAGGGTCAGGGCAAGCCGGCATACTCGCTCTTCGAGGGCGTGACGGATGACGGCGAGACCGTGGAGCAGCTCCTCGACGCGCACGGCATCGTGGACGTGGATGTCGCCGGCATCGCGACGGACTACTGCGTGCGCGCGTCGGCCCTGGACGCGATCTCGCACGGGAGGCACGTCCGCATCCTCACCGACCTCGTCGTCGGAGTCGCGGCCGAGTCCAGCGAGGCGGCCCTCGCCGAGCTCGCCCACGCCGGCGCGGAGCTCGTCAGCTCTCCAGGACCTGCTTGAGCGTCGCAAGCGACCCGACCTCGGACGCCATCGTCTTGCGGATGGTGCCTGACATGAGGCGCATGATCCCCGCGGGTTGAGCGTCCAGGGCGAATGTCACGCGAGAGCCGGAGCCGTCGGCACTGATCGCATACGTGCCCTTCGGATGAAGGGGACCGGCGATCACTTCGAACTGGATGCGGTCGGGCCGATCCGCGACCGTCACGCGGTAGTCGCCGGGGATGCTGCGCCCGCCGGGTCCGGCGAGCTCCTGAGCGTACTCGGCGCCCACGGCGCCGACGGTTCCCGCGCGCAGGGCGATCGACCGGATGCCCTGACGCCACGTCATCCCATTGAGGCCGTCGACGAGGTAGTCGTAGACGTCCTCGGGTGTTCGGTCGATCGTCACGGTGCTCTCGTCGTGCAGCATCAGGTTCCCCTTCGTCGGGTACTACGGGCGACGCACTCATTGTGCTCCTCGCCGCGGGGCCGCGGAACCTGAACGCGAGCGTCGGGAGCACCGAGAACCACCGACTAAGCTGAGGCTCGCCTAACCCCCGATCGGAGAGTGTATGCCCCTGCCCGCCGTCCTGCTGCTCGGCTTCATCGCCGGGGCGACGATCGTACTGGGAATGCCGCTCGGCCGGATGCGGTCCACCGCGCCCAGCCTGCGCACGATGCTGAACGCGATCGCGGCCGGCATCCTGCTGTTCATCTTCTGGGATGTCCTCGCACATGCGTGGGAGCCCATCGACACCGGACTCGGCGACCTGCACGCGGGCAAGGGCGACATGGGAGCCGTGCTCGGGCTCGGACTGCTGTTCGCCGCCGGCCTCGCCGTCGGCCTGCTCGGGCTCACGTGGTACGAGCGCTGGATGGTGCGCCGCTCCGGTGACGAGCACCTGTCGCCGCGCCGGCTGGCGCTGCTCATCGCCGTCGGCATCGGGCTCCACAATTTCGCGGAGGGCCTCGCGATCGGCCAGTCGGCGGCATCCGGTGAGCTGCAGCTGGCGATCGTGCTCGTGATCGGCTTCGCCCTGCACAACGCGACGGAGGGCTTCGGCATCGTCGCACCGCTCGCCGCCGACGTCGACGAGCACGGGCATCGCCGCATCCCCTCGTGGGCGCAGCTGCTGCTGCTCGCGCTCATCGGCGGCGGTCCGACGGTCCTCGGCACCTGGGTCGGCACGTTCTTCATCAGCGATGTCGTCAGCGTTCTCTTCCTCACGCTGGCGGCCGGTTCGATCCTCTATGTCGTCCTGCAGATGATCGGGATCGGGATGCGGGCGCGCCGCGGCGATCTCGTGGCCTACGGCGTACTCATCGGCCTGATCGCGGGCTTCGTCACCGACGCGATCGTGACCGCCGGCGGCGCCTGACGCCACCCGCTCCGCCGGGCGCGGTCCCAGGCGATGCTCAGGCCGTTCCAGGGGACGCGCAGGGGAGCAGAGCAGGGTCGGAGGCGTGACCATCCCCACTGAAGGACGCCGGCGCCGACTCTTCGCCTGGATCGGCGCGGGCGTCGCGGCCGCGGTCCTCATCGCCGGCGCCATCGTCGCCGTCGACCTCATGGGCCTTGCGACCGGCATCCACCGCTCCCACGTGGCCATGCCGAGCGGGACATCCCAGCCGGGGGTCCCTCAGCTGACGGGTGAGACGAACATCCTCGTGATGGGCCTGGACAGCCGTGTCGACGAGAACGGCGACCCCTACCCGGCGGACATCTACAACGCCATCCACGCCGAGGACCAGTCGGTCGGCGGGTACAACACCAACGTCCTCATGTTCATCCACATCCCCGCCGGCGGCGGCCAGGCCGTGGGCATCTCGATCCCGCGCGACGACTACGTGCAGTACGCCGGAACGCCGGGCGGCGCCGGCCACGGCAAGATCAAGGAGGCCTACGGGCGGGAGTTCGCCGCGCAATACTCGGCGCTCCTGAACAAGGGTGTCGCCAAGACGGATGCGTACCAGCAGGCGCGCACGGCTGCGCGGCAGGAGGAGATCGACACCGTCTCCACGTTCCTCGGAGGGGTGCGCATCGACCACTTCGTCGAGATCACGATGGCCGCGTTCTACCGCATCGCACAAGCGGTGCAGCCGGTCACGGTCTGCCTCAATCACGCCACCGCCGACACGTTCTCGGGCGCCGACTTCCCCGCGGGCGTCCAGCAGGTCAGCGCGTCGCAGGCGATGGCCTTCGTACGGCAGCGGCGCGACACGCGATACAAGAACGTGTTCCTCACCGACCTCGACCGCACGCGGCGCCAGCAGGCGTTCATCGTCTCGCTCGCCGTCAAGCTGCGGCATTCCGGCACCTTCGCGAACCCCGTCACGATGCAGACGCTCATCGACACCGCCAAGCAGTATGTGGCGCTCGACAGTGGATTCGACCTCCTGAGCCTCGCCTCGCAGGCGCAGCGGCTGTCGGGCGGAGGCCTGAGCTTCCAGACGCTGCCGATCGAGCGCTACGGCACGGTCGGCGGCGAGGACGTCAACATCGTCGACGTCGCCAAGATCCAGGCGATCGTGGCCGGTCTGCTGCATCCGCCGACGCCGACGCCCGCGCCGACACCCTCGTCCCAGACCACGACGAAGGCGACGCCGCCCGCGACCCCGTCACCGACGTCGACGACACCGGGCTCGAACGTCTATACGGACAGTCGGTCGCCCCTGCAGTCGGGCGTGGTGCCCTGCGTGAATTGAGGGTCCCGGGTCCAGGAACAGCACGGGCGCGGTGAAGCCCGGGCACACGATGCGCCCGGGCCCACCGATCCGTTCAACCGACGGCGACGGGCTCGTCGACCGGGCCGGACTCGGCATCCACCTCGTCCAGACCCGCGTCGTGCGCCACGGCGGTTCCGCGCCCTGCGGGGAGGAAGAGGGCGGCGATCGCGCCGAGGCCGAGTGCGGCTGCCCCGGTCAGGATCGCGGGGACGGCCGCCTCGACGTACCCCGTCGGGGTCAGCTGGCCGTGCGCACCCAGGAAGACTGCGGTCAGGGCGGCGACGCCGAGCGCCGTGCCGACCTCGCGGAGCGTCGAGTTGGTGCCTGTCGCCTTCGCGTGGTCGACCTCGGGCATGTGGGCGAGCACGGCCGTCGACATCGGAGCGAACACGAGCGCCATGCCGATCCCGGCCAGAAGGAACGGCGGGACGAGCTCGAGGTACGCGACATCCCTGCTCATGACGAGGGCCATCCACACGAGCGCGGCCGTCTGCATCGTCAGGCCCGTGACCATGAGGGCGCGCGTGCCGACGCGCGGGGCGAGGAGCCCCGCGAGGGGTGCGATGAACATCGGGGCGAGCGTCCAGGGCATGGTCTGCAGCCCGGCCTGCAGCGGCGACGCGCCCTGCACGACCTGAAGGAACTGGATGAGGATGAACACCGACCCGAACATCCCGAAGCTGAACGCGAAACCCACGACGTTCGCCGCGGTGAAGCTGCGGTCGCGGAACAGCCGCATCGGCAGGAGCGGTGCCGGGGCGCGCAGCTCCCACAGGACGAAGCCGACCAGCAGCAGCGCGCCGACCGTGAGCGAGCCGACGATCTCGAAGCTGTCCCATCCCGCGTCGTTGCCGCGCACGATGCCGTAGACCACGGCGAGCACGCCGAGGCCGGCGAGGAGCACGCCGAGCACGTCGATGCCGACGCGCGCGCCGCGGCTGTTCGGCAGCGCCACGAGCGCGAGGGGGAGCGCGATGACCCCGACGGGGACGTTGATCCAGAAGATCGCCTGCCAGTTCCAGCCTTCGACGACGGCTCCGCCGATGAGCGGACCGAGCGCGACCCCGAGGCCCGCGACGCCGCCCCAGATGCCGATCATCGCGGGCCGCAGACGCGTCGGCACGCTGCCGGCCAGGAGCGTGAGCGAGAGGGGCATGACGCCGGCGGCGCCGAGGCCCTGGATCGCCCGGCTGACGATCACCATCTCGGGGGTCGTGCTGAGGGCGGCCAGGATGCTGCCGCCGGTGAACACCGCGATGCCCACGAGGAAGACGGTCCGGCGACCGAGACGATCGCCGAGCGCGGCGGCCACGAGGATGAACGACGCGAACGCAAGCGTGAACGCGTTGACGAACCACTGGAGCTGCTCGATGGATGCGCCGAGGTCGGCGCGCATCGCGGGCAGCGCGTTCGTGACGACGAGGTTGTCGAGCGTCGACATGAACATCGGGAGGGATGCCGCGACCACGGCGAGCCATACCGGGATGCGGCGAGCGGAGGAAGACATGACGAGCCTTTCGTCAGGTGGGATGAGTGTCCGGATCAGCCTTGTGGTAATTGACTGATTACTTACCTGGACGAATGTAGCTATCGACTGATAACATGTCAAGCATGGCTTCCACCTCCGACCGCATCCCCGCGATGGAGCGGCGCGAGCTGATCCTCGAAGCGGCCGCGCGCGTCTTCGGCGAGCAGGGCTATGCCGGGGCGACGACCGACCGCATCGCCCGCGAAGCGGGGATCAGCCAGCCCTACGTGCTGCGGCTCTTCGGCTCCAAGGAGCAGCTCTTCATCGACGTGCTGCAGCGCACGTGCGCGCGCATCCTGCTCGCGTTCGACGCCGCGATCGCGGCGGCCCCGGAGGGGACCGAGGACTTCCGGCCTTTCATCGGCGACGCGTACGTGTCGCTCGTCAAGACCGATCGCGGGGTGCTGCTCTCATTGATGCAGGGGTTCATCCTCGGACACGACGCGGGCATCGGGCCCGTCGCACGCGCCGGCTTCATGCGCATCTACGACCGCCTGCGCGACGTCATGCCCGCGGAGGAGGCGATGGCCTTCATCGCCCAGGGCATGCTCATCAACACCCTGATCGCGTCCGGCCTTCCGCTCGAGCTCAAGCACGGCCGCAACATCGAGGAACTGCTCGAGTGCGCCTTCGGCGACGAGCTGTCCTTCGTCCTCGAAGAGCTCAACGCCTGATCGATACGAGATAAGTGGGCCCCGTGGGACTCGAACCCACAACCTACGGATTAAAAGTCCGCAGCTCTGCCATTGAGCTAGAGGCCCGGCAGCACCAGAAGAGGTGTGCGGCACTTCTCGGAAGTCTAAGCCACTACCCGAGTTCGACCGAATGGCCGCGCGGCGGACGTGCGTCCGTGCGCACCGCGTCCGCACCCGGCGTTAGGGTCGGAAGGTGGCATCCGATGCAGCGTCCCCGGGCAATCCGCCGCAGTCGGTCGAGACCCTCCGCTTCCTCCGCCGCGCGCGCGACCTCATGGACCGGCAGTACGCCGACCCGCTCGATGTCCCGACCATGGCCGCTGCGGCGCTGATGTCGCCGGCGCACTTCAGCCGGGAGTTCAAGACCGCGTACGGCGAGACGCCCTACGCCTACCTGATGACACGGCGCATCGAGCGCGCGATGGCGCTGCTGCGCGACGGGATGAGCGTGACGGATGCGTGCACCGCGGTCGGTGCGACCTCCCTCGGCTCATTCAGCTCGACTTTCACGCGGCTCGTCGGCGAGACGCCGAGTGCCTACCGTGCGCGCCCGCACGAGGCCGTGGAGGCGATGCCGTCGTGCATGGCGATGGTGCTGACGCGGCCGATGCCGTTCGGGCTGAGCAGGATCGGAGAAGCATCCGTGTCCGCATCCTCGTAGCGTTGCGGGCATGACAGACATCAGCCTCTCCTACAGCCCGCTGACCGTCGACGACGTCGACGCGGCGATCGACTTCTACCGCGATGCGCTCGGGCTCGAGCTCGTCAACGACGTCTCCTCGGACGGCCACCGCTGGGTGTCGCTCGGCTTCTCGGGCCAGCCCGGTCTCATGCTCGTCCTCTCCGACCCCGGCGCCGGACGCTCGCCCGAGGACGGCGACGCGCTGCAGCGCCTCGTCGTCAAGGGGTCGGGCCCCGGGCCGATCGTGTTCAACACGACAGACCTCGACGCGACGTTCGAGCGCGTGCGCGCGGCCGGCGCCGAGGTGCTGCAGGAGCCCAAGGTGCAGCCCTGGGGCCCGCGCGACTGCGCGTTCCGCGACCCCGCGGGCAACCACATCCGCATCAACCAGGCCGCCTGAGGCCCGCCCGCCGCCCGCCCTCGCGTCCGGCGACGGCGGGCGTCGGGCCGCGTACCCGGGCCCGCCGGTACCCTGGAACGGATGACAGATCCATCCCGGGAGTACCACAAGCCGGTGCGGCGCCCCGCCGAGCTGTTCGATCGGCTGTTCGCGGCCGAAGACCCCGCCGAGGTGTCGCGGGTCGCGCATTCGACCGCTGCGGCCCTGCTCGCGCGCGTCCGGGCGGATCCGGATGCGGGCACCGTCGAGCGGCTCGTCTCGTACACGGGCGAGCACGGGATCGACGACATCGCCGAGCTGTGGTCGCGCTCGCCGGCCCGATCCCTTCCCGGTGCGCTGTGGCGCCTGTACCTGCTTCAGCTCATGATCCACGACGACCCGCACACCGCCGCGCTGCTCTACGCCCGCGGCCGTGCCGAGCTCAGCTCCGCCGACGAGGTGATCGCGGGTGCTCCCAGCCCTGCGGGACCGGACGAACTCGTCGCGCTCATCGACATGATCATGCGCGGCCTCTTCGACGGCGACTTCGCCGTCGCCCTCGACCGTGCCGCCGCCTTCTGCCGCGTCCAGGCGACGGGCGCGACGCACCTCGCCGACGACTACGAGCCGACCGAGCCGGAGCGCGCCTCGACGCTGACGACGCGCGCGCTGCGACTCGCGACGTATGCCGAGGATCTCACCTCGTGCGCAGCCCTCTGGCGGCGGGACTCCCTCACCTGACGCGAGACCGCGTCGCCTGCAGAACCAGGGGAGAAGATGGTGCCGGGCCGCAGAACGCCTCTCGGCGCAAGGCCGCTCGCAGCGGCAGAAGATGGAGCCCGGGGTTACTGCGGCCCGGCCGATACAGTCTAACGGACCGGTGGCTGCACGCATTCCCGGCCCTAGGCTCGGAGTCATGACCTGGCGTTTCGCGCTCATGATCGAGCCCGCGGCATCCGACGACTCCCGCACAGATTTCTCCGACACCTTCACCGTCGTCGACCCGGCGGCCCCCGCACTGAGCGTCGGCGAGCTCAGCACGCAGCGCGGCGACGGCATCTTCGAGTCGATCGGCGTCGTCGACGGGCACGCCCAGGAGGTCATCCCCCACCTCGAACGGCTCGCGCACTCCGCCGGGCTGTGCGATCTGCCGGCGCCGCATCGGCTGCAGTGGCAGCAGGCCGTCGCCCGGGCGGCGGCCGAGTGCCCGCCGGGGGAGTCGGTGATCAAGCTCATCCTCAGCCGGGGCATCGAGCATGGCCCGGCGCCGACGGCGTGGGTGACGGCGACCGAGGCCGCGGACTTCCGCGCCGCCCGCACCACCGGCATCCGCGTGGTGACCCTCGACCGCGGCCTGGACAGCGGCGCGCCCGATCGCGCCCCGTGGCTTCTCCTGGGCGCCAAGACGCTCTCCTACGCCGTGAACATGGCCGCGATCCGCGAGGCGAGGCGTCGCGGGGCAGATGACGCGATCTTCGTCTCGTCGGACGGGATCGTCCTCGAGGGGCCGACGTCATCCGTCATCCTGCGCACCGGCGACCGCTTCGCGACGCCGGCGCCGGGGGCAGGCATCCTGCACGGCACGACTCAGCTGAGCCTGTTCACCCGTCTCGAGGAACTCGGGTTCGAGACGGCCTACGACTCGATCCCGGCTGCCCGGCTGCAGCGCGTGGATGCCGCGTGGCTCGTGTCGAGCGTGCGGCTCGCAGCGCCCATCCGGAGCATCGACGACAGGCCCCTCGCCGTCGACGCGTCCCTCACCGCCGACCTCAACGACTACCTGCTGAGCCCGCGCGACTGACCCGCCCGGATCGACCCGGGAAACCCCCTTGCCCCGGTCGGTGGCTCGGCGTAATCTCAGCGATCGCCTAGACGTTTCGCAGAGAAGCGACCAGCGGCCGCACGGCGCCGATGCCGTCGCCCAGGCTCCATCCTCAGGAGGCAGTCCCGTGTCCAAGCGTTTCACCGTCCTCGCCACGATCGCCGCGCTCGCCGTCGCCGGCACCCTCGCGCCATCGGCCGCCGCGCTCGGCGATCCCGGTGGGGGTTCGCCCGGCCACGGCCAGCCCTCGACCATCCCCGGCGGGTTCAAGCACCTGGTGGTGATCTACGAGGAGAACCACTCGTTCGACAACCTCTACGGCGGCTGGGGCTCGGTCAACGGTCAGGCGGTCGACGGCACGCAGAGCGTCCCGCAGATCGCTCAGGACGGCACGACGTACAGCTGCCTGCCGCAGGTCGACGTCAACCTCGCCTCGCCGCCGCTGCCGGCGAGCTGCATGGATGCGGCGCACGGCATCGCGAGCGCGTTCACCAACCACACGTTCACCATCGACGACTACATCTCGCCCACGGACACCACGTGTCCGGTGCCGGGCGTCTTCGCCGCGAACGGCGTGCTGAAGGGAACCGGCGAGCCGGGAGGGTGCACGCGCGACCTCGTGCACCGCTTCTACGAGGACCAGTACCAGGAGAACGGCGGCCTGATGAACCGGTACACGACCGGTTCCGACGCCGTGGGTCTCACCCAGGGGCAGTACGACACCACGAAGCTGCCGATCTACCAGTACCTGCACAGCGCAGGCGCGCCGAACTACGTGCTGGCCGACGACTTCTTCCAGGCGGCGTTCGGCGGCTCGTTCCTCAACCACCAGTGGCTGATCGCCGCCCGCACGCCGCTGGACACCACGGCGACCGTCAACAACTCGGTCGTGGACAGCAACGGCATGCCCGCCAGCTACCCGCAGTACCACGCGACGAGCCCGGTGAAGAACACCCAGTGGACGGTGGCCTGCCCGGACGGCGGCAACGACTACTCCGCCGCGTGCGGCAACTTCGCCGTCAACACGATCCAGCCGGCGTCGGCACCGCACGGGGGCGGGGCCCAGCTGCCGCTCATCGACGACACGAAGTACCCGAACATCGGCGACCGCATGACCGCCGCGGGCATCTCGTGGAACTGGTACTCGGGCGGGTGGGACCAAGCGACGGCGCCAGGAGGCACCCCGGGCCCGCTCTTCCAGTACCACCACCAGCCGTTCAACTACTTCGCGGCCTACGCACCCGGCCAGCCTGGTCGCGACCACCTGCTGGACGAGACGAAGTTCATCGCCGCAGCGCAGAACGGCACGCTGCCCACCGTCAGCTTCGTGAAGCCCTACGGCGCGGAGAACGAGCACCCCGGATACGCCAGTGAGCCGGACGGCAGCGACCACCTGGTCGACCTGCTGAAGACGATCACGACGGGGCCGGACGCGAAGAGCACGCTCGTCGTCGTGACCTACGACGAGTTCGGCGGCCAGGCCGACCACGTGGCGCCTCCGGTCGTCGACAAGTGGGGCCCGGGAACCCGCATCCCCGCACTGCTCGTGAGCGCGAAGTTCGCGGCATCCGGTGTCGACCACACGCAGTACGACACGACCTCGATCCTCGCGACGATCGAGAAGTCCTACCACCTCGCCCCGCTCGGCACGCGGGACGCGAAGGTGAACCCGCTGTTCGCCGGCATCCGGATCGGACTCGACGGCTAGTTCGGCTGGGGACAGTGGTGCCCCTCGGCCATCGGCCGAGGGGCATCCGTCACGACGCGGCGGGACCGTTCACCCGAAGCGACCCGACACGTAGTCCTCGGTCGCCTGCACGGACGGCGTCGTGAAGATCGTGCGGGTGTCGCTGTATTCGATGAGCTTGCCCGGCTTGCCGGTGCCGGCGATGTTGAAGAACGCCGTCTTGTCCGAGACGCGGGAAGCCTGCTGCATGTTGTGCGTGACGATGACGATCGTGTACTGCTCCTTGAGCTCCTCGATCAGCTCCTCGATCGCGTAGGTCGAGATGGGGTCGAGAGCCGAGCACGGCTCGTCCATGAGGAGCACGTCGGGCGAAACGGCGATCGCGCGCGCGATGCACAGGCGCTGCTGCTGCCCGCCGGAGAGGCCGGCGCCCGGCTTCTCGAGGCGGTCCTTGACCTCGTTCCAGAGGTTCGCGCCCTTGAGGGATTTCTCGACGAGGGCGTCGGCGTCGGACTTCGGGATGCGCTTGGAGTTCAGTCGCACACCCGCGAGCACGTTGTCGCGGATCGACATCGTGGGGAACGGGTTCGGGCGCTGGAACACCATGCCGACGTCGCGGCGCACCGCGACCGGGTCGACGTTCGGGCCGTACAGGTCGTCGCCGTCGAGGAGGACCTCGCCCTCGACGCGGGCGCCGGGAATGACCTCGTGCATGCGGTTGAGCGTGCGCAGGAACGTGGACTTGCCGCAGCCGGACGGTCCGATGAAGGCTGTCACGCTGCGCGGTTCGATGTCCATGGAGACGCCCTCCACGGCGAGGAAGTCGCCGTAGTAGACGTTCAGATCCTTGACTTCGATGCTTTTGGACACCAGGTGCCTTCCTTGCTTAGCGGGCCTTCGGCGCGAACATCTTCGCGGCGATTCGGGCGATGAGATTGAAGATGACGACCAGGATGACGAGCAGCAGCGCTGCACCCCACGCCTGCGCCTGAGAGGCCGCGATGTCCTTCCCGGGGAAGGCCCATCCCGTGTACGCCATCACCGGCAGGGTCTGCATCGGCCCGTTGAACGGGTTGGCGTTGAAGTTGTCGGTGAAGCTCGCCGCGATGAAGATCGGGGCGGTCTCGCCGACGACACGCGCGACGGCGAGGACGACGCCGGTCACGATACCGCTCGCCGCTGTGCGCAGCACGACCTTGAGGATCGTGTTCGACCGCGGCACGCCCAGCGCCAGCGACGCCTCGCGCAGGTCCGCGGGAACGAGCCGGATCATCTCCTCGGTCGAGCGCACGACGATCGGGATCATCAGCACGCACAGGGCGATGGATGCCGAGAACCCGCTGAACGCCTTCGGGCCGACGATCACCGACGCCAGCGAGAAGGCGAACAGACCGGCGACGATCGACGGGATGCCGGTCATGACGTCGACGAGGAAGGTGATCGCGCGACGCATGGGGTTGCTCGGCAGGGAGTACTCGGTGAGGAAGACGGCCGTGAGGATGCCGATCGGCACCGAGATGATCGTCGCGATGCCGGTGATGATGAAGGTTCCGACGATCGCCTGCCACGCGCCGGGGGTGAAGGTCACCGTCAGCGTCTGCGGGTTGAAGGTCGAGCCGCCGACGCTCGTGATGAACTGCCAGCTCAGGATGCCGATGCCCTTGCTGACGACCGTCCACAGGGTGGAGATCAGCGGTGCCAGAGCGAGGAGGAAGAACGAGGTGACGACCCCTCGCACGACGCGGTCGGTGGCCTTGCGGCGGTTCTCCACGATCGAGGAGCTGAAGCCGATGGCGATCAGGTAGACGACCGCTGTGAAGACCAGCCAGACCGCGATGTTCAGGTGCTGCGTGATGACGAACAGCACGAGTGCGACGACCACCGCGACGATCCCGAGCAGGATCGGCTCGATGAAGCGGGGGAGCTGACCGGTGGTCAGATCCTTCTTGGACACGGGGCGGTTCACCGGCGGGCGCGTGGAGGTGGGAGCGCTCATGCGGGCTTTCCTGCCTTCCTCGGCGTCCGGCTGCGTCGCTTCGCGTCGGGTCCGCTGGCGGAGATGATGTAGCGGGCCAGGAAGTTGACGCCGAACGAGATGACGAAGAGCATGAGGCCGGTGCCGATGAGCGCCGAGCGCTGGATCTCGGTGGCGACGCCCCAGTTGTTGACGATGTTGGCCGCGATGGTCTGCGAGTTGTATCCGTCGGTGAGGATCTGCACCGAGTACCGGATCGACGGGGAGACGATCAGCGCGAACGCCATCGTCTCGCCGATGGCCCGTCCGACGCCGAGCAGAGTCGCCGACACCATGCCGCTGCGCGCGTAGGGGAGGACGGCGAGCCGGATCATCTCCCAGCGGGTCGCCCCCAGGGCGAGAGCCGCCTCCTCGTGGAGCCGTGGCGTCTGCAGGAAGATCTCGCGCGTGATCGAGGTCACGATCGGCAGGATCATGACCGCGAGCACGACGCCGCCGGCGAGCATCGTCGAACCGGTGGTCGAGACGGGCCCCGCGAAGAGCGGGATCCAGCCGAAGTAGTGGTTGAGGAAGTCGGACAGCGGCAGGAGCAGCGGTCGGATGACGACGATGCCCCACAGGCCGAAGACGATCGACGGGACGGCCGCGAGCAGATCGACGATGTAGCCGAGAGCGCCGGCGATGCGGCGCGGCGCGTAGTGCGAGGTGAACAGGGCGATGCCGATCGCGACCGGTGCGCCGAGGACGATCGCGATGAGTCCCGACCAGATGCTGCCCCACAGGAGCGGGCCGACGTACGCCCAGAAGCTCGGCCACGGGACGCCGGCGGGGTTCTGGATCGACGCCAGATCCTTGGTGGCCGGCCAGTCCGCGGTGATCGCGGGAATGCCCTGGATGATGAGGAAGATCGCCACGCCCGCGAGGATCACGAGGATCAGTGACGCGGAGGCGGCGGAGAGTCCGAGGAACACGCGGTCGCCCGTGCGACGGCCGCGCTCACGGGACATCGCGGCACGGGCCGGTGGTCGGATCGCGGTGTCAGCCATGGATGGCCATCTCGAGTCGCATCTGCATCTTCCTGTCGGGTTCAGTGTGTCGCGCTGGGCTCCCGGGTCCCTCCGTTGCCGGGACGCCGGTCGGAACGACGAGATCCGGTCCGCCGGCCGCGACACCTGAGTGTCGCGGGACGGCGGACCGGACGGGACTCTACTTGATGCCGCCGATCGACGTCTGCGCCTCAGCGAGTGCCTCGCTCGGCAGCGGAGCCGAGCCGGCGTTCTTCGCCGAGATCTGCTGGCCGAGCGTGCTGGCGATGTAGCCGAGGTACGACTTCGTCAGTGTGGCCTGCTTCGCGTCCTTGAAGGTGCTGCACGTGACGGCGTACGACAGCAGCGGGATCGGGTAGGTCTCGGCGGTCAGCTTCGAGTAGTCGAACTTCTTCGACAGGTCACCGGGTACACCGTTCGAGGCGGTGACAGCGGCGACCGCGTACGTCTTCGCGACGGCCTCGGGGCTGAAGGCGATGGCGGTGCCGTCCTGGAGGATCGATGCAGCGCTCAGGTCGCCGATCGCCGAGTGGTCGGCGTAGCCGATCGTGCCGGTGCCCGCCTTGACGGTCGCGACGACGCCCGAGCCGCCCTTCTGGAGCGAGACGTTGCCGCTGACCGGCCACTGCTTGCCGGCCGGGTAGGGCCACGCGGCCGACTGCGTCGCGGCGAGGTAGTTCGTGAAGTTCGCGGTGGTGCCGGAGCCGTCCGAGCGGGCGACGGTCGTGATCGGGCCCGCCGGGAGCGCCGTGCCGTTGTCCTTGGTGATGGCCGGGTCGGACCAGTCGGTGATCTTCAGGTTGAAGATGTTCGCGATGGTCGCACCGCTCAGCTTCAGGGTCTTCACGCCGGGGACGTTGAAGATGATCGAGACGCCGTCGAGGTAGATCGGAATGTCGATGCCGCCGGGGGCGCAGAGGGTCTTCGACTTCGCCGTCTCGTCGGCCGAGAGCGGTGCGTCGGAGCCGGCGAAGTCGTACGCGCCGCTCAGGAAGTTGGTCACGCCGCCGCCGGAGCCCTGCGACTTGTCGTAGTTGACGGTGACGCCCTTGACCGAGGCCGTGTAGGCGGCCGTCCACGCAGCCTGCGCGTTGGCCTGGGCGCTCGAACCGCCCGCGGCGATGGTGCCGGTGAGGCTCGTGTCGAGAGTGACGTTCACCGCCGAGTCCGTCGGCGAGGCGCTTGCGCTCGAGGTGGAGCCGCTGCTGCTCGGGCCCGACGAGCATCCCGCGAGGGCGAGTGCCGCGATGGCAGCGATCGCGCCGACCTGCGCGATTCGGTTGATCTTCATTCGAAGTCCTTCACTGTTGCAGTGGTTCGCCCGGTGCAGGGCTGAATGCGACGGTAGACACGCACTCTTACCGGAGTCCGCCGTAATGGTGAACGGAAGGTGAACGACCGCGCGACGGCGCGGAATCTCGGGCCATGAGAAATGCGGCATCCGGTTGCGGACCCACTCGAACCGGCGAGATCGCTCCGCTAGCGTATGCGGCATGGCGAAGACCACGAAGGCAGAGCGGAAGGCGTTCGACGCCTTGGAAGACGCCGCAGGCGCCGCGACGACCGCGAAGAAGGTGGCCAAGGGACTCCCGCGCCCCCAGGCGAAGAAGCTGCGAGCCGCGGCATCCGACGCGATCGACGTCGCGGACACGTCGAAGAAGGCGGTGCGGCGGCATCCGAAGCGCGTGCGCAAGCAGGCCGAGAAGGCCACCGACCGCGTCCTCGCGGCGACGGACAAGGCGCTCCGCAAGGCGGAGGCCGAGCGCGCCGACGCCAGAGCAGCGAAGAAGGCCAAGACGTCGGCGGCCGCCGAGAAGGCCGCCCGCAAGGCCGCAGAGAAGGCGAAGAAGTCGAGGAAGGCCGAGACGCCGACCGGCGTCGTCGTCGAGGTCATCGCGATCGATCAGACGGTGACGGACGAGGAGCTGGACCGGGTGCTCCAGGAGGTCGTCGACGAGGTCGTCCTCGAGGACATCATGGAGGCCGCCGCAACCGAGGAGGCGCTCGAAGCGCAGTTCGAGGAGGCGGTCCTGGAGGAGGTCGTCGCGGAGGCGGTCGAGGACGCCGCCGAGGATGCTGCCGCAGCGGAGCTCGAGGAGGTCCTCGACGACGTCGCACGCGTCGAAGCGATCGAGGAGGCCGAGGAGGACGAGTTCGAAGCGGCCCGGGCCGAGGCCGAGGCCGAGCTCGACGAGGAGATCGAGGAAGCCCTCGATGCGGAGCCGGATGGCGCCCCCGTCGCGGAGGCCGAGCCGGAGCTCGCCTCCCTGACGGTCGCAGAACTGCGCGCCCGTGCCCGCGACGCGGGCTTCACGGGGTACTCGCGCCTGAGCAAGGCGCGACTCGTAGAGCTGCTCTCCTGACGGTGGGCTCCGCCGCGCCGGGTGGCCCCGCCACCGCTGAGGACGGCCAGCGGGTGCTGGATCGGACGGATGCCGCGCCGCCGCCGCGCACCCTCCTCGACATCCTGCGCGACACGGCGCGTCGGCATCCCGAAGCATCCGCCATCGACGACGGATCCGTCGTCCTCAGCTATCGCGAGCTGATGGCCTCTGTCGGCGCAACGGCGGCGCGGCTGCAGGATGCCGGCGTCCGGCGCGGCGACCGCGTCGGCGTGCGCGTGCCGTCGGGCGCCAAGGAGCTGTACGTCTCGATCCTCGGGGTGATCGCGGCCGGCGCCGCGTACGTGCCGGTCGATGCGGACGACCCCGACGAGCGCGCGCGCCTCGTGTTCGGGGAGGCGAAGGTGCGGGGCATCATCGGTGCGGGAGGCGTGTACACGCCGGTCGCAGAGGACGTCGCCGCGGGTGTCGCGGCCGAGGTCGTCGTGTCGCCGCTGTTCGACGGGCAGGCGCCGCGTCCCGGCACGCGGGCCGCTCCCTCGGACCCGCCGACGCCTGCCGACGATGCCTGGATCATCTTCACGTCCGGATCGACCGGCGTGCCCAAAGGCGTGGCAGTCTCCCACCGGTCCGCGGCCGCGTTCGCGGATGCGGAGGCGGGCCTGTTCCTGCGGGACGCGCCGCTCGGCCCCGGCGACCGGGTGCTGGCCGGCCTGTCAGTGGCGTTCGACGCCTCGTGTGAGGAGATGTGGCTCGCCTGGCGCCACGGCGCGTGCCTCGTGCCCGCGCCGCGCGCCCTCGTGCGGTCCGGCGAGGACCTCGCTCCCTGGCTCATCCGCCAGGGCATCACGGTCGTCTCGACGGTGCCGACCCTCGCGGCGATGTGGCCCGTGGAGTCGATCGAGAACGTGCGCCTGCTCATCTTCGGCGGCGAGGCCGTGCCGCCGGAGCTCGCGGCCCGGCTCGTGGCCGAGGGCCGCGAGGTGTGGAACACGTACGGGCCGACGGAGGCGACGGTCGTCGCGTGCGCGTCGATGATGGACGGCGTCGGTCCCGTTCGGATCGGGCTGCCGCTCGACGGCTGGGCACTGGCCGTCGTGGATGCCGAGGGCCGGCGGGTGGCGCCGGGAGAGGCCGGCGAGCTCATCATCGGCGGCGTGGGGCTCGCGCGCTACCTGGACCCGGCGAAGGATCGCGAGAAGTACGCGCCGATGCCCGCGCTCGGGTGGGAGCGCGCCTACCGCTCCGGCGACCTCGCGCGCTACGAGCCCGAAGGACTGATCTTCCAGGGCCGCGCCGACGACCAGGTCAAGGTCGGCGGCCGGCGTATCGAGCTCGGCGAGGTCGAATCCGCCCTGCAGGATCTGCCCGGAGTGAGCGGCGCAGCCGCGGCCGTGCGCACGACGGAGGCGGGCGTCCCGGTGCTCGTCGGCTACCTGGCGGTCGCCGCGGGGGATGCGTCGGGCTTCGACCGCGCGGCGGCGCGTGCGCACCTGGCCGAACGGCTCCCCGCGGCGATCGTCCCCCTGCTGGCCGTCGTCGACGAGCTGCCCGTGCGCACGTCGGGCAAGGTCGACCGCGCGGCGCTGCCGTGGCCCCTGCCCGGCGTCGAGGCGCCCGCGCCGGGACTCAGCCCCGCCGAGGCCTGGCTCGCCGAGCAGTGGCAGGCCGTGCTGGGCATCCCCGTCCCCGATCGCAAGGCGGACTTCTTCGACCTCGGCGGCGGCTCCCTCGCGGCGGCCCAGCTCGTCTCGCGCCTGCGCGTGAAGGTGCCCGAGTTCTCCGTCGCCGACATCTACGACGTACCGCGCCTCGGGGCGATGGCCAAGGCTCTCGGACCCTTCCTCGACTCTGAGGACGAGGTGGCCTTCCACCGTCCCGCGCCGACCCCGCGCACGACCCAGTGGGTGCAGACTCTCGCCGGCGTCCCGCTGTTCATCCTCACCGGCGTCCGATGGCTGCTGTACCTCCTGACCGCGAGCTCGCTGCTGCGGCTCGTGCCCGGCTTCGAGGCCCTGCCTTCGGCGCCGTGGTGGGCGATCATCATCGGTCTCGTGATCTTCGCGACGCCGTTCGGCCGCATGGCGGTGTCGGTCGCAGCGGCGCGCCTGCTCCTGGTCGGCCTCGCTGCCGGCGACTACCCGCGCGGCGGCGCCGTGCACATGCGGCTGTGGCTGGCCGAGCAGATCTCGGATCAGGTGGATGCCGTCGGCCTCGCCGGCGCGCCGTGGGTGACGTACTACGCCCGCGCGCTGGGTGCGCGGATCGGGCGGGACGTCGACATGCACACGATGCCGCCCATCACCGGGATGCTCGAGATCGGCGACGGCGCATCCGTCGAACCCGAGGTCGACCTGCGCGGCTACTGGATCGACGGCGACGTGCTGCGCGTCGGCGGCATCCGCATCGGCGCGCAGGCGACCGTGGGCGCCCGCAGCACCCTCGCGCCGGGGACCCGCATCGGCAGGCGCGCCGAGATCGCCCCCGGTTCCGCCGTGTTCGGGCGTGTGCGGGCGGATCAGACCTGGGCGGGCTCGCCGGCCGAGCGCGTGGGCGGCACGGCGGTCGACTGGCCGGCCGAGCGCCCGCCCCATCGCACCCGATGGCTGTATGCGTACGCGGTGTCGGCCGTGACGCTCGCGCTGCTGCCGCTCGTCTCGTTCGCCGTCGGTGCGCTCGTGCTCGCGGCCGGGATGCGCGGGTCCGGCGATCTCGGCGAGGCGATGGGCCGAGCTTTCGTCTGGCTCATCCCGGCGACCCTGGTCGTCGGAGTCGTGTTCGCCGTGCTCGTCGTCGTGCTCGTGCGGCTCATGTCCATCGGACTGGTCGCGGGCACGTACCCGGTCCGCAGCCGCGTCGCGTGGCAGGCGTGGACCACCGAGCGGCTCCTCGACTCGGCGCGCACGATCCTGTTCCCGCTCTACTCGAGCCTCTTCACGCCCGTGTGGCTGCGGATGCTGGGCGCCCACGTCGGCCGGGATGTCGAGGCATCCACCGTTCTGCTCATCCCGTCGATGACGCACATCGAGGACGGCGCATTCCTCGCCGACGACACGATGGTCGCCTCCTACGAACTGCACGCGGGATGGCTGCGGGTCGGGCCGGTCCGCATCGGCAAGCGCGCCTTCCTCGGCAACTCGGGGATGGCGGCGCCCGGCCACCGCGTGCCGCGCGACGGACTCGTCGCCGTGCTCTCGTCGGCGCCGGTCAAGGCGAAGCCCGGGTCGTCGTGGCTCGGCTCGCCGGCCGTGCGCCTGCGGCGGCTGTCGGCCGCGGGCGACGACTCCCGCACCTACAACCCGCCGCTGCGCCTGAAGGTGGCGCGCTCCCTGTGGGAGCTGTGCCGCGTCATCCCCGTGTTCGTGACGTGCGCCATCGGCCTGCTCGTCCTGTTCGCGCTGGCCGCGCTCGTCGAGACGATCGGGCCCTGGTGGACGCTCGTGCTGTCGGGACTGATCATGCTCGTCGCCGGGGCGCTCGCGGCCGCGGTGTCGACGATCGTGAAGTGGATCGTCGTCGGCCCGATCCACGCGGGGGAGAAGCCTCTCTGGTCGAGCTTCGTCTGGCGCACCGAGGTGTCCGACACCTTCACCGAGATGGTGGCCGCTCCCTGGTTCGCCCGTGCGGCCACCGGCACGCCGGCCCTCGCCATGTGGCTGCGCAGCCTCGGCTCCACGATCGGCCGCGGGGTCTGGTGCGACAGCTACTGGCTGCCGGAGCCCGATCTCGTCACGCTCGGCGACGGCGCGACCGTGAACCGCGGGTGCGTTGTGCAGACCCACCTGTTCCATGATCGAATCATGAGCATGGATGCCGTCGAACTCGAGGTCGGAGCGACCCTCGGCCCGCACAGCGTGATCCTGCCCGCAGCCACGATCGGCGCCCACGCCACGGTCGGCCCCGCGTCCCTCGTCATGCGCGGCGAGACCGTGCCGGTGGGCAGCAGATGGAGCGGCAACCCGATCGGCCCCTGGCGTGCGGTGAAGGTCCGCTCGTACCAGTCGTCGTGAGCGACCGGTACACGCCACAGAGCGGCGACCCGTCCTTCGACGTGGAGTCGTACGAGCTCGACCTGTCGTATCGCGTGCGCGTCAACCGCCTCGAGGGTCGGGCGATCGTCAACGCGATCGCCGCCCAGCCGCTGCCGTCGTTCTCGCTCGACTTCATCGGTCTGCGCGCCTCCCGCGTGCGGGTCGACGGCGACCGCCGCACGACGTTCCGGCAGAGTCAGCGCACCCTGCGTGTGACGCCCCCGGCCCCGCTGCGGGCGGGTGAGGCATTCTCGGTGGACATCGCCTACGCCGGCGCCCCCGCGCCCCGGCGTACGCGATGGGGGGCGATCGGATGGGAGGAGCTCGAGGACGGCGCGCTGGTCGCCTCGCAGCCCATCGGAGCCCCGACCTGGTTCCCGTGCAACGACCGTCCCGACGACCGGGCCTCGTACCGCATCACGCTGCGCACCGACGCCCCGTACACCCCGATCGCGACGGGCGTCCGCACCTCGGTCGGCCGCACGGGCGGCCTGACCACCGCGATCTTCGAGTCCCGTGTCCCCACCGCGACCTACCTCGTCGCGGCGCACATCGGCATGTATCGCGAGACGGTTCTCTACGGACCCGTCCCCATCACCCTCGCCCACCCCGCGGCGCTCGCGGCCCCGGTGCGTGCGGCGTTCGCCGACGTGCCGCGGATGCTGCAGGTCTTCGCGGACGCGTTCGGCGCCTACCCGCAGGAGGCGTGCACGATCGTGATCACGCCCGACGAGCTGGAGATCCCGCTGGAGGCGCAGGGTCTGGCGACCTTCGGAGCCAATCATCTGGATGCGGCATCCCATCGGCTCGTCGCCCACGAGCTGGCTCACCAGTGGTTCGGCAACAGCGTCGGCCTCGCGCGCTGGGAGGACATCTGGCTCAACGAGGGGTTCGCGTGCTACGCCGAATGGATCTGGTCGGAGGCGTCGGGAGGGGTGACCGCCGACCATCTCGCCCGCTGGCACCACGCGCGCCTGAAGGGCATGCCGCAGGATCTGCTGATCACCGACCCGGGGCCCGACCGCATGTTCGACGACGTGATCTACAAGCGCGGCGCCCTCACGCTGCATGCGCTGCGCACGACCATCGGGGATGCGGCGTTCTTCGACCTCCTGCGGGCGTGGACCGGACGGCACCGGCACAGCCTCGTCACGACCGACGACTTCCGGGCTCTCGTCGCGGGCACGGGCCAGAGCGGCCTGCTGGAGCAGTGGATCGACCGCCTGCCGCTGCCCGCCCTGCCGTGACGGCTATCCGTGGGAGAGCTCGCGCAGAGCGACGCTGATGAGCACGCCGGCGGGGGCCGCAGCATCCCGTCCGCGAAAGACACGCGGCTCGGCGTCCGGACCCGGCACGACCGCGCTCCACCCGTCCGCATCCCCGGTCACGACGACGGTCTGCGGATCGACCCGGATGCCGCGGCCGTCCGCCTTCAGCGCCGCCTCGACGCGCGTCCACGCGCGCACGCCGAGACCACAGGCAACCGTGGCGATCTCCGCATCGAGCCCGAAGGCGCCGACGCCCGCGGAAGGGACCACGCCGACGACGGCGAGGTCGCCGGCGTACGAGACGCTCGCCCGCCACGGCGATCCGGGCAGCTGCACGGGGCCATGCGGGCCTCCGCAGAACGGGCAGGGGTTCGCGATCGGCACGTCGCCGACGAGCCCCCGCAGCAGCGCCCACGCGACCTCGCGCCTGCGCGTTCCAGCGGGCACCGCTTCCCACGCGGTGCGCAGGTCCTCGAGCGCGGTCATCGCCGGCGCACTCATGCGGGCTCTGCCTCAGTCCTTCGGTTCGTGCGTCTCGATCGCGACGATGCCGGAGCCGGGGTTGGTCGCCGACAGGTGGACGACCGAGAACGCGCCCATCTCGAGCGCCGACGCGCTGCCGAGGTACGAGCCGCGCAGTGTGCCGGTCGCGAGGGCGATCTCGCTGAGGATGTCCGGCAGCACAGGGCCGTGGCTGCACAGGACGGCCGGTGTGCGCTTGCGCACGCGCTTGCCGATGACGGCCCGCACGTCGGCCTCGCCCTTCTCCCAGGCGTCCTGCCCCAGGAGCGGTGTGCGCTCGATGCGTCGGCCCGTCGCCGCCGCCAGCGGGGTGACGGTCGTCACGCACCGCACGGCGTCGCTCGAGATGATCTTGCGCACGCCGAACGCCTGCAGCGGGCCGGCGACGGACTTGGCCTGACGCGCACCGCGTGCGCTCAGCGGACGAAGCATGTCGGCCTGCTTCCACCCCTCGCGCGGCACGGAGCGCGAGTGCCGCAGCACGACCACGGGGAACGTCTCGAGCACGCCGTCGCCGACGAACTTGAGGAAGTTCTCGAGGATCTCGACGTCCACCGGATAGCTGAGGTAGCCGCGGGCTCGCTTCGGGGTGACCCACTCGAGCGCCGCGATCTCCTTGTTCGGCACGAACACGGACGACCGGATGGCATCGTCGGTGGCCTCGGCGGCCCAGTAGTGGACGATCTTCTGGCGCTTGCTCGGCATCCGATATCTCGAGACTCCGACCGGGATGCCCAGGGCCACGCGGATCCCCGTCTCTTCGAGGATCTCGCGCACCGCGGTCTCGGCCAGCGTCTCGCCCGGGTCGACCTTTCCCTTCGGGAGGGTGACGTCGGCGTACGCCGTGCGATGGATCACGAGGATCATCAGCTTGCCGTCCACGCGGCGCCACACGACACCGCCGGCGGCGTAGACAGCGGTGTCCGTCATCGCACCGCCCGCGCGCGGCGCCGACGGTGCACCGCGCGCATCGTCCTGTCCTGCAGGTCGACGAGCGGCTTGCCCTCGTCGTCGACGCGGTGCCTCGTCCACTCCCCGTCGGGTCCCAGGTGCCACGAACTCGTGCCGTCGCTCATCGCGACGGAGAAGAGGTCCTCGAGCTCCTTGATGTGCGCCGGCGCGGTGACCCGCACGAGCGCCTCGACGCGTCGGTCGAGGTTGCGGTGCATCATGTCCGCGCTGCCGATGTAGATCTGCGGATCGCCATCGTTGCGGAACGCGAAGATGCGCGAGTGCTCCAGGTAGCGGCCCAGGATGCTGCGTACCTTGATGTTCTCGCTCAGGCCCTCCACTCCCGGCTTCAGTCCGCAGATGCCGCGCACGAAGACCTCGACGGGAACCCCTTGCTGGCTCGCACGGTACAGCGCGTCGATGATCTGCTCGTCGACGATGGAGTTCACCTTGATGCGGATGCCGGACTCCTTGCCGGCGAGCGCGTTGCGGCGCTCCCGCTCGATCAGCCGGAGCAGGCCCTTGCGCAGGTGCAGGGGAGCGACCAGGAGCCGCTTGAACTTCTTCTCGATCGCGTAGCCGCTGAGCTCGTTGAACAGCCGGGTGAGGTCCCGCCCGACCTGCTCGTCGACGGTGAACAGGCCGAAGTCCTCGTAGACGCGGCTCGTCTTCGGGTTGTAGTTGCCCGTGCCGATGTGACTGTAGCTGCGCAGGACGTTGTCCTCCTGGCGGATCACGAGCGCGAGCTTGCAGTGCGTCTTCAGGCCGACGAGGCCGTAGACGACGTGCACGCCGGCCTTCTCGAGCTTGCGGGCCCAGACGATGTTGGCGGCCTCGTCGAACCGCGCCTTCACCTCGACGAGCGCCAGCACCTGCTTGCCGGCCTCGGCGGCGTCGATCAGCGCCTGCACGATCGGGCTGTCGCCGGACGTGCGGTACAGCGTCTGCTTGATGGCCAGCACGTGCGGGTCCTTGGCCGCCTGCTCGAGGAACAGCTGCACGCTCGTCGCGAAGGACTCGTACGGGTGATGCACGAGCACGTCCGCCTTGCGGATCGCCGCGAAGATGTCGGCGCGCTCGTTGTTGTCGCCCGGCTGGAAGGCGAGCGGCGTCGTCGGCACGTGGGGCGGGTATTTCAGGTCCGGCCGGTCGACGCGCGACAGGTCGAAGAGCCCTTGCAGGTCGAGCGGGCCGGGGAGGCGGTAGACCTCCTGCTCGGTGATGGCGAGCTCGCTGATGAGGAGGTCGAGGGTCACGTCATCCATGTCGTCCGTGACCTCGAGGCGGATGGGCGGCCCGAAACGGCGGCGGAGCAGCTCGGCCTCCAACGCCTGGATGAGGTTCTCGGTCTCGTCCTCCTCGATCACGACGTCCTCGTTGCGCGTCAGGCGGAAGGCGTGGTGGTCGAGCACCTCCATGCCCGGGAACAGGTCGCCGAGGTTGTTGGAGATGAGGTCCTCGAGCGGCAGATAGCTCACGCCCTCCTCGGTCCGTGCCACCTCGACGAAGCGGGGAAGCATGGGCGGGACCTTGAGGCGGGCGAACTCCTGGCGTCCGGTGCGGGCGTTGCGGATGCGGATCGCGAGGTTCAGCGACAGCCCGGAGATGTAGGGGAACGGATGTGCGGGGTCCACGGCCAGGGGCATGAGGACGGGGAACACCTGCGTCTGGAAGTAGCGGTACAGATCGTCGCGCTCGTCGGCGGTGAGCGCATCCCACGTCGTGATGTGGATGCCGGCATCGGCGAGACCCGGCCGCACGAGGTTCTGCCAGATGTCCGCGTGACGCAGCTGCAGCCGGTGCGCCTCGCCCGAGATGTCCGCCAGCACGTCCTGGGGGGAGCGGCCCACGTTCGTCGGGATGGCGAGGCCCGTGATGATGCGGCGCTTCAGACCGGCGACGCGCACCATGAAGAACTCGTCGAGGTTGCTGCCGAAGATCGCGAGGAAGTTGGCACGCTCCAGGATCGGCTGCGTCGGGTCCTCGGCCAGCTCGAGCACGCGCTGGTTGAACGCGAGCCAGCTCAGCTCGCGGTCCAGGTAGCGGTTCTCCGGCAGCTCGGAGTCGTACGCCTCCTCCAGGTCGAAGTCGTCGTCGTCCGCATCGCCGAGACCGGCATCGAGCACCTCGGATTCGATCATCCCCACATCATTGCAGGCGCTTGCGACGCGCGGGTTAACAGCGGGAATCAGCCCGCGATGGGCTCTTCCTCGTGCACGTTGAACCGGTAGCCGACGTTGCGCACGGTGCCGATGAGCTGCTCGAGGTCGCCGAGCTTGGCCCGCAGCCGCCGGACATGCACATCGACGGTCCGCGTTCCGCCGAAGTAGTCGTATCCCCAGACCTCGCTGAGCAGCTGCTCGCGGGTGAAGACGCGCGACGGATGGGTCGCGAAGAAGTGCAGGAGCTGGAACTCCTTGTACGTGAGGTCGAGGGCGCGACCGCCGACCTTGGCCGAGTAGGACGCTTCGTCGATCGTGATGCCGCTGGTCTGGATGCTGGTGTCGGCCGACGCCGCGGCCGCGGCACGTCCGATGACGAGCCGGATGCGCGCATCCACCTCGGCGGGGCCCGCGCTCACGAGCACGACGTCGTCGACGCCCCACTCGCTCGTGACGGCGGCGAGCCCGCCCTCGGTGACGATGAGGACGACCGGCGCCTCGTGTCCCGTGGTCGCGAGGATCCGGCACAGCGCCTTCGCCTGCGCGAGGTCGTTGCGACCGTCCATGAAGACGACGTCGGCGCCGGGCGCACTCGCGAGCTGTGCGGTCTGGGCGGGAATCTGGCGGACGCGGTGGCTCAGAAGTTCGAGCGCCGGCAACGCGAGGCTCCCGCCGGGCGCGGAGCTGAAGACCAAGAGCTGTGCCAAAGAACCTCCCGGACGGGCGGGCACCGTGTCCTCATCATATTGGTGCGGCTCGCGGACGCGATCGCGGCGGGATGCGGCGATGCCTCCGGGTGCGCGAGAATGGGCGTCATGTCGACTCCTCCGCTCGTGCCGCGCAGCACCCTCGGCGGCATCGTCGGCGTCTGGGCGGCGGCGGCCGTCGCGGGAGTCGCGGTCGGAATCTTCGCGCCTCCGGGATGGCGGGCCGCCTGGCTCACGATCGTCCTCGGCGCCGTCATCATCGCCTCGTTCGCTGTGCAGCTCGCCGTCGGTCGTCCCGACGGTTTCCTGCGTCGCGTCGCGATGAGCACAGCGGGGTCGCTCCTCGTCCTCGGCATCGTCGGGATCGTCTTCGGACTGGCCTCCATCGTTCCGGTCTAGAGTTGTGGCATGGACCTCGTCGCACTGGAACTCTTCTTCGTCGGGCTTCTGGCGCTTGCGTCGCTCGCCATCCTGTTCACCGCGGGCGTCGTGATCAAGAACCTGTACCGCGGCCAGCGCTGATCGGGGAGGCGTCGTGATCGACCTTCCCACCGACCTGCCCGCCGACCTCGGGCCCCTGTCGTGGCTGATCGGCATCTGGGAGGGGACCGGCGTGATCGACTACGACACCGCGGACCGGCACTTCACCGGCTCGTTCGCGCATCGCGTGAGTTTCAGCCATGACGGCGGGGACTACCTGAACTACTCCGCGAACGCGTGGCTGATCGGCGACGGCCCGGGCGACCGTGTCGACGACGCGCAGCGCACGCCGCTGGTCGCCGAGATCGGCTTCTGGCGTCTGGTCCGCCCGACGCTCGACGGGGATGCCGGCCCGGGCCTGCTGCCCGCACCGGGCACGTCGCCGGCTCGCACGGTGGACGACGTCGAGCTGCTGCGCACGCCGCAGGGTGGGTTCGACATCGAGGCGGCCATCGTCCACTCCGACGGGGTGAGCGAGCTGTACCTCGGCCAGATCTCGGGTCCCCGCATCGACATCGCGACCGATGCCGTCGTGCGCCCGGCCCAGGCGCGCCCGTACGCCGCCGCCACTCGCATGTACGGCCTCGTCGACGGTCACCTGCTGTGGGCGTGGGATGTCGCCGCCCTCGGCCACGAGCTCGCCGCCCATGCGTCCGCCCGGCTGGCACGGGTCGACTGATGGCCTCCGCACCTCCTCCCCCCACCGCGGGCGCGTCCGAAGTCACGGGACGCGTGGAGACCGCCACGACCGATGTCGTCGCCGCCCTCGCGGCCGTTCCCGGTGCGGTCCTCGAGGACGGCGTCCTCACGCACGTCGGCAACCCGCTGGCCGAACAGCGCGCGCTGGCGTCGGGCGCCGCGCTCGCCCCCCTCGGCGACCGCAGGGTGCTGACGGTGACGGGGGAGGACCGGCTGAGCTGGCTCGACTCGCTGTCGTCGCAGGCGCTGACCAGGCTCGCACCGGGCGATTCGACGGAGCTGCTGATCCTCGATCCGCAGGGGCATGTCGAGCACGCCGCCGGCGTGATCGACGACGGCGAGACGACCTGGCTCATCTCCGACGTCGCAGACGCAGACGACCTGCTCGCCTGGCTTGGGAAGATGCGGTTCCGGCTGCGCGTCGATCCGCGCATGCGCGACGACCTCGCCGTCGTCGGCGGCACAGAGGACGCGGTCGCCGCGCTCGCCGCGCACGTCGTGTGGCGCGACCCGTGGCCGGGCGTGTCCGCCGGCGGGTGGGGCTACGCGGATGCCGACGACCATCCCGGTCGCGACTGGGCCGAGGCCATCGTCCCTCTCGAGCGGATCGCCGAGCTGGCGGCAGCGGCCGCCCGTGGAGAGCGCGAGCTGGCGGGCGGTCTCGCAGCCGATGCGCTGCGCGTCGCGGCCTGGCGGCCACGCATCACCGACATCGACGACCGCACGCTGCCGCACGAGCTCGACTGGATGCGCACCGCCGTGCACCTCGACAAGGGCTGCTATCGCGGCCAGGAGACGGTCGCCAAGGTGCACAACCTCGGTCATCCGCCGCGTCGCATCGTCGCCCTGCACCTCGACGGCGTCGTTCCCGCGCGCGGCGACGAGGTGCGTGCCGGGGACAACGTCGTCGGCGTCGTGACCTCGGCCGCCCTCCACTACGAGGACGGCCCGATCGCGCTCGCGGTGATCCGCCGGTCCGCCGCGGTCGACGGCGACCTCGTCGTGGACACCGCGGAGGGCCCGGTGGCCGCCGCACAGCACGTGATCGTGCCGCCGGAGGCGGGCGCGACGGCAGGGGTGCCCCGCATCCGGAGACTCGGCCGGCGCACATGACCGCCGTGGGCCGGTGAGCGGGGGCGGGAACGAGACGGCGCCGCTGACGGCTGCCGTGCCGACCGGGTGGCGCGCTCGGCTCGACGTCCGCCCGAATGCGGTGCGGCTGCGCGACTCGGCGATCGCGATCGTGCAGATCACCGTCGCCGCGACGGCCGCGTGGGCGTTCGCTCGGTACGTGCTCGGGCACCCGGCTCCGCTGCTGGCGGCCACCGTCACGATCTCGAGCCTGGGGCTGGTCCGCGACGCGCGGCCGAAGCGCGTCCTGCAGACCGTGATCGGGATGCTGCTCGGCGTCCTCATCGCCGACGCGTTCGTCCTGCTGGCCGGGCCGGGATGGTGGCAGCTCGCGCTGACCCTCGCCGTGACGCTCGTGGTCGCGCGCTTCCTGTCCGCCTATCCGCCGTTCGCGATCATGGCCGGGATACAGGCCGTGATCGTCATGACCCTGCCCGCCACCCAGCCGTTCTCGCGGCTGATGGACGGCATCGTGGGCGGGATCGCCGCCCTCGTCGCGACGGCGCTCATCCCGCGCAATCCGCGTCGCGAGGAGGTCCGTGACGGCCACGTCGTCTTCGCCGCGGCCGCGGGAGCGGGGTCGACCCTCGTGCAGGCGCTCCGGCGCGGCGATGCCCTGCGCGCCGGTCGTGCCTTGGAGAAGGCGCGTGCGATCGCACCCAGGGTCGACGACTGGCGCACGTCCCTCGACTCGGGTCTCGCCGTCGCCGCTTTCTCGCCGTGGCTGCGGCCGCACCGGTCGGAGCTCGTGCGCCACCGGGCGATCCTGCAGTCGATGGACTTCGCCACCCGAAACCTGCGGGTGGTCGCCCGGCGGGCCGTGTACACGTGCGAGGACGGGCAGCCGCGGCCTCTGCTCGCCGACCTCCTGGCGGAGCTCATGCGCGGCGCCGCGGTCGTCGACGAGAGCCTCGACGACATCGCGCTGCAGCCGGCGGCGCGTGCGGCCCTGATCGCCGTGGCGTCCCGGCTGGATCCCGTCGCGATCCTGCCGGACGGCCCCGTCGGCGACCAGAACCTCATCACGGCCCTGCGCCCCCTGGCGGTCGACCTGCTGACCGCGACCGGGATGCCGGGGGTCGACGCCCGCGCGGTGCTTCCGCACATCTGACCCGCTCTGCCTGCACTCCTC